>NZ_JBNRIJ010000003.1:8990-51363 GCF_053557675.1 Pseudomonas sp. XP1 | reverse complement strand
CGGCTGCTCTTTGTCGACAACGGCTTTCAGCGCCTTGGCCACGGCCAGGGAATTCAGTTCGTCAGCGGCTTCGACCAGGATGGCACGATCGGCACCCAGGGCCAGGGCGGTACGCAGTTGCTCCTGGGCAGTGGCCGGGCCGACGGAAACGACGACGATCTCGGACGCGACACCCTTTTCCTTCAGGCGTACGGCTTCTTCCACGGCGATTTCGCAGAAGGGGTTCATGGACATCTTGACGTTAGCAAGGTCGACGCCGGAGCTGTCCGCCTTGACGCGAACCTTGACGTTGTAGTCGACCACTCGTTTGACGCTTACCAATACCCTCATAGGCTCTCCAGTCATTGATGTTACGAATGCGGGGTAGGGGGGTTGCCTGGTAATGACGGTATCGCAGCGGGTGCGGGTGGGGATCGTCCGTTTCAACTAGCGGCCGGCTGTTACCTCGGATCAGAGCGGCTCACTTGAGCGGCTATTGGTTTTCTCTGGGGTTGATGTAGCGGGATGGTGCAGGTAGGTACCGTTCGGATCGGTAATCTGGAAGACGTTACCGTGCCGCCAACCATCAGCATGGGGGTCTGCTGCTGGGACTCGAATGTTGGCCCGCTGAGCTTTGATCTTGGCAGAATCCACTCCCAGACGCCGATTGCGCTGCTCGACCATGTCAGCGTTCGCTTGGCCGTCTGCTGTGAATCCCATCATCAACTGTGGTACGCCGACGGGAAGTGCTTTGTCCTGGTCTGTGTGCCAGGTGTGCCATGTCTTCCCATAAGTATGAGCAAGCCGCTCCACGAGCATATGTTCAGCAGACGCAGGGATCCCGGGAGCGATCAATTGCCCAGAGGAGACCTCATAGCCATGGCTGTGCCACATCGACTTCTCCTTGATCGGCAACGAAGCGAACAGCTTCTCGTCGATGATGTACTCGACGCCCATGATCTTCGCATCCTTGGTGTTGCCGTCGAAGATGACGCACTGGATGACATCCTCATTCAGGATGGAGCAGTAATGATGCGCTTCCATCTGCAGGTCCGGATGCCCGTTGTAAAAGTGAAAGCCATCCAGGTAGGCGTTGATAGCCTCAATGGGGGGCTTGGATTGCAATGCGGCTGCTCCGGCTTCCAGCAGGTGGGTTTTGGCTGACGCGGGCCTGCCAGGTGTCTCCACTGGTGACTTTGTATCGGTAGCGGAGCAAGCCCACAGCAGGCTACAGGCGAGAGAAAAGGAAATCGATTGAAGTAACTGGCGCATGAGCATGTCTCTGGTTGTAGTCCCTAGAGGACAACCTTGGCTTGGTAAGCGGACAGCCCAACAGACGAATGGCCGGATTCAGAGAGCAAACGCGGTGGTGACAGTCACAGTCACTGCATGTGCGAAGCTCACCCAATACGTCATTTAACATAATACTCATTATGCGCTAGTCTGTATTTGGTCACTTGACCACGAGTGAGCCACTTTGGGACCAAGGAATGCTCCCTGGTCTAGATAAACCGTCCTGATCCGTCGCTCGCTTACCATCACAAGCGCCAACTTGGGGCCTGTATGCGTCAGCCTCGTCTTTTGGACTGTTGGTTACAGCTGGACATCAGGCCAGGCCATTGCACCTGAACCCAGAGTGTTTAAATGAAGCTTGGTACGGTCACCTTCGACTTTGTTTCCCAGGAAAACCCGGTGCATGCATTGCCACGCTGACGACAAGTGCCTGTCAGTCAGTGCCTTGGAGGTTGCCACGCTGCTCATCGCTGGCAACCGAACACCCGGTGGATCGCTTGACGCGGTCAATTGTTGGAGCCCGCCTTGTGTCGCCATGGGCTTGCAAGGTAGCCCCCGGCAATTCATGCCTTTTCTTTGAAACTTTGGGGCCGCTGCGCAGCCCATCGCGGCACAGGGCCGCTCCTACAAGGGCCCGCGCAGGATTGGGAAGAAAGTTGATTACACTTAATGCAGGCCTCAAGCCTGCAAGCGCTATGACCAGTGCAAGCGACATCAGACACATCAGGACCGCGCGATACTTGAGGCCAAGGCACTCCCCATTTGCCGCGCTTAATATGCAAAATGGGTATAACTACACTAAATACTCATTTAGCGTAGTTATATAGAACCCGCCTCTGCACCCAATCCTCAAACAAGCCCGCCAAAACGCCTGTAAAAGCCTTCATTCACATCCGGCAAAGGCCCATCAGCCGTCTCCAGCGCTGCATTCAGCCATTCTTCCGCCTTGGCAAACACAAGCCGATAGAGGTTACGGCACAACTGCCGCGCGGCCCTTCCCTCCCAATCCCCAGGCAGTAGCTCGTCCGGCAGCTGCGGATCGCGCAGCAGCAGCCGGCGGTATTCGTGAATCAGCAGCGTTCGTGCCAGGAAACAATCCTGCGCATCGAGCTGTTGCTGCTCTTTCAAACCTTGCCAAAGTGGCCTGAACAGCTGGATGAACTCGCTGTACTGCTGCCCCAGCTCGTCGATTCGCCAGCTTTCCCGAACCTGGGCGCGCATGGCCTTGGATGCCAGCACTTCCTGGGTGTGGGTTTCGAAGACGATGCTGTCGTCGCTCGCCTCCAGGTCACGCAAGGTGGTGGCCAGGTCGGCGCGGTCTGCCCGTGGGCAGCCCAGCAGGTTCGGCGCCATGGCCCCGAAGCCCTGCCATTCCAACTCTTCACGCAAAGCCTTGCGTTTGCCGGCCTCCAGTTGCGAGAGCAACACCAGCGTCCAGGCACCGTCCCAGGCTGGCTGGCTCGGGCTGTAGACCCGCTTGAAGGCTTTCTCGAACCGCCGGCGGCCCGTACCTGTCAGGCTGTAGTAACTGCGGCGGCCGACCTTTTCGGCGGTGAGCCAGCCTTCCTTGGTAAGGCGGAAGATCGATGTGCGGATCAGGCGCTCGTTGATGCCGATCGGCTCCAGCAGGTTGATCAGGCTGCCCAACCAAACGGTTCCGCCGTGGGGTTCGATGGCGTCGCCGTATAAAGTGATGATCAGGGAACTGGCGCGGATTGGCGTCTGTTCCTGGAAGCGGGTGATCAAGTTGTTCAGTGGGGCGAGATTGCTCATGGGCGAACTATGCGCGGTTAAAGCACCGACTATACCTGCGCGGCGTGCCGCGTGGCCATTGCGCGACGCTGCCAGGCTCATGCCGATGCCTGGCCTTTGGGCCTGACGCCGGTGTCTTCCATGCGTGGGCGCTCGGGCTCGACCTCGGTCAGCGGCGGGCATTCGACCATGCTGTTCATGCAGCGTTGCGCCAAGTGTTGGTACTCCGCCGTGCCGCGTTGCTTCCAGGCCAGTTCCTGTTCGGTCAACGGGCGTTTGACCTGAGCTGGCGAGCCCATCACCAGGCTTTGCGCCGCACATTCGAAGCCCGCCTTGACGAATGCCGTGGCCGCGACAATGCAACGCGGTGCCACATGGGCACCATCCATCACCACTGCGTTCATGCCGATCAAGGCGTCTTCGCCCACGCGGCAGCCGTGCAGCACGGCACCGTGCCCGACATGCCCGTTGCGTTCGACCACCGTATCGCCACCCGGGAAACCGTGCATCACGCAGGTGTCCTGCAGGTTGGCGCCCTCCTCCAGCACGATACGACCGAAATCCCCCCTCATTGATGCCAGGGGGCCGACGTAGCAACGAGGGCCGACGATGACATCACCGATCAGCACGGCGCTGGGGTGCACGTAGGCTGTCGGATGAACCACGGGCGTCAGGCCGTCCAGTCGATAGCAAGGCATGGCAAAGCTCCTGAAATGATTTCAAATGCGCCTTGATCTTGTATCACAATCTTGTGGTGCGTCAATCAGCATGGTCGTGTATCGCTTTTGCTGGAGTCATCGCGCTCCCATAAATTCAGCATTATGCGTTGAATACAGGGTGATGAAGCGATTCAACATCATGAAACCCTTTGCTGAGGCAGTTGTCACTCACACAAAAAGAGATACATGAAACAATTTTGGATGTTGCATTGTTGTATCGCGTAATGCATATACTGGTTCCACCTGGACGTGATCCCGCATCACGCCCCTGCAAACAATTCCAAGAAATGCCGGCCCCACGATGTGCCGTGCGTGCAGCCAGAGGAACCCGACATGCCGCGATATCTCGATGTGCAGGCGCCCGACCACGGTGTGCTGCTCATTACTTTGCAACGGCCCGAGGCACTCAACGCCCTGTGCACCGAGCTACTGGCAGAGCTGGCCGCCGCGCTGGAAGCGGCCGGGCAAGACGAGCAGACCCGCGCGGTGGTCATCACCGGCAGCCGCAAGGCATTCGCCGCAGGCGCCGATATCCGCGAAATGGCCGAGCGCGATCTGGTCGGCATCCTCAACGACCCCCGGGTGGCCCACTGGCAAAGCATCGCCGCCTTCCCCAAGCCACTGATCGCCGCCGTCAACGGCTATGCCCTGGGTGGCGGCTGCGAACTGGTGATGTGCGCCGACATCGTCATCGCCGGCAGCGACGCCCGTTTCGGCCAGCCGGAAATCAACCTCGGCATCATCCCCGGCGCCGGTGGCACTCAGCGCCTGCTGCGGGCTGTAGGCAAGCCGCTGGCCATGCAAATGGTGCTGACCGGCGAAGCCATCACCGCCCGTCATGCCTTGCAGGCCGGGCTGGTCAGCGAAATCACCCAGCCGGAACTCACCGTCGAACGCGCCCTGCACGTCGCCCGCAGCATCGCCGCCAAGGCCCCGCTGGCGGTGCGCCTGGCCAAGGAAGCGCTGCTCAAGGCCGGCGATACCGACCTGGCCAGCGGCCTGCGTTTCGAACGCCATGCCTTCACCCTGCTGGCCGGCACCGCCGACCGCGACGAAGGCATCCGTGCCTTCCAGGAAAAACGCCAGGCCCGCTTCCAGGGCCGCTGATCACCTTTCCCTCGACTGACGGAGCGAGTCTGTCATGACTTTCCAGCACATCCTGTTTTCCATCGAGGACGGCGTCGCCCTCCTCTCGTTGAATCGCCCCGAGCAGCTGAACAGCTTCAATACCGCCATGCACCTGGAAGTGCGCGAGGCACTCAAGCAAGTACGCCAGAGCAGCGAAGCACGGGTGTTGTTGCTGACTGCCGAAGGCCGTGGATTCTGCGCCGGCCAGGACCTGTCCGACCGCAACGTCGCCCCGGGCGCCGAGATGCCGGACCTGGGCGAATCGATCGACAAGTTCTACAACCCGCTGGTGCGCACCCTGCGCGACCTGCCGCTGCCGGTAGTCTGCGCGGTGAACGGTGTGGCTGCCGGTGCCGGTGCCAACATTCCGCTGGCTTGCGACCTGGTGCTGGCGGCCCGCTCGGCCAGCTTCATCCAGGCCTTCTGCAAGATTGGCCTGGTACCCGACTCCGGCGGTACCTGGCTGCTGCCGCGCCTGGTCGGCATGGCGCGGGCCAAGGCCCTGGCGATGCTGGGCGAGCGCCTGGGCGCCGAACAGGCCCAGCAATGGGGGCTGATCCACCGCGTGGTGGACGATGCCGCGCTGCGCGACGAAGCCCTCACCCTTGCCCGACAGCTCGCCACCCAGCCCACTTACGGCCTGGCCCTGATCAAGCGCAGCCTCAACGCCAGTTTCGACAACGGTTTCGATGAACAGCTGGAACTGGAGCGCGACCTGCAGCGCCTGGCCGGGCGCAGCGAGGACTATCGTGAAGGCGTGAGTGCCTTCATGAACAAGCGCACGCCGGCATTCAAGGGGCGTTGATCATGAGCGCACTCGCAAGCAACGCTCAGGTGGCGGTGATCGGTGCGGGCGCCATGGGCGCAGGCATCGCTCAGGTTGCGGCTCAGGCCGGCCACCCGGTAAAGCTCTACGACAACCGCCCTGGCGCGGCAGCCCAGGCGGTGGCCGGCATAGAGCGGCAACTTGCCCGCCTGGTGGAAAAAGGCAAGTTGCCGGCTGCCGAACGGGAAGCCATCAGCGCCCGGCTGTGCCCGGTGGACCACCTCGAAGCCCTGGCCGATGCTCGCCTGGTGATCGAGGCCATCGTCGAGAACCTGCAGGTCAAGCAAGCGCTGTTCAACCAGCTGGAAGCCTTGTGCGCCACCGACTGCATACTCGCCAGCAACACCTCGTCGCTGTCCATCACCAGCCTCGCCGCCGGGCTGCAGCGCCCGCAACAGGTGGTTGGCATGCATTTCTTCAACCCGGCACCGCTGATGGCCCTGGTCGAAGTGGTCGCGGGCCTGGCCACCGCCCCGGCCGTTGCCACGTGCATTCATGCCACCGCCCAGGCCTGGGGCAAGCAGCCGGTGCACACACGCTCCACGCCGGGCTTCATCGTCAACCGTGTGGCGCGGCCGTTCTACGCCGAGAGCCTGCGCCTGCTGCAGGAAGGCGCAGCCGATTGCGCCAGCCTCGATGCGCTGCTGCGTGATGCCGGTGGTTTCCGCATGGGCGCGTTCGAACTCACCGACCTGATTGGCCACGATGTCAATTACGCCGTCACCTGTTCGGTCTTCGATGCATTTTATGGCGACTTCCGCTTCCAGCCTTCGCTGGTGCAGAAGGAACTGGTGGACGCGGGCCGCCTCGGGCGCAAGACCGGCCAAGGCTTCTATAGCTATGCCGAAGGCGCCGAACGCCCGCAGCCAGCCGAACTGCACAGCCCCGCCATCGTCGACGCCTGCGTCGTCGAAGGCGACCTGGGGGTGATGCAGCCGCTGATCGAACGCCTGCGCCAAAGCGGCATCGCCGTGACCCAGCGCGCCGGCAGCGGCTTGCTCCACGTCGGCGATGCCACCCTGGCGCTGTCCGATGGCCGCCTGGCCAGCCAGCGGGCCCGGGACGACGGCCTGCGCAACCTGGTGCTGCTGGACCTCGCGCTGGACTACACCACCGCCACCCGCCTCGCCATCAGCTGGTCGGCCGACACCAGCGACAACGCTCGCGACCAGGCGGTGGCCTTGCTGCGGCGTGCCGGCCTGAAGGTAACGGCGGTCGCCGACCTGCCCGGCCTGGTGGTGCTGCGTACCGTGGCGATGCTCGCCAACGAGGCCGCCGATGCTGTGCTGCAAGGTGTCGGCAGCGCCGCTGACATCGACCTGGCCATGCGTGCCGGCGTCAACTACCCCTGCGGCCCGCTGGCCTGGGCCGCGAACATCGGCATCCCCCACACCCTGCGCGTGCTCGACAACCTGCAGCGCAGCTACGGCGAGAGCCGCTACCGCCCTTCCCTGCTGTTACGCCGCTGCGAAGCCAAAGGAGGCACCCTGCATGACTGAAGTCGAACTGGCACAAGCCTGTGCCGAGGCCATGTACGCCCGCGACCAGGCCACCCAGGGCCTGGGCATCCGCCTGCTGGAAGCCGGCCCGGGCCAGGCGTGCCTGCGCATGCTGGTACGCGCCGACATGATCCAGGGTCATGGCACCTGCCATGGCGGTTTCCTGTTCGCCCTGGCCGACTCGGCATTTGCCTTCGCCTGCAACAGTTACGACCAGGCCACTGTCGCCCTGGGCTGCAGCATCGACTACCTGGCCCCGGCGCTGCTCGATGATGTACTTACAGCCCGCGCCAGCGAGGTCAGCCGCAAGGGCCGTACCGGCCTTTACGACGTCCGCATCGAGAACCAGCGCGGTGAGCTGGTGGCGATGTTCCATGGCAAGTCCTACAAAGTGCGCGGCACCGTGCTGGCGCAGGAGACGCAAGATGACTGAACACACCCTGGCCGATGCCTTGATCATCGACGCCGTGCGCACCCCCATCGGCCGTTATGCCGGGGCCTTGAGCGGCGTGCGCGCCGATGACCTGGCCGCCATCCCGCTCAAGGCCCTGATCCAGCGCAACCCCGGGCTGGACTGGAAAGCCATCGACGACGTCATCCTCGGCTGCGCCAACCAGGCTGGCGAGGACAACCGCAACGTCGCGCACATGGCCAGCCTGCTGGCCGGGCTGCCGATCGAGGTGCCCGGCACCACCATCAACCGCCTGTGTGGCTCCGGCCTGGACGCCATCGGCAATGCAGCCCGCGCCCTGCGCTGCGGCGAAGCCGGGCTGATGCTGGCCGGCGGCGTGGAGTCGATGTCACGCGCACCGTTCGTCATGGGCAAGTCGGAGCAGGCGTTCGGCCGTGCGGCCGAGCTGTTCGACACCACCATCGGCTGGCGCTTCGTCAACCCGCTGATGAAGGCAGCCTTCGGTACCGATTCGATGCCGGAAACAGCCGAGAACGTTGCCGAGCGGTTCGGTATTTCCCGCGCCGACCAGGACGCCTTTGCCCTGCGCAGCCAGCACAAGGCCGCCGCCGCCCAGGTACGTGGGCGCCTGGCACGGGAAATCGTGCCGGTCCAGATCCCGCAGCGCAAAGGCCCGGCCAAAGTGGTCGAGCACGACGAACATCCCCGCGGCGATACCACCCTGGAGCAACTGGCCAGGCTGGGTACCCCGTTCCGCGACGGCGGCAGCGTCACCGCCGGCAATGCCTCCGGGGTCAACGATGGTGCCTGCGCCCTGCTGCTCGCCAGCAGCGCTGCCGCGCGTCGCCATGGCCTGAAGGCCCGCGGCCGCATAGTCGGCATGGCGGTGGCAGGGGTCGAACCACGGCTGATGGGCATCGGCCCGGTGCCGGCTACCCGCAAGGTGCTGGAACTTACCGGGTTGTCGCTGGCCGATATGGACGTCATCGAGCTCAACGAGGCTTTTGCCGCCCAGGGCCTCGCGGTGCTGCGCGAGCTCGGCCTGGCCGACGACGACGAGCGGGTTAACCGCAATGGTGGTGCCATCGCCCTGGGTCACCCGTTGGGCATGAGTGGTGCACGCCTGGTCACCACCGCATTGCACGAGCTGGAAGAAACCGCCGGACGCTACGCCTTGTGCACCATGTGCATCGGCGTTGGCCAGGGCATCGCGATGGTCATCGAACGCCTCTGAGCGGCTGGGACCATCGGCTTGTTACCGAACCGAACGCAGCCGTATATGCTGCTTCCATGACACTCACCGCACGGCCTGCAACCGGTGCCGCGCGGCGTACAAGAACAATTCGAGTGAAGCCATGAACATGTACCATGATGCCGATCGTGCTCTGCTGGACCCGATGGAAACCGCCAGTGTCGACGCCTTGCGCCAGCACCAGCTGGAGCGCCTGCGCTGGAGCCTGAAGCACGCCTATGACAACGTGCCGCTGTACCGTCAGCGTTTTGCCGAATACGGCGCCCACCCCGACGACCTCAAGTGCCTGGAAGACCTGGCGAAGTTCCCCTTCACCGGCAAGAACGACCTGCGCGACAACTACCCCTACGGCATGTTCGCCGTGCCCCAGCAAGAGGTGGTGCGCCTGCACGCCTCCAGTGGCACCACCGGCAAGCCGACAGTGGTGGGCTACACCCAGAACGACATCGACACCTGGGCCAATGTGGTCGCCCGCTCGATCCGCGCCGCGGGCGGGCGCAAAGGGGACAAGGTGCATGTCTCCTATGGCTACGGCCTGTTCACTGGCGGGCTTGGCGCGCATTACGGTGCCGAGCGCCTGGGCTGCACGGTGATCCCCATGTCCGGTGGCCAGACCGAAAAGCAGGTGCAGCTGATTCGCGACTTTCAGCCCGACATCATCATGGTCACCCCTTCCTACATGCTCAACCTGGCCGACGAGATCGAGCGCCAGGGCATCGACCCGCAAGACCTCAAGCTGCGCCTGGGCATATTCGGCGCAGAGCCGTGGACCGATGAGCTGCGCCGCTCGATCGAGCAAAGGCTGGGCATCGATGCCCTCGACATTTATGGCCTGTCGGAAATCATGGGGCCAGGAGTGGCGATGGAGTGCATCGAAACCAAGGATGGCCCGACCATCTGGGAGGACCATTTCTACCCCGAGATCATCGACCCGGTCACCGGCGCGGTGCTGCCGGACGGCCAGCTGGGCGAACTGGTGTTCACCTCGCTGAGCAAGGAAGCGTTGCCCATGGTGCGCTACCGCACCCGCGACCTCACTCGCCTGCTGCCCGGCACCGCCAGGCCGATGCGGCGGATTGGCAAGATCACCGGCCGCAGCGATGACATGCTGATCATTCGCGGGGTCAACGTGTTCCCGACCCAGATCGAGGAGCAGGTGCTGAAAATAAAACAGCTTTCAGAGCTTTATGAGATTCACCTGTATCGTAATGGCAACCTGGACAGTGTCGAGGTGCATGTGGAACTGCGTGCGGAGTGCCAGCAACTCGATGAAGGCCAGCGCAAGCTGTTGACCGGGGAGCTGACCAAGCAGATCAAGACCTATATCGGCATCAGCACCCAGGTATGCCTGCAGCCCTGCGGCACCCTCAAGCGTTCCGAGGGCAAGGCCTGTCACGTGTTCGACAAACGGTTGGCCAGCTGATTCATTCGGCTGCCTTTACGGCCCCGGCATCGTCCGGGGCTTTTTTTTGCCTTAGAGATTGCTGGGGGCGCTTTGCGCCCCTTTCGCGACGCAAGGCCGCTCCTACAGGGGAACGCAATCTTCTGTAGGAGCGGCCTTGTGTCGCGAAAGGGCTGTACAGCAGCCCCCTTGGCCCGCAAAGCGATACACAAATCTTATTCGATACACATAAAACAGTTTGACGTTATGTTTTGTATCGCTTACAAATGACTCATGCCTTAGCAGGAGTCGGAACACATGTACGCACAGCTAGTGGAAACCGGAGTCAAGCGCGTCAAGTCGCTGGAGGAGATGTCGCCCGAGGAGCGCAACTTCCAGGAAAAGATCGACGCCGAAATCAAGATCGAAGCCAAGAACTGGATGCCCGAGGCCTATCGCCAGACCCTCATCCGGCAGATCTCCCAGCACGCCCACTCGGAAATCGTCGGCATGCTGCCCGAAGGCAACTGGGTCACCCGGGCCCCCAGCCTCAAGCGCAAGCTGCAGCTGATGGCCAAGATCCAGGACGAAGCCGGCCACGGTCTGTACCTGTACAGCGCCATGGAAACCCTGGGCGCCGACCGTGACGAAGAAATCGCCAAGCTGCACAGTGGCAAGGCCAAGTACTCGAGCATCTTCAACTACCCCACTCTCAGCTGGGCCGACATGGGCGCAGTGGGCTGGCTGGTCGATGGCGCCGCCATCGTCAACCAGGTGGTGCTGCAGCGCACCTCCTACGGCCCGTATTCGCGCGCGATGATCCGTATCTGCAAGGAAGAGAGCTTCCACCAGCGCCAGGGCTACGAAATCCTCCTAACCATGATGCGCCACGGCACCCAGGCCCAGCGGGACATGGTCCAGGACGCGATCAACCGCCTGTGGTGGCCGGCACTGATGATGTTCGGCCCCAGCGACGAGCACTCCCCCAACAGCGCCCAGTCCATGGCCTGGAAGATCAAGCGCCAGACCAACGATGAACTGCGCCAGCGCTTCATCGACCAGACCGTGCCGCAGCTCGAACTGCTCGGCTGCACCGCCCCCGACCCTGAACTGAAGTGGAACGCCGAGCGCGGCCATTACGACTTCGGCGAAATCCAGTGGGACGAGTTCTACGAGGTGATCAAAGGCAATGGCCCGTGCAACCAGGAACGTGTCGCCACCCGGCGCAAGGCCATCGAGGACGGTGCCTGGGTACGCGAGGCCGCCGTGGCCTACGCGCGCAAGCAACAGAACAAGAACGCCGCCTGAGCGGCGAATGATGCGGAGATCGAAAATGTCTGTCTGGACCCTCTACGAAGTGTTCGTGCGCAGCAAGCACGGCCTTAACCACAAGCATGTCGGCAGCGTGCACGCCGCCGATGCCGCCATGGCCATCGAAAACGCCCGCGAGCTGTACACCCGCCGCAGCGAAGGCGTGAGCCTGTGGGTGGTGCCTTCGGCACTGATCACTGCCTCTTCCCCGGACGAGAAAGACCCATTGTTCGCCCCGGCGGACGACAAGGTCTACCGCCATGCCAGCTTCTACGAACTGCCCGACGAAGTCGGGCACATGTGAGGTTGGCCATGCACAACGAAGCCCTTGTCCCCTACTTGCTGCTGCTCGGCGACAGTGCCCTGGTGCAGGGCCAGCGCCTCTGCGAATGGTGTGGCCGCGCCCCGGCCATCGAAGAAGAGCTGGCCCTGATGAACGTCGGCCTCGACCTGGTCGGCCAGGCGCGCAACTGGCTGGAGTACGCCGCCGAGTTGCTCGATGATGGCCGTGACGCCGATGCCCTGGCCTTCCGCCGTGACGAGCGGGCCTATCGCAACCTATTGCTGGTCGAGCAGCCCAACGGCGATTTCGCCGTGACCATGACCAAGCAGTTCTTGTATGACGCCTGGCATTTCGCCGTGCTTCAGGGCCTGGCCGGCTCGAACGACGAACGTATCGCCGGTATCGCCGCCAAGGCCCTGAAGGAAGTCACCTACCATCTGCGCCGTTCCAGCGAGTGGGTGCAGCGCCTGGGTGGTGGCACCGAAGAAAGCCGCCAACGCATGCTCGCGGCCATCCCGGCACTGTGGCGCTTCACCGTCGAACTGGCCACTGGTAGCGACAACGAAGTGTGCCTGGCGCAAGCGGGCGTCGCCGCCGACCCCGCTGCCGTCGGCGCGGCCTGGCTCAAGCAGGTTGTCGAGACCTTCACTTCGGTCGAGCTGCCACTGCCCAAGGCCGCCAGCCACTTTTACCTGGACGGTCGCAAAGGCTTGCACACCGAGCACCTGGGCCTGCTGCTGGCCGAGATGCAGTTCCTGCCAAGGGCGTACCCCGATGCAACCTGGTGAGCTGATTGCCGGCGACCGTGGTGCCCGCGCGCAACAAAGCGACGACCTGGCACGGGCCTGGGCGGTACTGGCCCAGGTCATGGACCCGGAAGTGCCGGTGGTCAGCGTGGTCGACCTTGGGATCGTGCGCGACCTCGACTGGCGCGCCGGGCACCTGCACCTGGTCGTCACGCCGACCTACTCCGGCTGCCCGGCCACCGAGGTGATCGAACGGGATATCCGCCAGGCGCTGGAGCAGGCCGGTTTCCCCGCGCCGGCTCTCGACCGTCGGCTGACCCCGGCCTGGAGCACCGACTGGATCAGCGAACTGGGCCGCGAGCGCCTGCGCGCCTACGGCATCGCCCCGCCACAGGGCAGCGCCAGCAAACGCAGCCTGCTCGGCGAGGCGCCGCAGGTGTGTTGCCCGCAGTGCGGCAGTGCCCATACCGAATTGCTCAGCCAGTTCGGCTCCACGGCTTGCAAGGCGCTTTACCGCTGCCGCGAATGCCTGGAGCCGTTTGACTATTTCAAATGCATTTGAGCCGTGGAGAACGCCATGAGCCAGTTTCACAGCCTTACCATCAAGCAAGTGCGCAACGAGACCCGCGATGCGGTGTCGATTGCCTTCGACGTGCCCGAGCACCTGCAGGCGCAGTTCCGCTTCACCCAGGGCCAGTACCTGGTCATGCGTACCCAGCTGGACAACGAAGAAGTCCGTCGTTCCTACTCCATCTGCAGTGCCGTGCAGGACGGCGAATTGCGTGTGGCGGTAAAGCGCGTGCCTGGCGGGCGTTTCTCGGCATTTGCCAACGACGTGCTCAAGGCCGGCCAGCAACTGGAAGTGATGCCGCCAACGGGCAGCTTCTTCGTGCCACTGGAGCCAGCCCGCCAGGGCAATTACCTGGGCGTGGCTGCCGGCAGCGGCATCACACCGATCCTGTCGATCATCGCCACTACCCTGGCCAGCGAGCCACACAGCCGCTTCACCCTGCTGTACGGCAACCGTTCAAGCTCCGGCGCACTGTTTCGCGACAAGCTGGAAGACCTGAAGAACCGTTACCTCGACCGCCTGAACCTGATTTTCGTGTTCAGCCGCGAGCAGCAGGATGTCGACCTGTACAACGGTCGCATCGATGCCGACAAGTGCGGCCAGCTGTTCTCGCGCTGGATGGACGTTGCCAACCTGGATGCCGCATTCATCTGCGGCCCGCAGGCGATGACCGAGACGGTGCGCGACAGCCTGCAGGCCAATGGCCTGGTCAAGGAACGCATCCATTTCGAGCTGTTCGCCGCAGCCGGCAGCGAAGCCCGGCGTGAGGCTCGTGAAGCGGCGCGCCAGGTGGACTCGGCGCTCAGCCACATCACCGTGATCAGCGACGGCCGCGCCCTCACCTTCGACCTGCCACGCAACACCCAGAACGTGCTGGACGCCGGCAATGCCATCGGCGCCGAGCTGCCGTACTCGTGCAAGGCCGGCGTGTGCTCGACCTGCAAGTGCCGGGTGATCGAGGGCGAAGTGGAGATGGACAGCAACCATGCCCTGGAGGACTACGAAGTGGCGGCCGGGTACGTGCTGTCGTGCCAGACCTACCCGGTGAGCGACAAGGTGGTGCTCGATTTCGACCAGCTCTGAAACCGCGTCGCCTGCTTCGCGGGCGCGCCCGCTCCCACAGGGATAGCGCAAGTCTCAAGCACACCGCCGCACCTGTGGGAGCGGGCATGCCCGCGAAGAGGCCCTAAGCAACACCGCAACACCCGCGTGACCTCAACAAAACAATTACAACACCCAGAGACCGCAACCCATGACACCCGAACGCATCGAAAGCATCGTCAACCACCCCGACTTCCAGCACCTGGTGCAACGCAAACGCCGCCTCAACGGCAGCCTGACCCTGGCCATGCTGGTGATCTACTACGGCTTCGTCCTGCTGGTGGCGTTCTCCCCCAGCACCCTCGGCCAGTCCCTCAGCGGTGGCGTCACCACCGTCGGCATGCTGGTGGGCGTACTGATGGTGCTGCTGTCCTTCGCCCTGACCGGTATCTACGTGCACCGCGCCAACAATGTGCTCGACCCGCTCAACGACAAGGTCAAGCAGGAGTGCGCGCAATGAACTGGACTGCCATCTCGATGTTCATGGTGTTCGTCTGCTTCACCCTGCTGGTCACCCGCTGGGCTGCCATGCGCACCCGCTCGGCCAGCGACTTCTACACCGCCGGCGGGGGCCTGACCGGCATGCAGAACGGCCTGGCGATCGCCGGCGACATGATCAGCGCCGCGTCGTTCCTGGGCATTTCGGCCATGATGTTCATGAACGGCTACGACGGCCTGCTGTATGCCCTGGGCGTACTGGCCGGCTGGCCGATCATCCTGTTCCTGATCGCCGAACGCTTGCGCAACCTGGGCAAGTACACCTTCGCCGACGTGGTCAGCTACCGCCTGGCGCAAACCCCGGTGCGCCTGACCTCGGCCTTCGGCACCCTGGTGGTGGCGCTGATGTACCTGGTGGCGCAGATGGTCGGTGCCGGCAAGCTGATCGAGCTGCTGTTCGGCATCAGCTACCTGTACGCGGTGATGCTGGTCGGCGTGCTGATGGTCGCCTACGTCACCTTCGGCGGCATGCTCGCCACCACCTGGGTGCAGATCATCAAGGCGGTGATGCTGCTGTCAGGCACCAGCTTCATGGCCTTCATGGTGCTCAGGCATTTCGGCTTCAGCACCGAGGCGATGTTCGCCAGCGCCGTGGCCGTGCATGCCAAGGGCCAGGCGATCATGGCCCCGGGTGGCTTGCTGTCCAACCCGGTGGATGCCATTTCCCTGGGCCTGGGCATGATGTTCGGTACCGCCGGCCTGCCGCATATCCTGATGCGCTTCTTCACCGTCAGCGATGCCAAGGAAGCGCGCAAGAGCGTGTTCTATGCCACCGGGTTCATCGGCTACTTCTACCTGCTGCTGATCGTCATCGGCTTTGGTGCCATCGTCATGGTTGGCACCGAGCCGTCCTACCGTGACGCCACCGGCGCGATCATCGGCGGCGGCAACATGGTCGCCGTGCACCTGGCCCAGGCCGTGGGTGGCAACCTGTTCCTCGGCTTCATCTCCGCTGTGGCTTTCGCCACCATCCTGGCGGTGGTCGCCGGCCTGGCGCTGTCCGGTGCATCGGCCGTTTCCCACGACCTGTATGCCTGCGTGGTACGCCAGGGCAAGGCCAGCGAGCAGGAGGAAATGCGCGTCTCGCGTATCGCCACCCTGCTGATCGGCCTGCTGGCGGTCATTCTCGGCCTGATGTTCGAGTCGCAGAACATCGCCTTCCTTTCCGGCCTGGTGCTGGCGGTGGCCGCCTCGGTCAACTTCCCGGTGCTGCTGCTTTCGATGTTCTGGAAAGGCCTGACCACCCGCGGCGCGGTGTGCGGCAGCATGGCCGGCCTGGTTTCGGCGGTGCTGCTGGTGGTGCTGGGCCCGGCGGTATGGGTCAACGTGCTGCATCACGAAAAGGCGCTGTTCCCCTACAGCAACCCGGCGCTGTTCTCCATGAGCCTGGCCTTCCTCGGCGCCTGGGTGTTCTCGGTCACGGACAGCTCCGAACGGGCCAGCCAGGAACGTGGCCGCTACCTGGCCCAGTTCATCCGCTCGATGACCGGAATCGGCGCTGCCGGCGCCAGCAAGCACTGACTTTCAGGGAAGAACAACCATGTCGGGTAAAACAACAACAATGAACCGCACGCACTTCATTTCGGCCGCCTGGCTGGCCACATTCGCCATGCCGTTGCCGGCCATGGCGGACTTCATCGGCGACAGCCACGCCCGGTTGGAACTGCGCAATCACTACCTCAACCGCGACTTCCGCCAGAGCAACGCACCGCAGGCCAAGGCCGAGGAATGGGGCCAGGGCTTTACCGCCAAGCTGGAGTCGGGCTTTACCGAAGGCCCGGTCGGCTTTGGTGTCGACGCCATGGGGCAACTGGGCATCAAGCTCGACTCCAGCCGCGACCGCCGCAATACCGGCCTGCTGCCTTTCGGCCCGAACAGCCATGAGCCGGTCGATGACTATAGCGAACTGGGCCTGACCGGCAAGGTGCGGGTGTCCAAGAGCACCCTGCGCCTGGGTACCTTGCAACCGATCCTGCCGGTGGTTGTGTACAACGACACGCGCCTGCTGGCATCTACCTTCCAGGGTGGCTTGCTCACCAGCCAGGATCTGGCCGGCCTGACGTTCAACGCCGGCCGCCTGACCAAGGCCAACCTGCGTGATTCCTCGGGCCGCGACGACATCGGCTACGGCGCCGCCAGCAGCGACCACCTGGACTTCGGCGGCGGCAGCTACGCCATCACCCCGCAAACCAGCGTCAGCTACTACTACGCCAAGCTCGAGGACATCTACCGCCAGCAGTTCGTCGGCCTGATCGATACCCGCCCGCTGGGCGAAGGCCTGAGCCTGCGCACCGACCTGCGCTACTTCGACAGCCGCAACGACGGCGCCGAGCGTGCCGGCAACATCGACAACCGCAACTTCAACGCCATGTTCACCCTTGGCGTACGGGCCCACAAGTTCACCGCCGCCTGGCAGCAGATGTCCGGCGACAGTGCCTTCCCGTTCGTGAACGGCGGCGACCCGTTCACCGTCAACCTGGTCACCTACAACACCTTCACCCGCGCCGGGCTGGACTCGTGGCAGGTGCGCTACGACTACGACTTCGTCGCCATGGGTATCCCTGGCCTGAGCTTCATGACCCGCTACACCGATGGCCGCCACGCCGAAACCGCCACCGTCAGCAATGGCCGTGAGCGCGAACGCGACACCGACATCACCTATGTCATCCAGAGCGGCCCGTTCAAGGACGTCAGCCTGCGCTGGCGCAACGTCACCTTCCGTTCCGGCAATGGCCTGACCAACGCCGTGGACGAAAACCGCCTGATCATCGGCTACACCGTGGCGCTGTGGTAACAGCGCCCCTCTACATTGGAGAACAGCATGTCTGCCGCCCCTACCCTGCAAAGCTTCATCGCTGGCCGCTGGCTTGGCCAGCACGGCGCCCAGGCCCTGCGTAGCGCCCTGGATGGCCACGTTCTGGCCTACAGCCACGAAGAGCGCCCGGATTTCGCCGAAGCCGTGGACTTTGCCCGCGCCCGTGGCCTGGCTGCGCTGATGGCCATGGACTTCCAGCAACGCGCTGCCCGCCTGAAGGCGCTGGCCCTGTACCTGGCCGAGCGCAAGGAGCAGCTTTACGCCCTGTCCCACCACAGCGGCGCCACCCGTGCCGACAGCTGGATCGACATCGAAGGCGGTAACGCCACGCTGTTCTCCTATGCGGGCATTGGCAGCCGCGAGTTGCCGTCGGGCAACCTGATGCATGAAGGCCCGGCCATTCCACTGGGCAAGCAAGGCCATTTCGCCGGCAGCCACATCCTGGTGCCGCGCGCCGGCGTGGCGGTGCACATCAACGCCTTCAACTTCCCCATCTGGGGCATGCTGGAGAAGTTCGCCCCGACCTTCCTGGCCGGCATGCCGTGCATCGTCAAGCCGGCGACCTCGACCAGCTACCTGACCGAGGCCGTGGTGCGCCTGATGAATGCATCCGGTCTGTTGCCCGAAGGCAGCCTGCAACTGGTGATCGGCAGCACCGGCGACCTGCTCGACCGCCTGCAAGGCCAGGACGTGGTGACCTTCACCGGTTCCGCCGACACCGCCGCCAAGTTGCGCGTCACGCCGAACCTGGTGCGCAACTCGGTGCCATTCACCGCCGAGGCCGATTCGCTGAACTGCGCCATCCTCGGCCCGGATGTGACCCCGGACAGCGAAGAGTTCGACCTGTACATCAAGGAGGTGGTCCGCGAAATGACCACCAAGGCCGGCCAGAAATGCACCGCCATCCGCCGTGCCATCGTACCGGCCAGGCACATCGACGCCGTTGCCACCCGCCTGCGGGAACGGCTGGCCAAGGTGGTGGTCGGTGACCCGTCGCTGGAAGGTGTGCGCATGGGCGCCCTGGCCTCCCACGACCAGCAGCACGATGTGGCCGAACGGGTGCGCAGCCTGCTGCAGAGCTGCGATCAGCTGTTCGGTGCCAGCGATGGTTTTGCACCGCGTGGCGAAGGTGTGGCCGAGGGGGCTTTCTTTGCCCCGACCCTGCTGCAGGCCCGTGACCCGCATGCCGAAGGCGGTGCCCACGATATCGAAGCGTTCGGCCCGGTCAGCACGTTGATGGCCTATGACGACCTCGATGAAGCTCTGGCGCTGGCCGCGCGGGGCAAAGGCAGCCTGGTGGCAACCCTGGTCACCGCCGACCGCAGCGTGGCAGCCAAGGCCATTCCGGTGGCTGCCGCCTGGCATGGCCGTCTGCTGGTGCTCGACAGCGAGGCGGCCAAGGAATCCACGGGGCATGGCTCGCCATTGCCACAGCTCAAGCACGGCGGCCCGGGCCGCGCTGGTGGTGGTGAGGAGCTGGGTGGCCTGCGTGCCGTCAAGCATTACCTGCAGCGTGCCGCAGTCCAGGGTTCGCCGAGCATGCTCTCGGCGGTAACCGGCGAATACGTGCGCGGTGGCGAAGTGATCGAAACCGAAGTGCACCCGTTCCGCCGCTATTTCGAGCAGTTGCGCATCGGTGAGTCGCTGCTCACCCACCGGCGCACCGTGACCGAAGCCGACCTGGTCAACTTCGGTTGCCTGTCGGGTGACCATTTCTACATGCATTTCGACGAGATCGCCGCCAAGCAATCGCAGTTCGGCAAGCGCATCGCCCACGGCTATTTCGTGTTGTCGGCAGCGGCCGGGCTATTCGTCTCCCCGGGTGCAGGCCCGGTACTGGCCAACTACGGCCTGGATACCCTGCGCTTCATCAACCCGGTGGGCATCGGCGACACCATCCAGGCGCGCCTGACCTGCAAGCGCAAGATAGACCAGGGCAAGACCAGCCCGCTGGGCCAGCCCCAGGGCGTGGTGGCGTGGGATGTGGAGGTGACCAACCAGCTGGGCGAGCTGGTCGCCAGCTACGACATTCTCACCCTGGTGCTGAAACAGCCCTGACAGTGCCGTTGGTCAGGGGCGGTGGGTATCCAACCGACCTCCCCTGGCTATGGCCGCTCTCATTCAATGAGGGGTGGTCAATGGCTTCGCCTCTCACTCCTGTATTGGGCCCGCCTGATCGCGGGCCGTTTTTTCATCGAGAACGAGGGTTGCAGGATGGAAGACTTGCTTGGTATGGGTGGCGGCAGCGCACCGGATGACTGGCCTGAACTCGAACCGGACCGGGGCAATGACCGGGCAGATGACCCGGATGCCGACCCCAACGTAACAGATGACGAAGAAAACCGCCCGGGCGTGCCGGCCAGCGACCCCGAGTCCGGTGCCTGACACTCATGCGGGCGGCCTGCACATACCTGCAGGAACGGCCTTGCCAACATAACCCTCGGGTTACGGCATCACCGGCGGCAGGTACTGCAACGTCGTGCCCAATGCCCACAGCAACACCAGCACCAGCGGCACGTGCACCAGCAACTGCACGAACGAAAAGCCGATCAGGTCACGTGCCTTGAGCCCCAGCACCCCCAGTAGCGGCAGCATGTAGAACGGGTTGATCAGGTTCGGCAAGGCTTCGGCGGCGTTGTAGATCTGCACTGCCCAGCCCAGGTGGTACTGCAGGTCATTGGCCACCAGCATCACGTACGGCGCCTCGATGATCCACTTGCCACCGCCCGAAGGGATGAAGAAGCCCAGCACCGCCGAATACACGCCCATCAGCACGGCATAGGTGTCATGCGTGGCGATCTGGGTGAAGAACAGCGAAATGTGGTGGGCCAGGGTCTGCTCGTCGACGCCCTTCACTTGCGTGAGGATGGCCGCGATCGAACCATACAGCGGGAACTGGATCAGCACCCCGGTGGTGGTCGGAACCGCACGCGCCACCGCATCGAGGAAGCTGCGCGGGCGCCAGTGCAGCAAGGCACCGAGCATGATGAACAACAGGTTGTAGGTGTTCAGCCCGGAAATGGCGGTAATCGCCGGCTTGGTGGCGAACTCCTGGTACAGCCAGCCGGCGGCCAGGGCCACCAGCAGCAGGATCAGAATGGGGCTGTGTTCAAGCCATTCGCCCGGGCGGGTGCGCTGGGGTGCCGGTGGCGCGGTGAAGCTTGGGTCGACTCCGCAGTCCTGGGCGCTGCGCGCACTGTTCGGGCCCGGGGCCGTGGCGTAGGCGATCACCAGCGAGACCACCACCAACGCCGCCAGCATCACGCCGGACTGCCAGAGGAAGATGGTTTCGGTGAACGGGATCACCCCGGTAATCGACAGGATCGACGGTGGCAGGCTGGCCGGGTTGGCCTGCAGTTGCGCCGCCGACGAAGACAGGCCCAGCGCCCACACCGCGCCCAGGCCCAGGTAGGCGGCGGCGCCGGCGGCGCGGTAGTCCATCTTCAGCTCGGTGCGCCGGGCCAGGGCGCGCACCAGCAGGCCGCCGAACACCAGCGACAGGCCCCAGTTGAGCAGCGATGCCAGCATCGAGATCAGCGCCACCCAGCACACCGCCGAACGGCCATTGCCGGGGATGCGCGCCAGGCGGTCGATCAGCCGCGCCGCGGGCGGCGAACTGGCTACCACATAGCCGCCGATCACCACGAAGGCCATCTGCATGGTGAACGGGATAAGGCTCCAGAAGCCATCGCCAAAGGCCTTGGCGGTGTCGGTCGGCTTGGCGCCCATGGCCAGGGCACCGATGCACACCAGCAGCACCGCCAGGGCGGCAAACACCCAGGAATCGGGGAACCAGCGTTCGGCCCAGTTGGAGCAGCGCAAGGCAAAGCGCGCGGAACGGCTGTCTTGAATTTCAGCGGCCACAGTTCAATTCCTTTTATTGGTTTTATCGGATACATCAGCAAACGCAAAACCCCTGTAGGAGCGGCCTTGTGTCGCGAAAGGGCCGCAAAGCGGCCCCTCGATCTCGGCATCGATGCCAAAATCGAAGGGCTGCGGTGCAGCCCTTTCGCGACACAAGGCCGCTCCTACAGGGGCGGTGCGCGGCGATAGATTAGAAGGTCATTTCCTTCACATCATCCGGCACGATCAGCTTGCCGGCGGTTTTCTCGATGATTTCCTCAACGCTCACCCCTGGCGCAGTCTCGCGCAGGATGAAGGCGCCGTCTTCGATTTCCAGGTAGGCCAGGTCGGTCAGCACCTTGCGGATGCAGCCAGCGCCGGTCAACGGCAGGCTGCACTGCGGCAGCAGTTTGGACTCGCCGTCCTTGGAGGCGTGAGTCATGGTGACGATGATGTTCTCGGCACCGGCCACCAGGTCCATGGCGCCGCCCATGCCCTTCACCAGCTTGCCCGGGATCATCCACGAGGCGATATTGCCTTGCACATCCACTTCGAAAGCGCCGAGCACGGTCAGGTCGACATGGCCGCCACGGATCATGGCGAACGACTGCGCAGAATCGAAGATCGAGGCACCGCGGCGGGCGGTGACGGTCTGCTTGCCGGCGTTGATCATGTCGGCATCGATGGTGCCTTCAGTGGGGAATTCGCCCATGCCGAGCAGGCCGTTTTCCGATTGCAACATCACATCCATGTCGGCGGGTACGTAGTTGGCCACCAGGGTCGGAATGCCGATGCCCAGGTTGACGTAGTAGCCGTCCTTCAGTTCACGGGCGACGCGTTGCGCCATCTGTTCGCGGGTCAGTGCCATGGTCAGGATCTCTTTGTTGTTCTGGTGGATGGCGCTCAGGCCTTGACGGTGCGCTTTTCGATACGCTTTTCGAAGGTGCCGACGATGACGCGGTCCACATAGATGCCCGGGGTGTGGATCTCGCTGGGCAACAGCACGCCAGGTTCGACAATCTCTTCCACTTCGACCACGGTGATCTTGCCGGCAGTGGCTGCCAGCGGGTTGAAGTTTTGCGCGGTGTTGCGGTACACCACGTTGCCGTAGTGGTCGGCCTTCCAGCCCTTGACGATGGCGAAGTCGCCGGTGATGGATTCTTCGAGGATGTACTTGCGGCCGTTGAACTCGCGCACTTCCTTGCCGTCGGCAACCGGGGTGCCGTAGCCGGTGGCCGTGTAGAAGGCCGGGATGCCGGCGCCACCGGCGCGCATTTTCTCGGCGAGGGTGCCTTGCGGGGTCAGTTCCACTTCCAGCTCGCCGCTCAGCAGCTGGCGTTCGAACTCGGCGTTCTCGCCCACGTAGGACGCGACCATCTTGCGGATCTGCCGGTCCTCCAGCAGCACGCCCAGGCCAAAGCCATCGACACCGCAGTTGTTGGAAACCACCGTAAGGCCCTTGACGCCACGGCGCTTGATTTCGCTGATAAGGTTTTCCGGGATGCCGCACAGGCCGAAACCACCAGCCAGTACCGTCATGTTGTCGGTCAGGCCTTCGAGTGCCTGTTCATAGGTTGCAACGCGCTTGTCCAGTCCGGCCATGCTGATCCGCCTTTTGTAGTTGTTGAACCGACGAGGCTGTCGGTGAGCGTGTGAGGACATCTTCACCGCAAGCGACTGATTTGTTAATTTTGTTTTCATCATCGATTGATAACTTTTGCAAAACAACCAAAAGGCCTGTCATGAACGTCAAGCAACTGCGCGCCTTTGTCGCTGTGGCCAAGTACCAGAGCTTCGCTCAGGCCGGTGAACACCTGCATGTCTCACAACCGGCCCTGAGCCTGACCATCAAGGCCCTGGAAGAAAACCTTGGCGGCGCCCTGCTGAGCCGCACCACACGCAGCGTCAGCCTGACTGCCGAGGGCGAGGTGCTGCTGCCGCTGGCGCGGCGCCTGCTGGCCGACTGGGACGACACCGAAGAAATGCTGCGCCAGCGTTTCACCCTGCAACTGGGCCGGGTTTCGGTGGCGGCCATGCCGGCCTTTGCCGGCAACCTGCTGCCCCACTCGCTGAAGGTATTTCGCCAGCGTTACCCGAAGGTCAACGTCACGGTGCACGATGTGATCAACGAACAGGTGCAGGAACTGGTGCGCCATCGTCGCGTCGAACTGGGCATCGGCTTCGAACCGGACAACATCGATGGCCTGGATTTCCACCCGTTGTACATGGACCGCTTCGTCGCCGTGGTGCCCGCCGATTCGCCCTTGGCGCAGCTGCCTCGGGTCAGCTGGGCACAGTTGCTGGCCGAAGACTTCGTTGCCCTGCAACGCCCTTCGGCGGTGCGCCTGCTGATGGAACAGAACGTGGCCGCCCAGCACGGCAAACTGGCGGTGGCTTTCGAAAGCCACCAGCTGTCGACCATCGGCCGCATGGTTGCCAGTGGCCTGGGGGTCAGTGCCGTGCCGGCACTGTGCATCAACCAGATGCAGGAGCTTGGCGCCCGCTGCGTGACCCTGGTCGAGCCCACGGTCGAGCGCCGCATCGGCGTGGTTGCCCTCAGCGAACACAAGCTTTCCACGGCGGCGCAAGCGCTGCTTGAGGTACTGCTTACCAATACCCGCATACCGGAGGTGACATGCGTTACGTGAAACTGGCAGGTTCGAGCGTTCCGGCCATCGGCCAGGGTACCTGGTACATGGGTGAAGATCCGGCCCGCAAGGCGGCCGAGGTGGCGGCCCTGCAACAGGGCATCGAACTTGGCCTGAGCCTGATCGATACCGCCGAGATGTATGCCGAAGGTGGCGCGGAAGAAGTGGTCGGCCAGGCCATTGCCGGGCGCCGCGACCAAGTGTTCCTGGTCAGCAAGGTGTACCCGCACAATGCCAGCCGGCTCGGTATGGCGGCGGCCTGCGAACGCAGCCTCACGCGCCTGGGCACTGACTGCATCGACCTGTATCTGTTGCACTGGCGTGGCCAGCACCCGCTGGAGGAAACCGTCGAGGCCTTCGAGCGCTTGCGCGAGCAAGGCAAGATCAAGCGCTGGGGTGTTTCCAATTTCGACGTCGACGACCTGCGCGAGCTGCACAACCCCGATTGCGCCACCAACCAGGTGCTGTACAACCCGGCCCAGCGTGGCATCGAGTTCGACCTGTTGCCGTGGTGCGAAAAGCGCGCCCTGCCGACCATGGCCTACTGCCCGCTGGCCCAGGCCGGGCGCCTGCTGCTGCACCCGGTGCTGGCGCAAATCGCCGAGCGCCATGGCGCCACGGCGGCTCAGGTCAGCCTGGCCTGGGTGACCCGGGATGACGGGGTGATAGCCATCCCCAAGGCCGTGGCGCCCGAGCATGTGCGGCTGAATGCGGCTGCGGGTTCGTTGACCCTGACCAGCGAAGACCTGCGGGCGATCGACCGGGCGTTCCCGGCACCGACACGCAAGCAACGGTTGGCGATGGTGTAACAGAACTGAATTCGCAGGCAATCCCGGTACCCTGTGGGAGCGGCTTTAGCAGCGAAGAGTCCAACGCGGTGCATGGCACCGGCTGCGCCGGTATTCGCGGCTGAAGCCGCTCCCACAGGGGCCGCGCAGAAATCAGGATTTTGCGCCATGTGTCGGGATCAATGGAAATCCCGGCTGCGTACGTCCAGCCCTTGCAACAACGGGCTCACATCCTCCAGCCGCCGCGCGATCAGGTGGCGTACGCCATTCGCCTGCTCCAGCCGCCCGCTGACCTTGAGCAACTGCGACCCCACCAGCGCCCGCCGCTGCCGTTCGGCGAGCTCCCGCCACACCACCACATTGACCATGCCGTGCTCGTCCTCCAGGGTGACGAAGGTCACGCCGCTGGCGGTCTGTGGCCGCTGGCGGCCCACCACCAGCCCAGCCACGGCAATATTGTCACCATGCCCGACACCTTGCAGCTCGCGCGAACTGCGACAGCCCAGTGCCCGCAGGCGTGAGCGCAACAAGGTCAAGGGATGCGGCCCAAGTGTGGTACCGAGGGCCTGGTAATCGGCCATCAGGTCCTCTGCCACGCTGGGAACGGGCAGTTCGACGGTGCTTTCCGGCAAGGCTTGCATATCGGCGAACAAAGGCAGTTGCGGCTGCACCGCCGCCACCTGCCAGCGCGCCTGGTGCCGGTCGCTGGCCAAGGCGCGCAGCGCGCCGGCATCGGCCAACCGGGCCCGGGCCCGCGAATCGAGCCCGGCACGCAGGCACAGGTCTTCGACATCGCGCCATGGCCGCTGCGCCCTCGCCTGCTCCAGGCGCCTGGCGTCGGCCTCGGCAAAGCCCCGTACCAGGCGCAAGCCCATGCGAATGGCCAGCACCTCTCCAGGTTCAGGCTCGAGCGTGCAGTCCCAGTCACTGTGGCACACATCCACCGGCCTGACCTCGATACCCTGGCGCCGGGCCTCTTGCAGCAACTGGTCGGGGCTGTAGAAGCCCATGGGCCAGCTGTTGACCAGCGCGCAGGTGAAAATCGCCGGCTCATGGCACTTGAGCCAGCTGCTGGCATAGCACAACAAGGCAAAGCTGGCCGCGTGCGATTCCGGAAAGCCATAGCTGCCAAAGCCTTTGATCTGCTCGAAGATGCGCTCGGCAAACGCCAGGTCGTAACCATTGCGCAACATGCCCTGCACCAGCCGCTCGCGGTGCGGCTCCAGGCCGCCGTGGCGCTTCCAGGCGGCCATGCTGCGGCGCAACTGGTCGGCCTCGCCCGGGGTATAGTCGGCCGCGACCATCGCCAGTTCCATCACCTGCTCCTGAAACAGCGGCACACCCAGGGTGCGCTCGAACACTTCCTTCAGTTGCGGCGAAGGGTACGTCACCGGCTCCTGCTTCAGCCGTCGGCGCAGGTAAGGGTGGACCATGTCGCCCTGGATCGGCCCGGGGCGGACGATGGCCACCTCGATGACCAGGTCGTAGAACTTTTCGGGCCGCAGCCGCGGCAACATGGCCATCTGCGCGCGTGACTCGATCTGGAACACGCCCATGGTCTCGGCACGGCTGATCATCGCGTAGGTGGCCGGGTCTTCGCCGGGGATGGTCGCCAGGGTCAGGTGCCGACCGCGGTGGCGGTGCAGCAGGTCGAAGCAACGGCGCAAGGCGCTGAGCATGCCCAGCGCCAGCACATCGACCTTGAGCAGGCCGAGCATGTCCAGGTCGTCCTTGTCCCACTGGATCACCGTGCGCTCCGGCATCGCGGCATTCTCCACCGGCACCAGCTCGTCCAGGGGTTGCTGGGCGATAACGAAACCGCCCGGGTGCTGTGACAGGTGCCGGGGGAAGCCGATCAGTTCGCCGGCCAGCACCAGCACACGGCGCAGCGAAGGGCTGCCCGCCTCGAAACCGGCCTCGGCCAGGCGCTGGTCATCGGGTATGCGATCGCTCCAGCGGCCACAGCATTTGGCCAGGGCGTCCACCTGGTCGGCGGGCAGCCCCAGCACCCGCGCCACATCCCGCACCGCACCGGCGGCATGATAGGTGTTGACCACCGCAGTGAGCGCCGCCCGGTGCCGGCCATAGCGACGGAATACGTACTGGATCACCTCCTCGCGCCGGTCGTGCTCGAAGTCCACGTCGATGTCCGGCGGCTCGTTGCGCTCTCGCGACAGGAAGCGCTCGAACAACAGGTGGTGTTCCATAGGGTCGAGCTCGGTGATGCCCAGCACGAAGCACACCACCGAGTTGGCAGCCGACCCCCGCCCCTGGCACAGAATGCGCTGGCTGCGGGCGAAGGCGACGATGTCGTGCACCGTCAGGAAGTAGCTTTCGTAGCCCAGCTCCTCGATCAGCGCCAGCTCCTTGGCCAGCACATCCCGCACCTTGCTGCTCGGCCCGTTTGGCCAGCGCGACGGCAAACCCTGCTGGCACAATTCGCGCAACCAGCTCGCCGGGGTATGCCCATGTGGCACCAGTTCGCGTGGGTACTGGTATTTCAATTCGCTCAGTTCGAACTGGCAGCGCGCAGCGATGGCCAGGGTCTCGGCCAGCAGGTCGGCGGGATAGAGTTCGCCCAGTTGCGCCTGGCTGCGCAGGTGCCGCTCGCCATTGGCAAACAGGAAGCGCCCGGCGTCGGCCACCAGGCAATGCTGGCGAATGGCGGTCATGCAATCCTGCAAGGCGCGGCGACCACGCACGTGCATGTGCACGTCGCCACAGGCCACGGCGCGGATGCCGACCCTGGCCGCCAGGCTACGCAAGCGTTCAAGGCGCAAGGTATCGTCACTGCCGCGGTGCAGGTGCACCGCCAGCCACAGACGCTCACCGAACACACCGTGCAGCCACTGCCCGGGGGTGTCATCGCCGCTGTCATCGGGTACCCACAATGCCAGCAGGCCCTGATGGTGCTGCTGCAGGTCATCGCCAAACAGTTGGTATTCGCCCTTCTGCGCCCGCCGCCGGGCCCGGGTTATCAGCGCGCACAGGTTCTGGTAGCCGGCCAGGTCCTGCACCAGCAGCACCAGCTTTGGGCCGCCCTGCAACTGCACTTCACTGCCCACGATCAGCCGCAGCTGGTGTTCCTTGGCTGCCTGCCAGGCACGGACGATGCCGGCCAGGGTGCATTCGTCGGTGATCGCCAGCGCCTGGTAGCCCTGTTCACGCGCGCGCCGGAACAGCTCGTCGGCGCTCGACGCGCCGCGCTGGAAGCTGAAGTTGGACAGGCAGTGCAGCTCTGCATACCCCGGGGTGTTCATGCGAACCAGCCATGCAGCCACAACGGGCCGGCCTTGCCCAGGTCGCGGTAGGCCCAG
This sequence comes from Pseudomonas sp. XP1, assembly GCF_053557675.1. NCBI lineage: Bacteria > Pseudomonadati > Pseudomonadota > Gammaproteobacteria > Pseudomonadales > Pseudomonadaceae > Pseudomonas > Pseudomonas sp. XP1. The sequence continues at coordinate 23,201 of NZ_JBNRIJ010000003.1, read as the reverse complement.
CCGCGCAGGCCGTCACGGGTTTCGATGCGGTAATAGTCGCGGCGCACATCGCCGCCATCCCACCAGCCCGATTCGATGCGCTCGGCATGGCCTTGCAGGCGATAGCCGCTTTCGTCCAGCGCCATGGGAGCCGACAGCAGCCAGCCAGGACGGCTGCCAGGGACGACCGGCATGTTGCCCTGGGCACCCTGCTCTACCGCTTGCCAGGCACATTCAGGGCGATGATCGGCTGCCGCGCTCAGGCCCTTGACCGCCTCATCGCCCAAGCGGGCACGCAGCCTTTCGCGCAATTGTTCCCAAGGTTGCGCCTGTTGCGCACGCGGGTCGAACAATGCCTGGCGTTGCGGCACGAAGGGTGGCAGGTCCTCGGCAACCAGCCGCAGGTTGCGCACCGGTGCGGGAATGCGCAGCGGTTCCAGGCGCCCGCGCGCCAGTTCGAACAGCATCGCGGCATCGCGTTCGGCGGCCAGCAGGCCTACCTTCAGCAAGGTATCCGGCCCTTCGACGTGCTCCAGGTGCAGGCAGAAACGCTGCACGCCACAGTCACGCCCGGCGAGGAACGCGGCAAGGTCGTTGAGCATGCGCCGCAGCGGGAACAGCAGGGCCTGGTGCGATTCGACGTCGAAATTCAGCTCCAGCCGGGTCTCGAAACGGTCCGGCGGCTGGTAGAAGCCCAGCCCCAGGTTGCGCAGGCCGAGCAACTGGTCAAGGTGCAGTTGCACCTGGGCCGGAAAGCGCCTGGCCAGGCTGTCGCGGGGCAAGGCCAGCACCTGGCTCAACTGGCGCAGGCCCATGCGGGCAAAGGCCTCGGCAGCCTGGGCTGGCAGGCCGATACGCTCGATGGGCATGCCCAGCAGCGCCGCACGGGTGGCATCGGCGTCACTCACGGCCAGGCCATCGTGAGCGTTGGCGAGCATGCGCGCCGCCACCGGGTTGCTGGCCAGGACGATACGTTGGCGCAAGCCCAGTTCCGCCAGTTCCTGGCGCAGGCGTGCCTCGAACAGCGGCCAGGGGCCGAACAGCTGCAGGCTGGAGCCCACCTCCAGCAACAGCGCCCGTGGGTAGTGCAGGCTGACCTGGGCACTGAAGCGGTAGGCCCAGGCTGCCAGCAACTGCTGCACCTGGTCGATGCGCCTGGGGTCGGCTTCGACGCAGCTGAAGCCATCGGCCAGCGCACGCGCCGCCGTCAGGGTTTGCCCGGCCCGCAGGCCGAGCGCGGCCGCCGCCGTGTTGACCGCCTGCAGCACGCGTCGCTGGGTCGGCCCGCCAAGCAGCACCAGGGGCGTATCGGGGTCGTCACGCTCACGCAGGACCGTGTCCAGCGCCAGCTGAGGGAACAGGATGCAGGCCCAGAGCATGTTGCATCAGCCCCGCCCCGGGCAGGCGATGGGCAGCGCCGGAGGCATGCCGCCACGGCTTTTCAGCACGCGCCATTGTGCCGGACGGGTGTCGACGGCAATGCGCAGCGCTGCGGGTGAAGGGTTGTGGGCCGCCTGTTGCGGCCGGCAGGCGAAGGCCAGCGCCTGCCCGGTTTCGGCAGCCACCTGCAAGCGCCGCAGGGCGCGGTCATCGGCTCGTTCCGGCCAGCACAGCACCGCCGCGCAACTGCCAGAGCGCAGGCACTGCTCGGCGGCCCACAGGGCATCGGCAGGTGCGGCGTCCACCTGTACCAGCCAGCGCAGGTCCACCCCCGCGGCCTGCCAGGCCGGGGCGTAAGGAATGAATGGCGGAGCCACCAGCACGATTCGGCTGGCCTCAGCGCTCAAGCGGGCCAGGGTTGGCCACAGCAGCTGCAATTCGCCACAGCCGGGGCTGGCCAGCAACAGCTCGCTGAGCGCAGCCGCGGGCCAACCGCCTTCCGGCAGGCATTGGTCAAGGGTGGCATGGCCCGTGGGCTGCAGGCCGAGCGGCCGCGCCTGGGCCTGCCGACCGCGCCATACCCGGCGCTGGTCGAGCAACCTGTCGAGGTCGACCACCGCGCCCATCAGTCACGCCTCAGCAAGCCGCAGAACACGCCTTCGATGAAGAACTCCTGTTCAGGCCGCACATCGATGGGCGCATAGGCCGGGTTGCGTGGCAACAGCCGGTAATTGCCACCCTGGCGCTGCAGGCGCTTGATGGTCACCTCGCCGTCCAGGCGCGCGACCACGATCTGGCCATCGCGGGCATCGGCCTGCTGGAGGATGCCAACCAGGTCACCGTCGAAAATGCCGTCGTCGATCATCGAGTCGCCGCGCACCTTCAGCAGGTAGTCGGGGGTACGGCGGAACAGGCTGGGGTCGAGCAGCAACTGCTCGTGAATGTCGAGGTCCGGGCCGATGGGGGCGCCTGCCGCCACCTGGCCCAGCACCGGCACTTCGAGGATTTCCGGGCGGCGCAGCCGTTCGGCCAGGCGTATGCCCCGCGCCTGGTTTGGCGTGACGTCGATGTAGCCGGCCTGACACAGGGCGGTGATGTGCTTGCGCGCGACACTGCGCGAGGCGAAACCGAAGCGCGTGGCGATATCGGCCAGGCTCGGCGGCTGGCCGTGATCGGCAATGCGTTCACGGATGAACTCGAAGATGGCGCGGCGTTTTGGGGTTAGATTGTCCATGGAGCACATTTGTACTCTTTTCGGGGCGCGCTGAACAGCCCCCTTCGTCGACGGCTTGACGGCTGCGTTCAATGGCTGGGCTGATACTCCAGGGAAAAGGCTGATGCTTTTGGATGGCGAAATGGGTTTACCCCTGTTTCACCCAGCCACAGGCGCATGCTCGGCCATCAACTCGATCATCCAGTCGATAAATACCCGCACCTTGGCGCTGACATGGCGATTCGGCGGGAATGCCAGGTACATCGGCATTGGCGTCATCTGCCAGTCTTCGAACAACGGCAGCAGCTCGCCGCTGGCCAGGTGCGGTCTGGCCATGTACTGCGGGAGCCAGATTATCCCCAGGCCAGCCAAGCCGGCGGCAAGGTACGCATTGCCGTCGTCGACCATCAGCTGCGAGCGGCCGTGGGCTTCCATGCGCTCCTCGCCCCGCTGCATCGCGTAGGGCAAGGCTTTGCCTGTACGAAACCAGAGGAAGCCGACGGTGTTGTGTCGGCCCTCCTCCAGCTCACGGGGGTGCACCGGCGTACCGAAGCGCTGCAAATAGCTGGGCGCGGCATAGATGCCGAGTTTCAAATCGCCCACATGCCTTGCCACCAGGGATTGATCGGTGATCTCGCCGCCACGCACCACGCAGTCGACGTTTTCACCAATGATGTCGACGATACGATCGCTCACGCCCACAGTCAGCTGAATTTCTGGATAGCGTGCAAAGAACCCTGGCAAGGCTGGTATCAGCAGCATTCGCGCCAGTGGGCTGGGTACATCGACTCGCAGCCGCCCGCGTGGTGTCATCGACGCGCTGGACAAACTGGTCTCGGCGTCGTCCATGTCGACCAGCAGCCGGACGACGCGTTCGTAGTAGGCCGCACCGTCGGCGGTGACATTGACCTTGCGTGTGGTGCGGTTGAGCAGGCGCACACGCAGCCTCGCTTCCAGTTGCTGAACGAGCTGCGTCACGGTGGTCTTGCTCATGTGCAGCGTGGCTGCCGCCTTGGTGAAACTGCCGGTTTCCACCACGCGGACAAATGCCTGCATTGCATCGAAACGGTCCATTCCACGTCTCACTCGCGCCTGGATTGTTTGGATTATACAAACAGTCATGGCCAGCGCTGCCCGTTTATTCAGGCCGGCGGCCTTTCTTATAGTGGCTTCACCCTAATCACCGGGCCGCCAGCGCCCCGAACGAGGTACGCAATGTCCAGCAAACGTGATGTCGTCTTCCCGCCTGATCGCCATGCTTTGTATGAGCGCCACCGTTACTCGCCAGCGATTCGTTCCAACGGTTTTCTGTTCGTTTCCGGCCAGGTAGGTAGCCGCAAGGACGGCTCGGCCGAGCCGGACCTCGCGGCGCAGGTTCGCATGGCCTTCGCCAACCTCAACGCGATCCTGGCCGAAGCCGGCAGTAGTTTCGAGGATGTGGTTGACACGACCATCTTCATGGTCGACCCGGACTCGAAATTCGAGACCATCTGGGAGGTGGCGGCCGAGTATTGGGGTGAGGCTCCCTACCCGACGGTGACCGCTATCGGCGTGACCTGGCTGTCGGGCTTCGACTTCGAGATCAAGGTGATCGCGAAACTACCGCAATGATGCTGAAGGCTATATGGCTGGTCCGGGAACCTGACTGCGGAAGACGGTGTGCGGGAAGCCCTCGCGGCGATCCGCACCATCGTTCAGGCGATGCAGCGCTCCAATAGACCGGATAGTGGAAATATATTTTGCGCACCAAATATCATCGCGCAATATTAAACCCAGGCAGCAAGCAGTCGCTGATCCCACTACCCAAGCTAACGGAGCATGACCATGAACATCATCAAAGCAATCACTCTCACCACCCTGACCTTCGGCAGCAGCGTCGGCGCCTTCGCCCAGACAGCCTCTGCGTACCAGTACGGCATGAACCTGGACATCGCCCAGGTGATCGCTGTGGAGGCTTCGAGCCACACCACCGGCAACGCCGAGATCGCCACCCTCACCTACCGTGACAGCGACGGCAAGGTACAGAAGATCAGCTACCTGCGCCCAGCCACCTACGCCAACCAGAACTGATGACCAAACTTCGAAAGCCGGAGCGTGCCAACGGCCGGTTACTCGGTTGCCTTTCCAGCTTTGGCAGTTGCTGACTCGATGCGCAGGCGCCAACCTCGAGTTCGAGCACAGCTCTGCCAAGGCTGCCGTACTCCAGTACACTCAGAAGTCGCGAAGTTCACGTAACTCCAAAGGCAAAGAATCTCCCTTCTGGCCCGCCCACGATTTCTGGACCTGAATACCCAATGCTGACTGCCCTGCTGTTCGACCTCGACGGAACCCTCACCGACACTGACACCCTGCACCTGCAGGCCTTTCGCCAACTGCTGCGCGAGCATGACGGCCGCGAGCTGAGCCAGGCGCAGTTCGATGCCCAGGTCAGCGGCCGCGCCAACGGCGAGCTGTTCGCCGAGCTGTTTGCCGGTGCCAGTGCCGAACAATGCCAGGTGCTGGCCGACCGCAAGGAGGCGCTGTTCCGCGACATGTCGCCGTCTCTCGAGCCGATGCCGGGCCTTGTGCGCCTGCTGGAGCATGCCCGGGCTCGTGACATCGGCATGTGCGTGGTGACCAACGCACCGCGGCTGAACGCCGAGCACATGTTGAACGCCATGGGCCTGGGCCAGCGCTTCGAGCATGTGCTGGTGGCCGAGGAACTGGCACGGCCCAAGCCGGACCCGTTGCCCTACCTGACCGGCTTGCAGCGGCTGGGTGCCGAAGCCGACCAGGCACTGGCCTTCGAGGATTCGCTGCCGGGGGTGGCGGCAGCGAGTGGCGCGGGGATCTTTACCGTGGGCGTGGCCACTACCCAGACGCCGGAGCGGTTGCTGGCGGCGGGGGCTGGGTTGGTGATCGATGATTTCAACGACCCGGCGTTGTGGGCGTTGATCGAGCGTCGGGCTTGAGGTATCTGGTGGGTTTGAGAGCGAAGCGCCGCGCGGGCGGCGCTCGATCTCAAACCCACCATAACCCCCAAGCCGCACACCCCAGGCCCCCATGCTGATCGACGAAGAACTGACCCTCAAGAAGCTGGAAACCTTCCTCGCCTTCATGCGCACCGGCAACCTCGGCCGCGCTGCCGCGGAGCTGGCCACCAGTGCCGTCAGCGTGCACCGCGCCATCCACTCGCTGGAAAGCGCACTGCGCTGCCCGCTGTTCAAGCATGAAGGCCGCCAGCTGATCCCGCTGGAAAGCGCCTACGTGCTTGAGAAAAAGGCCCGGCAGCTGATCCAGGACGCCGAGCAGATGGTCCGCCAGACCCGCGAGGCCGCCGGCTTCTACGCCGAGCGCTTCCGCCTGGGTGCGCTCTACTCGCTGACGGTGAAAACCGTGCCCAAGCTGGTCATGGGCCTCAAGCTGCGCCGCAGCGAACTCAACATCGACCTGACCCTTGGCTCCAACGTCGACCTGCTGCAACGCCTGAAGAATCACGAGTTGGAGGCCATCCTCGTGTCGCTCGACGAAAGCGTCAGCGACCCGGCCTGCGAGCAGCTGCCGCTGTTCTCCGACGACATCTTCCTCGCCGTGCCCATCGATTCGCCCTTCGCCGAGCAGGCCGAAGTGGACCTGGCCGACCTGGCCGGCTCCACCTTCATCACCCTGACCCAGGGCTTTGCCACCCACCGCGATGGCGCCCGGGTGTTCCAGCAGGCCGGCTTCGAACCCAAGGTGGCCATGCAGGTGAACGATATCTTCACCCTGCTGAGCATGGTCAGCTCGGGCGTGGGCTTTGCCCTGCTGCCCGGGCGGATCGCGGCGGTGTACGAAAACCGGGTCAGGTTGATTGCCCTGAAGCCGCAATATCGCTTGCAGCAGCATATCGGCGTGGTGTTCCTCAAGGCGCGGGAGCGTGAGCCGAACCTGCTGGCGCTGCTGGCGGAGTGCCGGATGTACAGCCTGGAGCGCTGAGGGGCCTCGGACACAGCTTCTTTTGTTGTTTGCTGCACTGGCCTCTTCGCGGGCTCGCCCGCTCCCACAGGGATGGTGCATTGCCTGAGACCTGCTCGGTACCTGTGGGAGCGGGCAAGCCCGCGAAGTGGCCGGTACAGGCTGACTCAAACCACCAAGGCCCGCTGCACCTCCCCCACCGTTGTCGCCAGGCTGTTCAGGTGCAGGTTCAACACCCGTTCCACCGGCGCCTGGTCCAGCGGCCAGTGCAAGGCAATGCTCCCGGCCAGGCGCCCTTCGGCATGCACCGGCAGGGCTATCGCGCGGATCAGGAACGGCAAGCGCACCGGGTACTCCCAGTGCCCTTCGGTGCGCTGGCCGAACCCTTTGTTCGCTTCTTCCTCGATATCGCGCAGCACCGTCTCGTCGCCCACCCGCTCATGGGCCGCCAGGCGCTGCACTTCATCGACTGCCAACTCACCCAGGCATGCCCGCCCCATCGCCGAATGGAACAGGCTGGCATGATGGCCGACGATCTGGCAGGTGTGCGGGTAGCGCTTGCGCAATACCTGGGGGATGGCGCTTTCCATCACCTCCAGCCGCTCGCCGTCGAAACACGACAGGTCGGCCACCAGCCCGGTGCGCTCGCTCAACTCTAGCAACATGGGCGCTGCGTGCTCCACCAGGCGCCGTTTGAAACGCAGCTGGCGGTCGCCGAACAGGCGCCGCGCACACAGCCGGTAACGCCGATCGCTGAGGCCGCGGTAGACCCAGCCCTGCTCCTGCAAGGTGGCGAGCATGCGCGACACCGTGGCCTTGGGTAGCGCGGTCAGGTAATGCAGTTCTTCCAGGCCCAGCGCCTGGTGTTCGCCCAGCAGGTCGACGATGGCCAGCGCCCGCTCCACCGAACGCACGCCGCCACTGTCTGCCGTGATACCCATGAGTGTGACCTCCCTGTAGCTGGATGGTCAGGATAGCCAGCAAGATCCGCGCCTGCCCAGCAGTTTCATGGCGTTTGCAGGCTCCGGGGCGGGCGCCGCGCTACCCAACGGGTGAGCTGTTCATGGGCATGGGCCAGCTGCAACACCGCATGGTCGGCCTGGGCCGGGCCGATGATCTGCAGACCCATCGGCAACCCGGCAGCGTTGAAACCGACCGGTACGCTGATGCTCGGCAAGCCGGCCAGGGTCGGCCCTATCACCACTTCCATCCAGCGGTGATAGGTGTCCATTGTCCGCCCCCCGACAACCGTTGGCCAAGGTTGCCGTGCATCGAAAGGGAACACCTGGGCCGATGGCAACAGCAGGTAATCGTAACGCTCGAACAGCTTGCCCAGCGCGCGGTACCAGTCGCTGCGGGCCACCGAAGCCTGGTACACCGCCGTCGCGCTCAGTTGCAGGCCACCCTCCACCTCCCACTGCGCCTCGGGCTTGAGCAGCGCGCGTTTGCCAGGGTCGGCATAGGCCGCACCAAGGTTGCCGTGCACCAGGAAGTGGCGATGGGTCAGCCAGCATTGCCACAAGCGCGCCAGGTCGAACGCCGGCTGGCAGGCCTCGACCCGGCAGCCCAGTTCGGCGAAGTCCGCCAGGGCCGCTTCGCACAGGCTCAGCACCCCGTCATCCATCGCCAGGTAACCGTCGTAGTCGCCCAGCCAGCCAACCCGCACGCCGCGGAAATCGCGCTGCAACCCGGCGGCAAAATCGCGCCGGCCCTCACCCAGCGACAACGGCGCCCGCGCATCGAAGCCCGCCTGGGTCGACAACAGCCGCGCCACATCCACCACGCTGCGGCCCATCGGCCCCTCGGTGGCCAGCTGCTGCACGAACAGTTCCGGCGCCGGCCCGTGGGGAACACGGCCCTGCGACGGGCGCAGGCCATACACGTTGTTGAATGCCGCCGGGTTGCGAAGCGAGCCCATCATGTCGCTGCCATCGGCGACCGGCAGCAGGCGCATGGCCAGCGCCGCCGCCGCCCCGCCGCTGCTGCCTCCGGCCACCTTGTCCGGGTCGTAGGCGTTGGTGGTGGTGCCGAACAGGGTGTTGTAGGTCTGCGAACCAAGGCCGAATTCGGGCACATTGCTCTTGCCCACGATCAGCGCCCCACTGGCCCGTACCCGCGCCACGCTGATTGCATCCTGATCGGGCACCTGCTCGGCGAACAGCGGCGAGCCCAGGGTGGTGCGCAGCCCGGCAGTGGCGGCCAGGTCCTTGATCGCCTGGGGCATGCCATGCATCCAGCCGCGCGAATGACCACGGGCCAACTCGCGGTCACGCTCATCGGCCTCGGCCAGCAGTGCCTCGGCCGGGCGCAGCGACACCAGCGCATTGACCTGCGGGTTGAAGCGTTCGATATGCGCCAGATAAGCCTGCATCACCTCCCGGCACGACATCTGGCGGGCATGGATGGCCCGGGACAATGCCTCGGCATCGAGGGCAACGATGGGGTCGATGGCTAGCGGCATCACGGTTTCACTCCAAGGTTGAAAGCAGCAGGCTTGCCCGCGCGTGGGGCTTCTTTCAGGCAATAGGTGCCCAGCAGTGTCAGCAGGCAGGCGAACAGCACATAGAACGATGGCGCCACTGGGGTACCGAGTACCTTGCTCAGCCAGGTGACGATCAACGGGGCGAAGCCGCCGAATACCATCACCGCCACGTTATAGGCCACCGACACACCGGTAGAACGCACCTCGACCGGGAACTGCTCGGCCAGGGCCGTGGGCGCCGGCCCGAAGAAGCCACCGATGGCGGTGCACAGCAGCAGCTGCATCACCAGCAGGCGCTCCAGCGACGGCGCGGCAGCCACCCACACATACAACGGGTAGACCATGACGAAGAACGCCAGGGTGAAGGCCATCAGCACCGGGCGCCGCCCCAGCCGGTCAGACAACGCCCCGGACAGCGGGATCACCACGGTCATCAGCCCAACGGCAAGCATCTGCACCAGCAGCACCTGGTCCAGCGGCAGGCCGAGGTTCTTGTGGGCGAAGGTCGGCATGTTCACCAGCACCACGTAGAACGACACCGTCGCGCCACAGGCCAGGCCCATCGATACCAACAGGCTGCGCCGATGCTCACGCAGCACCTGCCACAGGCTGGGCGACTGGCCCTTGGCCTGGCGGCGCGCCTCGATGAATTCCTCGGGCTCTTCCATGTGCTTGCGAATCCACAGCCCCACCGGGCCGATCAGCAGGCCGAGCACGAACGGGATACGCCAGCCCCAGCTGTCCAGCGCCGCAGGCGTGCACAAGTGGGTGACCAGGGCCACCATCGCCGCCCCCGAGAACACCGCCAGGCACTGCCCCACCAGCTGCCACGAGCCATACAAGCCCTTGCGGTGGGCCGGCGCGCTCTCCACCAGGAAGGCCGTGGCGCTGGCGTACTCGCCGCCGGTGGCAAAACCCTGCAGCATGCGCGCCACCACGATCAGCAGCGGCGCGGCCATGCCGATGGCCAGGTAGTCGGGGGCAAAGGCGATCATGGCAATCGACACGGTCATCAGCCGGATGATCATCTGCATCGCCGCCTTGCGGCCCTTGCGGTCGGAATACATGCCCAGCAGCACGCCGCCCACCGGGCGCATGAAAAAGCCGACGCCGAAGGTGGCCAGGGCCATCAGCAGCGAGGCGTACTCGTCGTCGGAGGGGAAGAACTGCCGGGCGATGATGCTGGCCAGAAAGCCGTACACGATAAAGTCATACCACTCCAGGGCGTTGCCGATGACGGCGGCGACCACTTGCCGGGTACGCGACACGCCGGTGCTCGAAGTCTGCATAGGAAACACTCCACACAATGATTGGGTGATCGCCCAGGCGCGGTCGCGCCCGGGTTCCAGCGGCAGTCGTCAACAGGAAGGTCAGGCGGGCGCGAGCCAGCGCTCTGCCAGCGCGCCCCAGTAGGCGGCGCCGGTCAGCAGGATGTCGTCATTGAAGTCGTAGGCCGGGTTGTGCACCATCGGCCGCGATACGCCATTGCCGATGAACAGGTAGGCGCCCGGGCAGCGTTGCAGCATCCAGGCGAAGTCTTCGCTGCCCATCAGCTTGCGGGTGTTGCCATCCACTGCCTCGGCACCGAGCAGCTCCACCCCCACCTGCCGGGCGAAGGCGTTTTCCGCGGCATGGTTGACCAACACCGGGTAGGCCGGGCGATGTTCGATGGTGGCACGGCAGCCAAAGCTCTCGGCCTGGTTGACGATGATCGCCCGCACCCGCTCCAGGGTCTGCGCCCGCACCTCGGCGTTCAGCGCTCGCAGGCTCAGGCGCAGCAGCGCCTGCTGCGGGATCACGTTGGCCGCTTCGCCGGCCTGCAAGGCGCCGACGGTAACCACGGCCGCCTCCTGCGCATCGATATTGCGCGCCACCACGGTTTGCAGGGCCATCACCACACTGGCCGCCGCCACCAGCGGGTCGACGGTCAGGTGCGGCATCGAGCCATGGCCGCCAACCCCGTCGAGGGTCACCGTGAGCAGGTCTTGCGAGGCCATCATCGGCCCCTCGCGAAAGCCCAGGTGCCCGGCCGGCAGCCCGGGCATGTTGTGCATGCCGAACAGTGCATCGCAAGGGAAGCGCTCCAGCAAACCATCGGCCAGCATTGCCTCGGCGCCACCCTGGCCCTCCTCGGCCGGTTGGAAGATCAGCGTCAGCGTCCCGTCGAACTGCCGGGTCGCCGCCAGGTAGCGCGCGGCGCCAAGCAGCATGGTGGTATGCCCGTCATGGCCGCAGGCGTGCATGCAGCCTTGGTGCTGGCTGCTGTACGCTGCGCCGGTGGCTTCGTGGATGGGCAGCGCGTCCATGTCGGCGCGCAGGCCCAGGCGGCGTGGGCTGCTGCCGCTGCGCAGTACGCCGACCACGCCGGTCTTGCCGATGCCGGTGTGCACTTCATAGCCCCATTCTTCGAGCAGTCGGGCAACCAGCGCTGAAGTGCGGCTTTCTTCGAAACCCAGTTCCGGGTGAGCGTGGATATCGTGACGGATTGCGTGCAGGTCGCTGGCCACATCGTTCAGCCAGGCCAGGATGTGCTGATGTCGGGACATGTAGAGTCTCCTCGCGCGGGTGGATTCCCGTTCTTGTTGTTCGCCTTGAGGTCACGACGGGTAAGGCAGGTCGTGCTTGGCTGACAGATAAGCGCGAGGAAGCTGGGAGCACAATCGAATCTGGTTTCACACGGTGGAACACAAAGTCGTGCCTTTGCTGTTACCTTGAGCGCACTGTTCAGCCAAAGCCAAGGACTGCGTCATGCCCCCACGCCCCACCACCCCCACTGGCTTCATCCGCGTCCGTGGCGCCCGCGAGCACAACCTCAAGAACATCGATGTCGATATTCCCCGTGACGCACTGGTGGTATTCACCGGCGTGTCCGGCTCGGGCAAGTCCTCGTTGGCCTTCTCCACTCTCTACGCCGAAGCCCAGCGCCGCTACTTCGAGTCGGTCGCGCCCTATGCGCGACGCCTGATCGACCAGGTTGGCGTGCCGGATGTCGACGCCATCGAAGGCCTGCCCCCGGCCGTGGCCCTGCAGCAGCAACGCGGCACGCCGAGTGCACGTTCTTCGGTGGGCAGCGTGACCACCCTGTCCAGTTCGATCCGCATGCTCTACTCCCGCGCCGGCCACTACCCAGCCGGCCAGGCGATGCTGTATGCCGAGGATTTCTCGCCCAACACGCCGCAGGGCGCCTGCCCGGAATGCCATGGCATGGGCCGGGTCTACCAAGTGGACGAAGCGACCATGGTCCCCGACCCGTCGCTGACCATCCGCGAGCGCGCCGTGGCGGCGTGGCCGATGGCCTGGCAGGGCCAGAACCTGCGCGACATTCTGGTGACGCTAGGCTACGACGTCGATATCCCCTGGCGCGACCTGCCACAGGCGCAGCGTGACTGGATCCTGTTCACCGAAGAAACACCCACCGCGCCGGTGTATGCCGGGTTGACCCCGGCGCAGACCCGCGCCGCCCTCAAGCGCAAGCTAGAGCCCAGCTACCAGGGCACGTTCATGGGTGCCCGGCGGTACGTGCTGCACACCTTCATGCACTCGCAAAGCGCGCAGATGCGCAAGCGCGTTGCCCAGTTCATGCGCCCCAGCCCGTGCCCGCTGTGCCAAGGCAAGCGCCTGAAGCGCGAGGCGCTGGGGGTGACCTTCGCCGGCCTGGACATCGCCGAGCTGTCGCACCTGTCGCTGCAGGCGCTGGCCGAGGTGTTGCGCAAGGTGGCGGCAGCAGACTACCTGGCACAACAGCAGGACGACCTGACCCTGGAAAAGCGCCTGGCTGCCCAACGCATCGCCAACGAGCTGCTCGAGCGCATCGACACCCTGCTCGACCTGGGCCTGGGTTATCTGGCCCTGGAGCGCAGCACGCCGACCCTGTCCTCTGGCGAGCTGCAGCGCTTGCGCCTGGCCACACAACTGAATTCGCAACTGTTCGGCGTGATCTATGTGCTCGACGAGCCTTCGGCCGGTTTGCATCCGGCCGACAGCGAAGCCCTGTTCGAGGCGCTGCAGCGCCTGAAGCACGCTGGCAATTCGGTCTATGTGGTGGAACATGATCTGGACACCATGCGCCGCGCCGACTGGCTGGTGGATGTAGGGCCTGCCGCTGGCGAGCATGGCGGCACCATCCTCTACAGCGGGCCGCCCAAGGGCCTGGCCGAGGTCGAGCAGTCGAGCACCCGTGCCTACCTGTTCAGTGCACCGTCCCAGACCACGCGCACACCACGCCAGGCCCGCGACTGGCTGAAGCTCGAAGGCATCAGCCGCAACAACCTGAACAACCTCAGTGCGCAATTCCCGCTGGGCTGCTTTACCGCCGTTACCGGTATTTCCGGTTCGGGCAAGTCGAGCCTGGTCAGCCAGGCCCTGCTGGAGCTGGTGGGTGCGCACCTGGGCCATGCCGCCCAGCGCAACGAGCCCGAAGAACAGAGCCTGGAAGATGAACCCGAACAGGCCAGCGGCGGGCATGTGAGCGCCGGCCTTGGCAGCATCAGGCGCCTGGTGCAGGTCGACCAGAAGCCGATCGGCCGTACGCCCCGCTCCAACCTGGCCACCTACACCGGCCTGTTCGACCATGTGCGCAAGCTGTTCGCCGCTACCGAACAGGCCAAGGCAAAAGGCTTCGATGCCGGGCGTTTCTCCTTCAACGTTGCCAAGGGGCGCTGCGAGAACTGCGAGGGCGAAGGCTTCGTCAGCGTCGAGTTGCTGTTCATGCCCAGCGTCTATGCGCCCTGCCCGACCTGCCATGGCGCCCGCTACAACCCGGAAACCCTGGCGGTGAGCTGGCAGGGCATGAACATTGCCCAGGTGCTGCAGCTGACGGTCGACCAGGCCCTGCAGGTGTTTGCCGAACAGCCTGCGGCGCGGCGCTGCCTGCAGGTGCTGCAGGACATCGGCCTGGGCTACCTGCGCCTGGGCCAGCCGGCCACCGAACTGTCCGGCGGCGAGGCGCAGCGCATCAAGCTGGCCACCGAGCTGCAACGCATGGCCCGCGGGGCGACGTTGTATGTACTGGACGAACCTACCAACGGCTTGCACCCGCAGGACATCGACCGGCTGCTGGTGCAGCTCAACCGCCTGGTCGATGGCGGGCACAGCGTGGTGGTGGTCGAGCATGACATGCGAGTGGTGGCGCAGAGCGACTGGGTGATCGACATCGGGCCGGGGGCCGGGGATGCCGGGGGCCAGGTGGTGGTCAGCGGTACGCCACAGGTGGTGGCCGGGTGTG
>NZ_JBNRIJ010000003.1:0-8843 GCF_053557675.1 Pseudomonas sp. XP1 | reverse complement strand
GTGCAGTACCTGTGGGAGCGGGTTTACCCGCGAAGAGGCCAGTGCAGGCGATAGACTGTTTTCATCCCCCGGCGCCCTCAAGTACAGTCTGCCCCATGGACAAATACGCCCCCCGCCAGTGGCTCCCCCACGAAAAGCCCAGCTTGCCGGGCTCCCCCTCCACGCCCCTGCACACGCCCGCAAAGCGCCTGGCCTACGGAGTCGTCGGGCTGCTGGTGGCGATCACCGGTGGGCTGGGCAACGCGCTGGTCACCGCCAACCTGGTGTTCCTGCAAGGTGCGCTGGGCGCAACCACGGCGGAAATGGCCTGGCTGCCGGCTGCCTACGTAATGACCAACGTGTCCATCAACCTGCTGCTGGTGAAGTTTCGCCAGCAATTCGGCCTGCGCGCGTTCACCGAGGTGTTCCTGGTGCTCTATGCCCTGGTCACCTTCGCCCACCTGCTGGTCAACGACCTCAACTCGGCCATCGCAGTGCGGGCGGCCCATGGCATGGTCGGTGCGGCGCTCAGCTCGCTGGGGCTGTACTACATGATCCAGGCGTTCCCGGCGCAATGGCGGCTAAAGGCGATGGTGCTTGGCCTGGGCGCCTCGCAGCTGGCGTTGCCACTGGCACGGATATTTTCCGAAGACCTGCTGCAGATCGCCGAATGGCGCGGCCTGTACCTGTTCGAACTGGGCCTTGCACTGGCTGCGCTGGGTTGTGTGCTGATGCTCAAGCTGCCCCCCGGTGACCGCTTCAAGACCTTCGAGCCGCTGGACTTTCTCACCTTCTCGCTGATGGCCAGCGGCACCGCCCTGCTGTGCGCCGTGCTGTCACTCGGGCGTATCGACTGGTGGCTGGAGGCGCCCTGGATCGGCATGGCGCTGGCGGCCTCGATCGCACTGATCTTCAGCGGCCTGGCCATCGAGCACAACCGCCAGAACCCGCTGCTGATGACCCGCTGGCTGGGCAGCGGCGCGATCATTCGCCTGGCCCTGTGCGTGGTGCTGATCCGCATGGTCACCTCGGAGCAGTCCACCGGGGCGGTCGGCTTCCTGCAGGCGCTGAACATGGGCAGCGAACAGATGCGCACGCTGTACGCGGTCATGCTGCTGGGCGCAGTGGCCGGCCTGGCCAGCAGTGCCCTCACCATCAACCCCAACCACCTGGTGATCCCGCTGTTCATCTCGCTGCTGGCCATGGCCACCGGCGCCTTCATGGACAGCAGTTCGAGCAACCTCACCCGCCCGGCACAGATGTACCTCAGCCAGTTCCTGCTGGCGTTCGGCAGCACCTTCTTCCTCGGCCCATCCATGGCCCTGGGCATCAGCCATGTGCGCGCCAACCCGCGCAACCTGGTGAGTTTCTCGGTGCTGTTCGGCATCTGCAACAACCTCGGCGGCCTGATTGGCGCGGCGCTGCTGGGCACCTTCCAGACCTGGCGGGAAAAATTCCACTCCAGCCACCTGATGGACCGCCTCAGCTACCTGGAACCGTTGGTCACGGCCCGCGTGCAAAGCGGCGGTGCCGGCTACGGCGGCATCATTGCCGACCCGGCGCTGCGCAGCGAAGCCGGCATGCGCCTGTTGGCCAGTGCCGCCACCCGCGAGGCGAATATCATGGCCTACAACGATGTGTTCGTGCTGATCGGCTGCATCGCTATCCTGACCATGATCTGGATCTGCATCCGTGGCACCTGGCTCTGGCACACCAAACGCCGGGCCATTTCCCCTGACTCCACCCCCGGCGCGCCCACCCGATGACCGACGACACCCGCACCACGACCACCACCGCCATTGCCGAAACCCCGGAAGGCGCCACGCCGCCCAGCGAGCCGACCAGCCCGGTGCGTTCGCGGCGGGTGCGTATCCTGTCGTCGATCAGCTTCGCCTGTGTGGCCCTGGCCGGTATCCTGCTGGTGCTTTATGCCTGGCGCCTGCCGCCATTCAGCAGCGCCATCGAAAGTACCGAGAACGCCCTGGTGCGCGGCCAGGTGACCATCATCGGGCCGCAGCTGAGCGGCTATATCGTCGATGTGCCGGTGCACGACTTCCAGTTCGTCAAGGCCGGCGACCTGCTGGTGCAACTGGACGACCGCATCTACAAGCAGCGCCTGGCTCAGGCCATCGCCCAGCTGCAGCAACAACAGGCGGCGCTGGCCAACAACCTGCAGCAACGTAAAAGTGCCGAAGCCACCATTGCGCAGCGCCAGGCGGCCATTGGCGATGCCGCTGCCCAGGCAGCCAAGGCCAGGGCCGACCTTGGCCGCAACCAGGCGCTGGTCAGCGACGGCTCGGTGTCGCGCCGCGACCTGGACCTGGCCCGGGCCAGCGAGGCCGCAGCTGTCGCCAGCCTGGCCCAGGCCAGGGCGGCACTGGAAATCGCCCGCCAGGACCGCGAAACCGTGGTGGTCAACCGGGCCGCGCTGGAGGCCTCGGTGGAAAGCGCCAAGGCCGCCGTGGAGCTGGCCCGCATCGATCTCGACAACACCCGTGTCACCGCCCCGCGCGACGGCCAGCTTGGGCAGATCGGCACGCGACTGGGGGCCTATGTAAATTCCGGTGCGCAGTTGATGGCGCTGGTACCCGACACCTTGTGGGTGATCGCCAACATGAAGGAAACCCAGATGGCCAACGTGCGCATTGGCCAGCCGGTGAGTTTCACCGTGGATGCGCTGAACCACTTGAAGCTGCATGGGCACGTGCAGCAGATATCACCGGCCACCGGCTCCGAGTTCGCCTTGCTGCAGGCGGACAATGCCACGGGCAACTTCGTCAAGATTGCCCAGCGCATACCGGTGCGGATCACCGTGGATGCAGACCAGCCGGAGGCTCGGCGCCTGCGACCGGGAATGTCGGTGGTGGTCAGTATCGATACCCGTGGCGAACACTGATGAAAGCTGGAAGTCAGCTACCATCGCGAACAGGCCACCCACCAACCCGCTCAATACACCGAAGCACGCCATCGATCTCGGCCACTACCTGCCGCGTTGCATCCTCGATGGCCCCTTCATTACGGCACAGTACCCAGCCGTATTGCGCAACCGCACGTTCGAACGCCTCGGTACAGGCAACCTGCTCGTCCAGGCTATGGATCACCGTACTGCCCAACCCACGTGTTCGTGCCGCGGCCCTTGCCCATGAAGTATCGGGGAGCGTGACAACGCCGACATGCAAATCGGGCACTTGCACATTTCGCTCGAGGTTCAGGCGCAAGATCTCGTCGAACGCCACGCTGCGCCGAAATGCGGCGTCAGACGGGTACCAGCGATCGATCAGGATGATGCTGCCCGCGGGCTGCCTGGGCAGCACGTGCCGGGAAATCCAGGCACGGCTTTCGGCGAAGCGCTCGCATACCCTCATTTCCAGGGCCCGGGAGGGGCTTCTGACCAGTTGATTGACGAGGGCCATGGTTTCTCCCCGGTAGGGGTCGCTTTTTTTCTCGCAAAGCCGGATCACTTTCTTGTTGTCAGCCCTCAGGGCCTTGGTAACCGCCTCCAGAAGCGTGGTTTTGCCGGTGCCCTTGGGCCCATCGATGGAAACAAACAGCGGGCGGGTCATTTTTAATTACCAGTCAAATCTGAAGATGCAGCACAGGCCCCAGGTGACAAAACATTCAGCACAAGCCAGTTGGGGCATGCAGCCAGCCTGAATCAACCCAGCTGGGCCTGAAGAAACAGCGAAAACAGCTCCGACTGCGATTTGATACCCAGCTTGCTGTACATATGCTTGCGGTGCACTTTCACTGTTTCCACGGAGATTTCAAGCTTGCGCGCGATCTCTTTGCTGGAACACCCACTCAGCATCAGCCGCCCCACCTCCAGTTCACGACCGGTCAATGGCGACTCCATCTGCTCGACCCTGTCCTCCATGCGGCTTTGCCAGTGCGGTGCGGGCTTGGTGGCCTCTTCAAGCAACTCCCGCTCGAAGGTCATGCGCTGGCGCATCAGCGCAGTGACCCACGGCCGCAACAGCTCCAGCAGGGTGACCTGTTCGATGCTGAATCGGCGTTTGCTACCCAACGACAGGCACAGCGTGCGCTGCGCATCCAGCTGCACGTTGAACTGAATTTCATCGGCAACCACGTTAAGCCGGAAATAGCGCTGGTAGTAGTCCGTCTGCTCGAAACACTCAGGGGCTACATCCGCCAGGCGCACCAGGCCGGACGCTGCCGACTCCCGACTGGCCACGTAGAACGGGTCCAGCAGGTACAGGCCCTTCAGATAATCCTGAAACAGCGGATCAGGGTTGCCGTCTGCACTGGGGCATTCGGCGAACACCTGTGGGCGCCCAGCGGAAAACAGCAGCGCAACCCAGCTGTCGCAGGCAACGTACTCGTTCAGTAACCGCACCAGGGCTGTCCAGAAGTGGTCCTTGTCGAGGGTTTCGATCAATTGGCCTACCGATCGGTGCCAGGCGATGTCGTGCAGCGTAAGATTCATCCTCTACCCCTGTTGGGTTACCACGTGGGCGTAATACCCCCCGCCATGATGACCACCCCATAATCCGGGCTAGCTTACGCTGAGCGAACCTGTACCGGGATCGTTTTTTACACCCCATGCCGCCAGGGCATGGCGGTCGAAGCTGTTAGTCGAGGATTGGAAATGAAGGTAGAGCTTGTCCAACTGGCCGGTCGCGATGGCGATACCGCGTACAACCTGCAGCGCACCATCGAGGCGATCGGCAACTGCGGCGCCGATACCGATCTGCTGGTCTTCCCGGAAACCCAACTGATGGGCTTCCCGACCGAAGAGAATATCGGCCGCCTCGCCGAGCCACTGGATGGCCCGAGCATCACGGCAGTCCAACAGGCTGCACAAGCGCAAAACGTTGCCGTGGTCGTCGGGATGGCCGAAGCCGCAGACGACGGTCGTTTCTACAACACCACCGTACTGGTCACACCTGAAGGCGTAGCGCTCACCTACCGCAAGACCCACCTTTGGGCATCGGACTGCGGGGTTTTCACCCCAGGCGACCGTTTTGCGACAGCCCTGTTCAAAGGCATCCGTGTCGGCCTGCTGATCTGCTTTGACATCGAATTCCCCGAAACCGCCCGTGCCCTGGGGCAGCTGGGCGCAGAACTGATCATCGTCACCAACGGCAACATGGACCCGTACGGGCCCACCCACAGAACCGCCATCACCGCACGCGCCATGGAAAATCAGGCCTTTGCGGTCATGGTCAACCGCGTGGGCGACGGTGATGGCGGCCTGGTTTTCGCTGGCGGCAGTGCCGTCGTCGACCCGTACGGCCAGTTGCTGTGCGAAGCCGGCCGGGGCGAGTGCCGGATGACCGTCGAGCTGGGCATGGAGCAACTGCAGCAGTCGCGGCGCGATTACACCTACATCGCCCAGCGCCGCATCCGGCTGCCGGGTGAACAGGTCGAGCATGCCAACGGCCTTCGCGAACTGATCATCCCCTCCTGAATATTCCACCCTTCCAGGCTCTCTTACTGGAATGCAAGGCCGCCAGGGACGGCAGCGTGTTCGACTCTGAATAACAATCACAAGCTGGAGCAAGCAGTAATGGCCACACTCAAGCGAACGCTTTCGCTGGGCTCGGTGGTGCTTTTCGGCATCGCCTACATGACCCCCATCATCGTTCTGGGCACATTCGGCATCCTCGCCGAGACGACGGGAGGGAAGGTACCCGCAGCCTACCTCGCTGCCGCCATCGCCATGCTCTTCACCGCCTTGAGCTACGGCCACATGGCGCGTGCCTTTCCGGTCGCAGGGTCCGCCTATACCTACGTGCGCAAATCGATCAGCCCGCAGCTGGGCTTCATCACCGGTTGGGCGGTGTTGCTCGACTACCTGTTCCTGCCCATGGCGATCTGGCTCATTGGCGCGGCCTATCTGCACTCGGCGTTCCCGGGCGTGCCGCAAGCCATCTGGGTGCTGGCATTCATTGGCATCACCACAACGATCAATGTGATCGGTCTGCGGCTGGCCAAGACCGTCAATGGCCTGTTGATGTTCATCCAGTTGCTGGTGCTGGCGGCATTCGTTGCACTCGCGGTGCACTATGTATGGGGTGACCCCACGGTGGCGCTGTGGACACTCGAGCCGTTCTACAAGGAAGGCACCCAGTTGCCGCTGATCATGAGCGGTGCGGCGATTGCCTGCTATTCATTCCTGGGCTTCGACGCGGTCAGCACCCTGACTGAAGAAACCAAGGAACCACGCAAGAACATCCCGAAAGCCATCCTGCTGATCACCCTGATCGGCGGTGGGCTGTTCATCGCCTGCAGCTACTTCGTTCAGCTTGCTCACCCGTCCACAGACTTTGCCAACGCCGACGCGGCGGCTTATGAAATTGCCCAGAACATCGGTGGCGACATCTTCGTCAGCATCTTCCTGCTGGGGCTGATTGTCGGCCAGTTCACTTCGGGCCTGTCGGCGCAAGCCAGCGCCTCCCGGCTGCTGTATGCGATGGGACGTGATGGTGTGCTGCCCAGGGCACTCTTCGGCAAGCTGAGCGAACGCTTCAGCACGCCAGTGCCCAGCATCATCCTGTGCGGGGTGGTCGCCCTGCTCGCCTTGCGCATGGACGTGACGACCTCCACCTCGTTCATCAACTTCGGGGCGTTTCTCGCCTTCAGCCTGGTCAACCTGGCGGTGATCTTCCACTACTGGGGTGCCATGCAACAGCGTGGTGCCAACGCGCTGCTGATGTACCTGGCGTTCCCCCTGGTGGGCTTTGCCTCCACCTTGTGGCTGATGGCGAGTCTTGATCACCTGGCGATCTACCTGGGGGCAGGCTGGCTCTGCCTCGGGGTGCTCTACCTGACCGTGATCACCCGTGGTTTCAGGCGCAAGCCCCCGGAGATGCACTTCGAGGAAGCCTGAGCGGCCCATCGATGAGGAAGATCCGGTCATTGTCGACCTCGACCTTGGGGTGCCTGGTGCGCAGTGCCTTGGCAAAGGCCCAATAGCGCTACACAACCTGCGAGAGCAACCGTAAGGCCCTGTCGAAGGCCCGCGCGGAGGTTACATTTGTAATCCTCTTCGCGGGCCGGCGATCATCCCGCGCTTACCACCCGATTGCGCCCGGCGTCCTTCGCCCTGTACAAACGCTCATCCGCGCACTTGAGAATGGCGGCGGACGTTTGCTCGGCGGACGTACGGCCGGCTACCCCGATGGAAATCGTCATCGCACCGACCTGGTCCAGCGGGCTGGCAGCGATTGTGGTGCGGATGCGTTCGGCAATGTCGGTTGCCACCTGCAGGCTGGTATCCGGCAACAGCAGGCAGAACTCTTCCCCGCCGGCCCGGCAAGCCAGGTCGCCTGCGCGTGAACAGGACTGGATGATGCCCGCGATATGCTGCAGGGCGACATCCCCGACATCGTGCCCCCATGTATCGTTAACCCGCTTGAAGTGGTCTATATCCAGCGCCAGCGCACAATACTGCTGCTCGCGCTGGTCGAGGATCGCCAACGCCGCGTTCATGCCCCGGCGGTTGACCAGCCCGGTCAGCGGGTCACTTTCCGCAGCGTGGTTCAGGTTGCTGATCTTCAAGTCCAGTAACTGCACCCCGGCCACCAGCGCACTGCGAATGGCCGCAGCCTCGGCGTACCAGGCATTCAGCGCGTGCAATTCCCGGCTGGCACCGAGTTCAGGCACGTGTTGCGCACTGTTGGCCAATTGCCGCAGTGGGCGGGTAACCCAGGTGGACACCGCCAGTATCAGCAACAGCCCGAACAGGCTCACGGGCAGCAGTTTCAACAATGTGTCATGCATCAGGTTACGCAACGGGTGCAGCGCGTCCTCCCGCGGTTGCTGGGTCACCACCGCCCAGTGCGCGGCCTTGACCTCGGCATACCCGGCCAACATCGGTATGCCTCGATAGTCAGTCGCTTCCAGTTCCCCCTCGCCCCCTCGCAAGGCCGCATGGGCAGTTGCGCTGGAGTCCAGCACCACCCCCAGCCTGGTGGGATCCGGGTGATACAGGACCTGCAGGTTCTCGTCGACGACGAACGCAAATGCGTCGGCGAGCTGATGCCCACCGATAAGGATGCTCATTACCCCACCTTCTCGCAGGTTCACCACGCCCCCGATCAAGCCGAGCACGTTGCCTTGGCCATCGCGAATGGGGTTGGAGATGAAAACGCTGAAATGGCCGTCAGGTGAGGTGAACGCCTGGCTGACCAACGGGCGTCCGGCGCTTGCCGCTCGCCTGGCGGCTTCACCGAGTTTCAAGGTTTTCGCGAAGTCCAGGTGCGGGTAACCATCGAGTATGTTCCCCGAGGCATCGGCAATGATCACGATCTGAAGCTCGGAATCCTGCGCCTGCAGGCGTTTCGCTTCGCTTGTCACCAGGGCGCGGTTGGTGAAGTCCTGCCCGATCAGTTGGCTGCTGTATTGCAGGCGCTCATGCACCGAATGGATGAACTGGTCGATACTGGACGCCACCTTGTAGGCATAGGCCTTGTGCGATTCCAGTGCCGAGTGGATCAACGAGTCACGCATCACCCCGTAGGCAACGACCAGGCAGGTGGCCAGCGTGACCAGGACGCTGGTCGACAGCAGCCACAGCATCAGACCGCGAATGCCTATGTATCGCGCGCTCGTTCTGCTCGTTCTCTCCATGAATAGCGGCTCCCCCTGCC
Source organism: Pseudomonas sp. XP1 (assembly GCF_053557675.1). Taxonomy (NCBI): domain Bacteria; kingdom Pseudomonadati; phylum Pseudomonadota; class Gammaproteobacteria; order Pseudomonadales; family Pseudomonadaceae; genus Pseudomonas; species Pseudomonas sp. XP1. Next base: position 252 of record NZ_JBNRIJ010000003.1, on the reverse strand, counting down.
CCCTTCAGAGCGTAGAAGACTCCGCCATCGGTGCAAGGGCCGGGGTAAGGCCGCTTTGCGGCCCCAATCGGCTTGACTGGCTTGCATCAGAAAACAGGGAATCGGCGCCTGCCCTACGGTGGCGCCGATCCTTTCAGGCCTTACACCGCCAGCGCGCGCTCACGCAGTTCGCTGTTGAGGATGCGGTCGTTTTCGCTGTAATCGACCGGGCAGTCGATCACGTGCACGCCCGGGGTCTTGATGCAGTGCTCG
>NZ_JBNRIJ010000002.1:334425-350690 GCF_053557675.1 Pseudomonas sp. XP1 | reverse complement strand
AGCCAGCTCCCACAGGTACAGCACCGCCCTTGAGACCTGCGCCGTACCTGTGGGAGCTGGCTTGCCGGCGATTGGGCGGAAACTGACCAAAAAAAACCCGGCCCCCTGTACGAGGGCCGGGTTCTTTATAAGTGAAGCAGGCGGATCAGACCAGCTTTTCCAGCTCCGGAACCGCTTCGAACAGGTCAGCGACCAGGCCGTAGTCGGCTACCTGGAAGATCGGCGCCTCTTCGTCCTTGTTGATCGCCACGATCACCTTGGAGTCCTTCATGCCGGCCAGGTGCTGGATCGCGCCGGAGATACCGACGGCGATGTACAGCTGTGGCGCAACGATCTTGCCGGTCTGGCCGACCTGCATGTCGTTCGGCACGAAGCCGGCGTCGACCGCGGCGCGCGAGGCACCGACGGCAGCACCGAGCTTGTCGGCCAGGCTGTACAGGTGCTTGAAGTTGTCACCGTTGCCCATGCCACGGCCGCCGGAAACGACGATCTTGGCAGCGGTCAGCTCTGGGCGGTCGGACTTGGCCAGCTCTTCGCCAACGAAGGCCGAAATGCCAGCGTCGTGCGCAGCGCCGACGGCTTCGATGGCAGCCGAACCACCTTCGGCGGCCACGGCGTCGAAGCCGGTGGTACGCACGGTGATGACCTTGATGGCAGCGCTCGATTGCACGGTGGCAATGGCGTTACCGGCATAGATCGGGCGTTTGAAGGTGTCGGCGGACTCGACCGAGATGATCTCGGAAATCTGGTCCACGTCCAGCAGCGCGGCAACGCGCGGCAGGATGTTCTTGCCGTTGGTGGTGGCCGGGGCCAGCACGTGGCTGTAGCCCTTGGCCAGCTCGACGATCAGCGGCGCGACGTTTTCCGGCAGCACGTGGGCGTAGGCAGCGTTATCGGCAACCAGCACTTTGGCCACGCCAGCGATCTTGGCTGCGGACTCGGCAATGCCGCCCACGTTCTGGCCAGCGACCAGCACGTGCACATCACCACCGATCTTGGCGGCAGCAGCAACAGTATTCAGGGTGGCCGGGGCTACGGCACCGTTTTCGTATTCAGCGACAACCAGGATAGTCATTTAGATTACCTTCGCTTCGTTCTTCAGCTTCTCGACCAGTTCGGCCACCGATTTGACCTTGATGCCAGCGCTGCGAGCAGCCGGGGCTTCAACCTTCAGGGTCTTGTTGGTGGAGGCGAGGGAAACGCCAAGCGCGTCTGGAGTAACGGTCTCCAGCGGCTTCTTCTTGGCCTTCATGATGTTCGGCAGCGATGCGTAGCGTGGCTCGTTCAGGCGCAGGTCGGTGGTGACGATAGCCGGCAGGTTCAGTGCAACGGTCTGCAGGCCGCCGTCGATTTCACGGGTGACGTTCAGCTTGTCGCCAGCCACTTCCACCTTGGAGGCGAAGGTGCCCTGGGCGAAGCCGGTCAGCGCAGCCAGCATCTGGCCGGTCTGGTTGTTGTCGCTGTCGATGGCCTGCTTGCCGAGGATGACCAGCTGCGGCTGCTCTTTGTCGACAACGGCTTTCAGCGCCTTGGCCACGGCCAGGGAATTCAGTTCGTCAGCGGCTTCGACCAGGATGGCTCGGTCGGCACCCAGGGCCAGGGCGGTACGCAGTTGCTCCTGGGCAGTGGCCGGGCCGACGGAAACGACGACGATCTCGGACGCGACGCCCTTTTCCTTCAGGCGTACGGCTTCTTCCACGGCGATTTCGCAGAAGGGGTTCATGGACATCTTGACGTTAGCAAGGTCGACGCCGGAGTTGTCCGCCTTGACGCGAACCTTGACGTTGTAGTCGACCACTCGTTTGACAGCTACAAGAACCTTCATGGATTCCTCGTTACTCTCCGGTGAATAGATAGTCGCCAGGGGCAGAGCCCTGCGATGCGCGTGGGTACAAGGGCACCTCTAAAAACGTACCGGGAGGCGGTAACTTCACAGTGACCGAACAGTCTTGTCCGGACTCTTGCGACAAATACTCACGGGTCATTTCCTGTCGTGGCGTGTAAACTCCACTACAAACCGGCCCAAGGCCGCAAAACCCTGCTCCACACCTGGTCTTTAGAGGTGTACCTGCGCCCGGCTGCAAGCCTACGGCGAACGTAAAACCGCTCGTATCTTGACCGTAACACCCAATCCGGTCAATACGGCAAATCGGTCACCCTCCAGCCGCGTTCCTGTGATTTTACTGGCCTGCGGCAAATTCAAACAAACGTTTGTATTGGACCCGCCAAGTGGTGTAGATATAATGCGCGGCCAAGACAAAACGGTGTAGTCCGTCATTTGCCCAGCTACAGTTCCGCCGTTGCGTAGAACCGCCGCGAATGCCCCGCGCACCCATAAGACAAAGCAACAGCACGAGCCTTGATGAGTAGGAGAGAACCAGTGGAACGCGAATACATGGAATTCGACGTGGTCATCGTCGGCGCCGGCCCGGCGGGCCTGTCCGCCGCCTGCCGCCTGAAGCAGAAGGCCGCCGAAACCGGTAGCGAAATCAGCGTCTGCGTGGTGGAAAAAGGCTCTGAAGTCGGCGCCCACATCCTCTCCGGCGCGGTGTTCGAACCCCGCGCCCTGAACGAGCTGTTCCCAGACTGGAAAGAGCTCGGTGCGCCGCTGAACACCGAAGTGAAGCGTGACGACATCTACGTACTCAAGGATGCCGCCAGTTCGACCAAGGTGCCTGACCTGTTCGTGCCCAAGACCATGCACAACCAGGGCAACTACATCATCTCGCTGGGCAACCTGTGCCGCTGGCTGGCCCAGCAGGCCGAGAACCTGGGCGTGGAAATCTACCCAGGCTTCGCCGCACAGGAAGCATTGTTCGACGAAAACGGCGTGGTCCGTGGCATCGTCACCGGCGACATGGGCGTCGACCGCGAAGGCAACCCGAAAGACGGCATGTACACCCCTGGCATGGAACTGCGTGCCAAGTACACCCTGTTCGCCGAAGGCTGCCGCGGCCATATCGGCAAACAGCTGATCAAGCGCTTCAACCTCGACAGCGAAGCCGACGTCCAGCATTACGGCATCGGCCTGAAGGAAATCTGGGAAATCGACCCGGCCAAGCACGAGCAGGGCCTGGTGGTGCATACCGCCGGCTGGCCGCTGGACGTGATGGCCAAGGACAACACCGGTGGTTCGTTCCTCTACCACCTGGAAAACAACCAGGTGGTGGTCGGCCTGATCGTCGACCTGTCCTACGCCAACCCGTACCTGTCGCCGTTCGACGAGTTCCAGCGTCTCAAGCACCACCCGGTAATGAGCCAGTACCTCGAAGGCGGCAAGCGCATCAGCTACGGTGCCCGTGCCATCTGCAAGGGCGGCTTCAACTCGCTGCCGAAGATGGTGTTCAACGGCGGCGCGCTGATCGGCTGCGACCTGGGCACCCTGAACTTCGCCAAGATCAAGGGCAGCCACACCGCGATGAAGTCCGGCATGCTGGCCGCCGAAGCGGTGGCTGACGCACTGAGCGCCGGCAGCGAAGGCGGTGACCAGCTCAACGGCTACGTCAGCGCCTTCAAGGCCAGCTGGCTGTACGAAGAGCTGTTCGCCAGCCGCAACTTCGGCCCGGCCATGCACAAGTTCGGCCCGCTGCTGGGCGCGGCGTTCAACTATGTGGACCAGAACTGGTTCGGTGGCAAGCTGCCGTTCACCCTGCACGACACCAAGCCGGACTACGCCTGCCTGAAGCTGGCGGCAGAGTCGCAGAAGATCGATTACCCGAAACCCGACGGCAAGCTCAGCTTCGACAAGCTCAGCTCGGTATTCCTCTCCAGCACCAACCACGAAGAGGAACAACCCTGCCACCTGAAGCTGACCGACCCGAACGTGCCGATCGCCAGCAACCTGCCGCTTTACGACGAGCCGGCACAGCGTTACTGCCCGGCAGGCGTGTACGAAGTGGTCACCCAGGAAGACGGCAGCAAGCGCTTCCAGATCAACGCGCAGAACTGCGTGCACTGCAAGACCTGCGACATCAAGGACCCGGCCCAGAACATCACCTGGGTCACCCCTGAAGGCGCTGGCGGGCCGAACTACCCGAACATGTAAGGCCCCTGCCCTGCGCTAACGAAAAGCCCCCGGTTCTCACGAGCCGAGGGCTTTTTGTTTTACCTGTTCTGGCTGTACTGGCCGCTCCTACAAAGTCCGCGTGCCATCCCACTGTGGTGCCGGCTCAGGAAGTCTGTCTCAGCCCCCAAGACCATTACACGCTCATTTGTCACCACACATGATGGGCATCGGCTCCGCGGCAAACGCCAATGGCTCCCGACGCCCGAAATACAAGGCCGTCAGCAACCCCACTGTGCCCATGACCAGACAAAAGCCGACACACACCCACGGGCTCCAGGGCATCAGCGCAATCAGCGCCAGCGGTGTGGTGCTGGCCCAAAGCGCGTAGGCCACGTTATAGGTAAAGGAGATGCCCGACACGCGAATCTCGGCCGGGAACAACCCGACCATTACTGACGGCACCACGCCCACCACGCCGCAGGACAGCCCCGCCAGCGCATAGGCCAGCCAGGTCATGCCCCACTGCCCCACCAGGCTGGCATACAACGCGCCGATGCCCACCGGCAGCAGCAGGCTGTAGAGCATCAGCGCGCGCCAGGCGCCTACGCGGTCGACCAGCAGCCCGGCCAGCACGCAACCGATGTTGAGGAAGACGATACCCACGCTGCTGAGGGCAAAGGTGTGCCCGGCAGTCATGCCGAAGCGCTGCTGCATCACTGTCGGGGTAATCACCACCAGCACCACGACGGCGGAAGTCAGCACGCAGGTCAGCAGCGCCGCCGGGATCAACGCCCGACGGTGTTCACCCAGCACCCGCCGCAGCGGGAAGCTCACCGGCTGCTCCTGGCGCGCGCGCAGGGCAAGGAACACCGGTGTTTCGCTGAGCCAACGACGCAGCCACACGCCGATCACGCCGAATACCCCGCCGAGCAGGAACGGGTAGCGCCAGGCGTAGTCGAGGATTTCCTGCGGGGTGAACAACTGCGCCAGCAAGGTCGCGGTCAGTGCCCCCAGCAGATAGCCAAAGGTCAGGCCAGCCTGCAGGAAGCCCAGGGCATAACCGCGCCGCCCGGCTGGCGCGTGCTCGGCGACGAAGGTCCAGGCGCTCGGCACCTCGCCACCCACCGCCGCGCCCTGCAGGATACGCAGTGCCAGCAGGATCAGCGGCGCGGCATAGCCGATGTCGGCGTAGGTCGGCATCACCCCGATCAACAGGCACGGCAGGGCCATCATCAGGATGCTCAGGCTGAAGACCCGTTTGCGTCCCAGGTGGTCGGCGAAGTGCGCCATCAGGATGCCGCCTAGCGGCCGCGCCAGGTAGCCGGTGACGAAGATTCCGAAGCTTTGCAGCAGGCGCAACCATTCGGGCATCTCGGGTGGGAAGAACAGCTGGCTGAGGGTAAGCGCAAAGAATACGAAGATGATGAAGTCGTAGATTTCCAGCGCGCCGCCCAACGCCGCCAGGCCCAGGGTCCGGTGGTCGCCGCGGCTGAACCGGGGCGGGCGAGCGGTATCGATGGCAGTCATGGCAGGGTCCGCAAATCGGCAAAGGGCAAGAGGATAGCAAATAGCAGCCCCCGTGCCCCGTACGTCGCCGCTTTAGCGGTTGAACATGGTGTTGACGAAATTGGCCCGTGGCCGCGGCCGAGCCGTGGCAACCGGCATGGTGCCCGGCAGCGGCAGCTTGCCGACCAGCAGTGGCGTATCAATGATCGCCATGAACGCCTCCAGTGCCTCGTTGTCGGGCACCTGGGGCAGGCTCAGGCTGACGGCCTGGCGCTCGGTCTGCGGCACCAGGGGCACTTGCAACTGGTTGGAGTGATAAAGGAGGGCGTGCTGGATCTGCGTGCTGACGCGACAGAAGCGCGCCAGGTCGACCCCGACATGGCTGGCCAGCTCGATATTGCCCAACAGCAAGTGGAAAGGCTGCAAGGCACTCAGGACCAGGCGCTGCAGCTCCTCGAAGCTGTCCACTGGCGCTATCCGGTAGTAGCCCAGGCCGTTGAGCAGCCGCTCCAGTTGCAGGCGCTGACACGGGTGTGCGTCGGCGATGAGGATGCGCAGGGTCTTGTTGGCCATGGTGGGACCTGGGCAGTTGGGTGATGGGTAGGCTCCATGACCATACTGCGCCAGTAACGGCTGCTGCCAAGGCTACGCCTGGCAGGGGTCTTCTTTGATAGAAGTCGGGAAAACCGTGGAAATCAAGTGATCGACTGACGGAATTTTCATCTGCATTCAACCCGGCGATCAGGATTCCCACTCGCGCATGCGCACCCGGCAGTGCTTCATGGCATTGACGATGTGCTTCTCCACCAGGCTGCGGGAAATACCCAGGTGCTCGGCAATCTGCTGGTGCGACAGGCCTTCGAGCTTGCGCAGCAGGAAGCAGTCGCGGCAGACCTTGCTCAGCTCTTCCAGAGCGCGCTGCATCAGCGCAAGGCGCTGGTCGAGCTGCATGTCGTGGGTCGGCGCCGGGGTGTGCCAGCGCTCGTCGTTGTCCAGTACCTCCAGCGGCTCGGCCTGACGTACCTGATGCCGCCGGTGGCGGTCGACCACCAGATTGAGCGCGGTGCGGTAAAGGAAGGCACGCGGGTGCTCGATGCGCTCGGCGTCGGTGCGTTCCAGCACCCGCAGGTAGGCATCGTGCGCCACATCTTCGGCGGCCTGACGATTGCCCAGGCGCGCGGAAAGGAAGCCCACCAGTTCGCGATAGTAATGTTCCACGACGTTACCTGAGATCGTCCTGCCAGCCTATGCCAGAAAGCCCTTTCAGGCAGCGACGCGGGACCGAGTGATGTCAGCGTGCGATCTTACAAATTATAATTATTCTCAGCAACAAGAGGGGAATGGCTGGAGGGCTTCAGCGCCTGGGAGACCTAGCGCCACACCCCTCCCGCCATACACCTGCCAGCCCCAATCCGATATCCGCTAAATCCCCCCCTGCCGCTTTCGTCTATCTGGCACCCCCTCGGCTGGATGTCTGCATGAGACCTTTAACCAACACCCGTCGCCGGCTGCTGCTCAGCGGCCTGTGCCTGCTCGGCCTGGGTTGCCTGCTGGCCTGGAAGACCCTGCCCTACGGCGCACAGCCGCTCAGCACGGTTGCCGTGACCCGCGCCGACATCGAAAGCAGCGTCACTGCACTGGGCACCCTGCAACCAAGGCGCTACGTGGACGTCGGTGCCCAGGCGTCGGGGCAGATCCATACCCTGCATGTGGAGGTCGGCGACACGGTGCGCAAAGGCCAGCTGCTGGTCGAGATCGACCCTTCGACCCAGCAGGCCCGGCTGGATGCCGGCCGCTACTCGATCGACAACCTCAAGGCCCAGCTGGCCGAACAACGCGCGCAGTTCCAACTGGCCCGACAGCAGCTCGAACGCCAACGGGACCTGGCCGCCGCCGGCGCTACCCGCGACGAGGACGTGCAAACGGCCGCCGCGCAGCTGAAGGTCACCCAGGCGCGCATCGACATGTTCCAGGCGCAGATCCGCCAGGCCCAGGCCAGCCTGCGCAGCGACGAGGCCGAGCTGGGCTACACGCGCATCTATGCGCCGATGGACGGCACGGTAGTGGCGGTGGATGCCCGTGAAGGGCAAACCCTCAATGCCCAACAGCAAACCCCGTTGATCCTGCGCATCGCCAAGCTCTCGCCGATGACCGTGTGGGCCCAGGTGTCGGAGGCCGACATCGGCAAGGTCACCCCGGGCATGACCGCCTACTTCACCACCCTGGCCGGTGGCAAGCGCCGCTGGACCAGCACCGTGCGGCAAGTGCTGCCGATCCCGCCCAAGCCCCTGGAGCAGGCCAGCCAGGGCGGCGGCAGCCCGGCCAGCGTCAGCAATGGCAGTGCTGGCAGCCAGGTGGTGCAGTACAGCGTGCTGCTGGATGTCGACAACCCGGACGGCGCGCTGATGGCCGAGATGACCACGCAGGTGTTCTTTGTCGCAGGCAAAGCCAGCCAGGTGCTGACCGTACCCCTGGCTGCGCTGGACGACGGCGATGGCCTGCGCCTGGCGCATGTGCTGACCCGCGATGGCAAGGTGGAACAGCGCCAGGTGCGCACCGGCCTCAGCGACCGCCTGCGGGTGCAGGTGCTGGAAGGCCTCAACGAAGGCGAACGCCTGGTGATCGGCGCCTCTGGCGTCAGCGGAGGTTGAATGAGCACACCCCTGATCGAGCTGGTCGACATCCGTAAATCCTACGGCGGGGTCGAAACGCCCCAGGTCGATATCCTGCATGGCATCAGCCTGCGCATCCATCCCGGCGAGTTCGTCGCCATCGTCGGCGCCTCCGGCTCCGGCAAGTCGACCTTGATGAATATTCTCGGCTGCCTCGACCGCCCCACTTCCGGCAGCTACCGCTTCGCCGGCAAGGATGTGGCCGAACTGGGCAGCGACGAACTGGCCTGGCTGCGCCGCGAAGCGTTCGGCTTCGTGTTCCAGGGCTACCACCTGATCCCCTCGGGTTCGGCCCAGGAAAACGTCGAAATGCCGGCCATCTATGCCGGCATCGCCGCCAACGAACGCCACGCCCGTGCCAGCGCCCTGCTCGGCCGCCTGGGCCTGGCCAGCCGCACCGGCAACCGCCCTCACCAGTTGTCTGGCGGCCAGCAGCAACGGGTGTCGATTGCCCGGGCGTTGATGAATGGCGGCCATATCATTCTCGCCGACGAACCCACCGGCGCCCTCGACAGCCACAGCGGCACCGAAGTGATGGCGTTGCTCGACGAGCTGGCCAGCCAGGGCCACGTGATCATCCTGATCACCCATGACCGCAACGTCGCGGCGCGGGCGCAGCGCGTGATCGAAATTCGCGACGGCCTGATCATCAGCGACTCGGCCGCCGACAAGCCCACGGTCGACGACGGTCGTGGGCTGCAGGCCGACCAGTTGCGCCAGCGCCTGGACCGTGGCGCGACCTTGCACGGGGCGTGGAAAGGCGAATTGCTCGAAGCCCTGCAAGCGGCCTGGCGGGTGATGTGGGTCAACCGCTTCCGCACCGCCCTGACCCTGCTGGGCATCGTCATCGGCGTGGCCTCGGTGGTGGTGATGCTGGCAGTGGGCGAAGGTAGCAAGCGCCAGGTCATGGCGCAGATGGCAGCCTTCGGGTCGAATATCCTCTACCTCAACGGCAAGCCGGCGAGCCTGGGCGAGCAGGCCGGCACCATCACCCTCGACGATGTCGCCGCCATCGGCCAACTGCCGCAGGTCAAGCACGTGATGCCGGTGATCGGCAAAAAGATGATGGTGCGCCACGGCAACAACAGCCAGCGGTTCTATGTGGGTGGTAACAACACCGGCTTCCCCGAGATTTTCAACTGGCCGGCGGTGCAAGGCAGCTTCTACACCGATGCCGATGAAGCCAACGCTGCCGCGGTGGCGGTGATCGGCCAGAAAGTGCGGGAAAAGATGCTCGACCCTGGGCGCGACCCGCTGGGGCAGTACCTGTTGATTGGCAATGTGCCGTTTCAGGTGGTCGGTATCCTGGCCGGCAAGGGCGCCAGCTCTGGCGACCAGGACAGCGACGGGCGCATCGTGGTGCCCTACTCCGCCGCAGCCATCCGCCTGTTCGGCCAGCGCGACCCGGACTACATCGCCGTTGCCGCCCTCGACTCCACGCGGGTCGACGAGGCCGAAGCAGCCATCGACAAGCTGCTGCGCCAGCGTCACAACGGCCGCCGGGACTTCGAGCTGACCAATGACGCGGCGTTGATCCAGGCCGAAGCGCGCACGCAGAACAGCCTGTCGCTGATGCTGGGGGCGATCGCCGCGATCTCGCTGCTGGTGGGCGGCATCGGCGTGATGAACATCATGTTGATGACCGTACGCGAGCGCACCCGTGAAATCGGCATCCGCATGGCCACCGGTGCGCGCCAGCGCGACATCCTGCGGCAATTTCTCAGCGAGGCGGTAATGCTGTCGATGGTCGGCGGCCTGGCCGGCATCGTCCTGGCCCTGGCCATCGGTGGCGGCCTGATGCTGGCCGAAGTGGCGGTGGCCTTTGCCCTGCCCGCGATGCTCGGCGCCTTCGCCTGCGCCGTCGTCACCGGCATCGTGTTCGGCTTCATGCCAGCGCGCAAGGCCGCCCGCCTAGACCCGGTCAAAGCCCTTACCAGCGAATAACCCATGACTCTGCCTAGCCGCATCAGCCTGTTGACCTTATGCGTATGCCTCGCCGCCTGCAGCACGCCGCCACCCCCCACCAGCGGCATCGCCACGCCATCCGCCTGGCAAGGCGAGGCCGCATCACCCTCGGCCCAGCTGCCAACGACACAGTGGTGGCAAGCCTTCGCCAGCCGCGAACTCGACCGCCTGGTACAGCACGCCCTGCACAATGCCCACGACCTGGCTGCCGCCACGGCGCGGGTACGCCAGGCCCAGGCACGCGCAGTCATCGCCGGCGCGCCGCTGCTGCCGGAGCTGAAGCTGGGCCTGGACGGCAGCCGCCAACGCCTGCTGCACGGTGACGGCTATGACCAGCTGGATGTCAGCCGCAGCGAACCTACCAGCACCTCGTTCGACATGCAGCTCAGCGCCAGCTATGAAATCGACTTCTGGGGCGGCCTGCGCGCGACCCGTGACAGCGCCCTGCGCAGCCTGGATGCCAGCCGCTTCGACCGTCAGACCGTGGAGCTGACCCTGGTCAGCGCGGTAGCCGACAGTTACCTGCAGGGCCTGGCCCTGCGGGAACAGTTGCGCATTGCCCGCCTCAACCTGCGCAATGCCCAGAACGTGCTGGGCCTGGTCGAGGCACGCCAGCGCAGCGGCTCCGCCACGCGCCTGGAACTGGCCCAGCAACGCAGCCTGGTGGCCGCACAGCAACGCCAGCTACCGTTACTGGAACAGAAGTGGCAAGACAGCCGCGTTACCTTGGCGACCCTGCTCGGCGACCCGGTGCAGTCGCTACCCACCAGCCAGGACGCGATCGACACCCTGCAATGGCCCGCCATTGGCAGCGGCGTGCCCAGCGAGCTGCTCACCCGCCGTCCAGACATTGCCGCAGCAGAAGCGCGGCTTGCCGCCGCCAGCGCCAACGTGCAGGTCGCCCGCGCCGCCATGCTGCCCAAGCTCACCCTCGGGGCCAATCTGGGAGCTGGCGCCAATACCTTTGCCCATTTGTTCGACAGCTCCTACTACACACTCACCAGCGGCCTGGTTGCCCCAATCTTCAACAACGGCCGGCTGCGTGCCGCGCGTGAACTGGCCGAGGCGCAACAGATGGAGTTGCTGGAGACCTACCGCAGCAGCATCCTGGCCGGTTTTGCCGATGTCGAGAAAGCGCTCAATGCGATCCAGGGCGTTGACCGCCAGCGGCAGTGGCAGGATGAAGAGGTGGAGCAGGCGCGCCTGGCGTTCAACCTGGCGCAGCAGCGTTATGGCGCGGGAGCAGAGACGCTGTTGAGCGTGCTGGAGACCCAGCGCACCTTGTATGTGGCGCAGGACCAGCAGGCGCAACTGCGCCTGGCCCGGTTGCAGGGTAGCGTGGCGTTGTACAAGGCATTGGGGGGTGGGTGGCAGCTCGGGCAGTAAACCGTGTTGTCTTCTGGGGCTGCTGCGCAGCCCATCGCGACGCAAGCCGCTCCCACAGGTAGAGCTTCTACAGTTCGCTCCGTTTTCAAGCCATGCGCCGTCATGTGGGAGCGGCCTTGTGTCGCGAAAGGGGCGCAGAGCGCCCCCAGTCAAAGCGAGCGCTGCGCCACCTTCAGGTTGCGCGCATACCACGGCCGCTGCGGTACCTTGGGCCGCAGCTTGTCGAGCAGGTCGTCATCGCTGTAGATGATGCGCAACGCCAGCTTCATGGTCTCCGGGTCCATCTCTACACTGCGCCCGGGCCGCAAACCCGGCACCGTCGAGCAGCCATGGGTATCCGGCCCCAACCACGGGTCGGCCACCTCCACCCAGCGCCCTGGCGCAAACCATGGCACGCCATTGACTTCCAGGCGCCGCACCTCGCCCGGATGCAGCCGCTCATGCGCGTGGAACCAGTCCTCGATGCGGTCGTCGATCCAACCATGAAAGTGCCAGAACACCGGGTTCACATGGGATGAAAACGGGTCGCCGAGAAAATCGTTCTGCTCGGCGAACCAGCGTTCGGCAAAATCATCCGGCGTGCGCGCCGTCGGCACCGGCATGCCGTTGGAGGGGTCGCGCGGCACCGATGCCCAGCGCATGTGCAGCCAGTCGTGCAGGCCCAGCTCCACTTCCGAACCGAACTGGCCCAGGGTCAAGGTGCTCAGGTACTCCGGGTCGGTGTAGCGTGACTCCCAGACCTGGAAGTTGCCATGGAAGGTATCCGGCGTCTTGATGTCGCGCACCCACTGGGTGTATTCCGCATCACCGCTGGCCAGCCAGGTGGGCGGCAGGGCATTGCCGTCATGGTTGTCGAAGTAGCGGGCGAATCCGGCCCGGTCGCGCTCCAGCTCCGGCTGCGGCAGCGGGAAGCGCGTCCATGACGGCAGGTCCTGCAAGGCACGGGCGTTACCAAGCATGTGCCGGTGCATGAAGAAAAAGTCCTCGCCCGAACCGTTGCGGTCCTTGTGCCGGCCCCGCGCATCACGCTCGCGGTCACGCGGCCCGGGCTGCCAGCCCAGACCACGCAGGGCGTCCTGCTTGTCCTTGCCCAGCTTGTGCCATTTGTCCCGCGACGAGTGCCACAGCTGGTGGAACAGACGATGCTCCGGGGCGGTCAGCCAGGCCAGCAGTTGCGGTTTCAGCGGGGTACGCTCGCGCGCCTCGGGGAAGGTACGCTTCAGGGCCAGGAACTGGTTGTCCTCCACGGGCAATGTCAGCGCGCGGTCCAGGCGCGCAATGCGCCCGTTGAGAGTCGCCGGCCCGGCGTTGCCGAACCGGCCCCAGACCTCGTCGAGCACGATATGGCATTCATAGCGGGCCTGGGCCGAAAACAGGCGCCAGCGCAGGGTACCCGGCTTGTCCGCCAACAGGTCGCCTATCACGCGGTAGCGTGGCTCCTCCCGCCCACGCAGGCGCTCGGGGGTATCCAGATAGCCGCGCAGGGCGCGCCCGTTGGTTGCCACATCCAGGAACAGCTCCAGTTCACCTGTGGGCAGGCCATCCAGCCCCGCATCCTTGCCCTGCAGGGTCCAGCGCCAGATGCCGCGCAGGGTATCGCCCAACTGCTGGAGGCGGGTATCGGCCAACTCGACGACGGCCTCGCCAGGGGTTTCCGGGAATTCCTCGGCGGCACGCTGGCGCTGCACATACAGCGCCCCCAGCGCACCGGGCACCACCACACCCGTCAATGCCACACTGGCGATGAAACCGCGTCGGGAAATCGTCATTGCATACCTGTGCATTCATTGCGGCCATGGAGCACGGCCCGTCCAAGGCTAGAACGTTGCACGGCAGGCGAAATTTAGCGGCTTGCCACCCCCGCCCTGAGGGCAACTCGGTCAATGTAGGAGCGGCCTTGTGTCGCGAAAGGGCCGCAAGGCGGCCCCGGCAATTTTGCAGGGGTGCGAAGATCCTGGGGGCGCTGCGCACCCCTATCGCGACACAAGGCCGCTCCTACAGGGCCCTGCGCCAGCGACCAGACAGCAGCTAAATTTCCCGGGTGCGAGCTCGTTCACTGCAAGTAGCGGCGGCCTCTGTGCCCATCCCTCGACGGTGAACCTACTGAGACAAAGATGACGACTCCACGCTGGAAGAAAGCCCTGTTTATCAGCCTGGCCGCGGCGGTTGCCGCTGGCGCCGGGTTTGCCGCCTGGCACTACTTCGCCACACCCGCCGGCTATTCCAGGGAGGTGACCCGCCAGGCCAACGACCTGCAGGAACGCATTCTCTCGTTCGACAGCCATGTCACCCTGCCGCTGACCTTCGGCACCGAAGGCAGCGAGGCCGACAAGGATGGCGGTGGCCGCTTCGACCTGGCCAAGGCCGCACGCGGGCGGTTATCTGGCGCGGCCCTGACCATCTTCGCCTGGCCAGAGTCCTGGACCGGTGACGGTGGGCCGCACCGCCCTACCCCAGGCTTCGTCGAAGCGGCCCGCCACACCCAGGAGGTACGCTACAACGCCATCACCGCCATGGTCCGCGACTTCCCGCAGCAGGTGGGCATTGCCTATACCCCGCAAGACATGCGGCGCCTGCACGGCGAAGGCAAGTTCGCGGTGTTCCTCAGCATGCTCAACGCCTATGCGCTGGGCGATGACATCGACCAGCTCGACCGCTGGGCCGCGCGCGGGGTGCGCATGTTCGGCTTCAGCTACGTGGGCAACAACAGCTGGGCCGACTCTTCGCGCCCGCTGCCGTTCTTCAATGACACCGCCGATGCCCTGGACGGCCTGTCGCCGCTCGGCAAGCGCGCCGTGCAGCGGCTGAACGACCTGGGCGTGATCATCGATGTGTCGCAAATGTCCAGCAAGGCGCTGGCCCAGGCCGTTGCCCTCAGCCGCGCGCCGGTGGTGGCCTCGCACTCGGCGCCGCGGGCGATGGTCGACATCAGGCGCAACCTCTCCGACAAGGAGCTGCAGCTGATCAAGGACAGCGGCGGCGTGGTCCAGCTGGTGGCCTTCTCCACCTACCTCAAGCCCTTGAGCAGCAAGACCCAGGACAAACTCAACGCCCTGCGCGCCCACTACGACCTGCCGCCACTGGCAAACCTCGACTACGCACTGATGCCAGGTGACCCGGTGATCGCCGGCTGGCCCGAGCAGAAGGTCGGCCAGTACGCCAACGCGCTGTACGGCATTCTCGAGGAAGAGCCGCCAGCCACGCTCAAGGACTATGGCGACGCCATCGACTACACCGTGCGCAAGGTCGGCATCGACCATGTCGGCCTGAGTTCGGACTTCAACGAAGGCGGCGGCATCGACGGTTGGCAGAACGCCAGTGAAGCACGCAACGTCACCGCCGAACTGATCAGCCGCGGCTACTCCGAAGCGGATATCGCCAAGCTCTGGGGCGGCAATTTTCTGCGGGTGTGGGAGCAGGTGCAGCGCGCCGCGCAACCTGTGGCCACCCCATCCCCCTGACCGTTGCGAGCCATTTGATGAACGACCGTCGCACCTTTCTCAAGCAGGTCGGCCTGCTTGCGGCCGCCCTGCCCCTCACCGGCCCACTGCCGCCTGCCGCCCAAGCGGCGGCTGCGCAGCCAGCCACCGCCAGCGACTGGGCCGCGTTTCGCAACCTGTTCGAGCTGGACCCGGCGTACGCGCACTTTGCCAACTTCCTGATCACCTCGCACCCACGGCCCGTGCGCGAAGCCATCGAGGCGCTGCGTGCCCGCTTCGACCGCCACCCGGCCCGCATGGTCGACTGGGACAGCCAGTCGGAGTGGAAGCACGAAGCCGCCGTGCGTGAATGGGCGGCCCGCTACCTCGAAGTGACGCCCCGGCAAATCGCCCTGACCGGCAGCACCACCGAAGGCCTGGGGCTGATCTATGGCGGGCTGAAGATTGCCCCGGGGCAGGAAATTCTCACCACCGTGCACGAGCATTCGGCCGCCCGCCATACCATGGGCTTTCGCACCACGCGCGATGGCACACCGGTGCACCGGTTGCGCCTGTTCGAAGACCCCTCCAAGGTCAACAGCGACCAGGTACTGGCCACCATCGCGGCGGCCATCGGGCCGAAAACCCGGGTGCTGGGCATGACCTGGGTGCACTCGGGCAGTGGCGTGAAACTGCCCGTGGGCGAGATCGGCGCGCTGGTGCGCGAGGTCAATCGCCAGCGTGACGAGCAGGACCAGATCATTTATGTGATCGACGGTGTGCATGGCTTCGGCGTCGAAGACATGCGCTTTGCCGATCTCAACTGCGACTACTTCATCGCCGGCACGCACAAGTGGATGTTCGGGCCGCGGGGTACCGGGATCATCTGTGCGGCGTCCACCGAACTGAAGCAGCTGAACCCGACCATTGCCACGTTTTCCGAGAACGAGGACTTCGCCACGGTGATGACGCCCGGGGGCTACCACGCGTTCGAGCATCGCTGGGCATTGGGCAAGGCGTTCGAGCTGCACCTGCAGCTGGGCAAGGCGGCAGTGCAGGCGCGGATTCATGGGCTCAATGGCTATCTCAGGCAGCGGCTCGAGGCATTGCCAGGGATAGCGTTGGTGACACCGCGCAGTGCGCAATATTCGGCGGGGTTCACCTTCTTCCGGGTCACGGGGCAGGATGCTGACGAGGTGGCCCGATATCTCAATAGCCAGCGCATCGTGGTCGATGCGGTATCACGGGATGTCGGGCCGGTGGTGCGGACGGCGCCTGGGCTGTTGAATACCGAGGCGGAGATCGAGCGAT
>NZ_JBNRIJ010000002.1:330375-334293 GCF_053557675.1 Pseudomonas sp. XP1 | reverse complement strand
TGCTTTTGTGGGAGCGGCCTTGTGTCGCGAAAGGGGCGCAACGCGCCC
Source organism: Pseudomonas sp. XP1 (assembly GCF_053557675.1). Classification (NCBI taxonomy): domain Bacteria; kingdom Pseudomonadati; phylum Pseudomonadota; class Gammaproteobacteria; order Pseudomonadales; family Pseudomonadaceae; genus Pseudomonas; species Pseudomonas sp. XP1. The sequence continues at coordinate 334,245 of NZ_JBNRIJ010000002.1, read as the reverse complement.
CCGGCGAGCTCAAGTCAGGACTGGCCGCCGACCCGCTTCAACCACTCCCCGACATCCCGGTAAATCCCCTCCACCTGCCCCACGATCCCCGACATGCGCAAGAAGTCATGGGTCAACCCCTCCACCCGCTCAAAGGTCACCGCCGTCCCGCCCGCCACCAGCCAGTCACGATAGGCCATGCCCTCATCATGCAACGGGTCATACTCGGCCACGGACAGGTAAGCCGGTGGCAAAGGCTGGCGCAGCGTCGACAGCAACGGCGACACCCGCCAGTCCAGGCGCTGCTCGCGCTGCGGTGCATAGTGCTGGTAGAACCACTCCAGCGTGGGCGTCTCCAGCAGGTAACCCTCGGCATGCTCGCGATGGGACTCACGCTGGCAGGAGATGTCGGTCACCGGGTAGAACAGCAACTGTGCCAGCGGCTTGAACGCCAGCGCCTCGGGCTGCTGCACCGACGTAATGGCCAGCACCGCCGCCAGGCTGGCGCCCACACTGTCCCCTGCCAGCACCACCCGGCGGTTGTCCAGGCCCAGCGACGCCGCCTGCTCAGCCAGCCAGTTGGCGGCGTCCAGCACATCGTGCAGGGCCTTCGGGAACTGCTGCTCCGGTGCCAGCCGGTAGTCCGCCGCCAGCACCGCAAACTCACCCAGGGCCGCCAGGCGACGGCACACCGAGTCATGCGAATCGAGGCTGCCGACCACATAGCCGCCACCATGCAGGTACAGGATCACCGGCTGCAAGGCAGCACCAGCATCGCCCTGACGGTACAGGCGAGCAGCCAGGCGAGCACCATCGCGCGCGGTTATCTGCAGCTCGCTGGCCGTGACGTTGCCGGGCGGGCTCGGGTCGAGTACCTGCGAGCTGCCTTCGAACTCGGCACGGGCCTGGGCCACGTCCATTGCGTGCATGGGCAGGCTCCTGCCCGTCAGCCGGCCAAATTCGACCAGTTCCAGAAATGCCGCCAGATCAGGATGCAGTGCCATGTGGGTTCCTTGGGTGAACAATGTGACTCGAGCCTCCCTACGGGACGTAGCAGCACGCCAAAAAATTAGCCGCCCACACGGCTAAATCGTTGGTGCAGGCACTCGTTATCCCTGCACAACGAAAGACCGCCAGAGGCATACCGTGGACCTTCAGAGCATCCTCAGCAAACTGTTCGCCAACGCCCATGCCGTCGGCATCGAAGGCGTTTTCCAGTTCGTTTTCAGCCAGGACCGGGCCTTCTGGTCGGAGGTGCGCGACAGCAGCCGCACCGGTGCCGGCCGGCACAGCGCTCCGGACGTCACCATCGAGGTGGCCGAGCGTGACTTCATGGGCATCATGGGCGGCACTGCCAACGTAGAAGAGCTGTTCGCCAGCGCCCGCCTGAAGATCAGTGGCAACATGGGCCTGGCCACCCTGCTACCACAGATCATCAGCAACGCCCGGCGCGGCGCACCGGCGACCAAGGTATCGATGAACCAACGTTACCCGACACCGGCACGCCTCAGCGAACGGGTATCGGCCGCACAACCGGTACAGCGCGAGGTAACACGCATTGCCCGCGCCGACATGCCGCTGGCGCGCTTCCAGGGCGAATACCTGGAGCACGGGACACCGGTGGTCATCAGCGATGCCCTGCAGGACTGGCCGCTGTTCAGCATGGGCCGCGAAGCCTCGCTGGAGCATTTTGCCGAACTGCAGGGCATCACCCGGCACGGCGACTACGTGAAGAAGACCTTTTCCACCGACCGCGACTTCCGTTCCACCTCCATGGCAGACTTCATCGCCTCGCTCGATGCCCCTGCCAAACCCGGCGAAACCCCGGCCTACATGGGCAACAACATCGTGCCGGAAAAGCTGCTGAAGCTGATTCGCTACCCGCAGTACTTCGCTCGCGAGAAGTTCATTGCGCCGCGTATCTGGATCGGCCCCAAGGGCACACTGACGCCGCTGCACCGCGACGACACCGATAACCTGTTCGCACAGGTATGGGGGCAGAAGTCGTTCATCCTTGCCGCACCGCACCATCGCCCGGCTCTGGGCACCTGGTCGACCAGCCCCAAGGGCGGCCTGGACGGCTGCGACTTCAACCCTGACGCCCCGGACTACCAGCGTTTCCCGACGGCGCGCGAAGTGCCTTTCCTGCGCGTGGTGCTGCAGGCAGGTGACCTGCTATTCCTGCCCGAAGGATGGTTCCACCAGGTGGAGTCTGTGACCACCTCGCTGTCGGTGAACTTCTGGGTGAATTCCGGGCGCGGCTGGTAGCCGGGATTATCACGGGGCGCTTTGGGCCCCAATCGCCGGCAAGCCGGCTCCCACAGGTACTGCGCCAACCTTCAGGCTGGCGCTGTACCTGTGGGAGCCGGCTTGTCGACGATTGAGCCGCGCAGCGGCCTCGGCAATCGATCAGACCGCCGCGATCAACGCCTCGGCAAAGCGCTGCGCGACCTCATCGATCTGCTCGCCACTGATGATCAACGGCGGCAGGAAGCGCACCACCGCCCCATGCCGCCCACCGAGTTCCAGAATCAGCCCGCGCTTGAGGCACTCGCGCTGCACCTTCGCCGCCAACTCTCGGTTGGCCGCCGGATGACCGAGCGCATCCCGCTGGCCTTGCGGGTCCACCAGCTCCACCCCGAGCATCAGCCCACGCCCGCGAACATCACCCAACTGCGGGTAATCCCGCTGCAACTGCTGCAGATGTTGGCGCAGGCACTGCCCCATGGCCTCGGCATGCTCGGCCAGGCGATGCTCGACCAGGTAGTCGATCACCGCCGAGCCCGCCGCCATGGCCATCTGGTTACCACGGAAAGTGCCGGCGTGGGCGCCCGGTTTCCAGGTGTCCAGCCAGTCGCGGTACACCACCACTGCCAGCGGCAGGCTGCCGCCAATGGCCTTGGACAGGGTGACCACGTCCGGGACGATGCCGGCATGTTCGAAGGCGAACATTCGCCCGGTGCGGGCGAACCCGCTCTGGATCTCATCGACGATCAACGCCACGCCGGCCTGCTCGGTGATACGGCGTACCCCCTTGAGCCACTCGATATCGGCCGGGATCACGCCGCCCTCGCCCTGCACCACCTCGAGGATCACCGCCGCCGGCAGCGGCACGCCGCTTTCCGGGTCGAGCAGCAGGGCTTCCAGGTAATGCAGGTTGGCCCTGACCCCGGCTTCACCGCCCAAGCCGAACGGGCAACGGTAGTCGTAGGGGTACGGCATGAACTGCACACCGTTGCCGAGCAAGGCCCCCAGCGGCTGCTTCGGCCCATGGCTGCCCATCAGGCTCAGCGCACCCTGGCTCATGCCATGGTAGGCGCCATGGAAGGCCAGCACGGTGCTGCGGCCGGTGGCGGTGCGTACAAGTTTCAGCGCTGCTTCCACCGCATCGGTGCCTGTCGGGCCGCAGAACTGGACCTTGGCTTCACGGCGCAACGCCTCGGGCAGCACGCCGAACAGGTCCTGGACGAAGCGGTCCTTGACTGGCGTGGTCAGGTCCAGGGTGTGCAACGGCAGCTCATCGGCCAGTACCCGCTGGATCGCCTCGACCACCACCGGGTGGTTGTGGCCCAGCGCCAGGGTGCCGGCGCCGGCCAGGCAGTCGATGAACTGGCGCCCTTCAACATCCTCCACATGGATGCCACGGGCGCGCTTGAGTGCCAGCGGGATGCGCCGCGGGTAGCTGCGGGCGTTGGACTCCTGTTGTTGCTGGCGTTGCAGCAAGGGTGAATCGGTGAACTCGTACAAGGCACGCGGCGCGCTGGCCGGCGGGACCTGGGCAAGGCAGGAAGCGGTGGACATGGGTGAATCCTCGCAAGCAAGCGAAAGTGCGGGTGTTCGTCGCTTGGAAAACGCTTGAGTGCGGGGAGGATTTAGCGGTTGTTACTCTAT
>NZ_JBNRIJ010000002.1:304108-330233 GCF_053557675.1 Pseudomonas sp. XP1 | reverse complement strand
GGCCACCCCCGCGAAAGGGCCGGCACAGACAGTGAAGATCAGCTGGCCGAGCGCGCCGGCACTTGCAACAACACCCGCAACCCATCACTGCGACTGTCGAACTTCAGGCTACCGGCACAACGCTGCACGATCGCCTGCACGATCGCCAGCCCCAACCCGCATCCACCACTCTGCCCGTTACGCCAGAAGCGCTCGGTCAGGTGCTCCAGGTCCGCCTCGGCAATCCCCGGCCCATGGTCCCGCACCATGAAGCCCACCTGGCCGTCAGCCATCTGCACCTCAAGCTCCACCGCCTCGTCGCCGCCATGGCGCAAGGCGTTGTCCAGCAGGTTGCGCAGCGCCGCAACCGCCAAGGGGGCCGGCATGCCCAGGTAGACCTGCGTAGCTGCTTCAGGCAAGCGCAGCACGATGCGCCGGTTGTCACCGCCGCCGGCATCCTGCACTGCCTGCCGGGCCACCTGCTCGGCGCTGCACTGCACGCCATCCTCGAACGACAGGCTGCCTTCCACCCGCGCCAGCATCAACAACTGCTCCAGTGTGCGATGCATGCGGTCGGCCCCCTGCTCTGCATGTTCCAGCGCCTGCTCGCGCACGGTGCCATCGGTCATCCGCGCTACCTGCAAGTGGGTCTTGATCGCCGTCAGCGGACTGCGCAGTTCATGCGCGGCATCGTCAGTCAGGCGCCGCTCACGCTCGATGGTCTGGGCAATACGCAGGAACAGCTGGTTCTGGGTTTCCAGCAACGGTTGCAGTTCGCTGGGCATGCCCGCCACCTGCAGCGGCTCGACGCTGTCCGCGCGCCGGCGGCGCAGGGCATCGCGCATGCGGTTGAGAGGCTCCAGCCCCTTGCCCAGGCCGATCCACAACAACCCCAGGCTGCCAAGGAGGGCCATCAGCACCGGCGCCGAGGCCGCCAGCAGGATCGACTGGTTCAGCGCCTCGCGCTCCATGTGCCGGTCAGCGGTGGTGATACGCACATCGCCATGGTTGTAGGTGAAGGTGCGCCACAGTGCGTCGTCGATGGTCTGGTCACGGAAACCGCTGCGTTCATCGTCCATGACGCCATCGTGCTTGTGGTTGCTGGCGAGAATCTCGCCACGCAGCGAGCTGACCTGGCAGGCCATGCCGTCCGGCACGCTGAACTGGTCGGCGGAAAAGTGCGCTTCCCCGCCCTTGGCGGTCAGCGGCTGCGGCAGCTGGTCGATCAGCCCGGCGACCATGCGTGCCGAAGCCACCAGCCGCTGGTCGAGGGAAAACATCATCTGCTGGCGCAGGTCGCGCAGCATCCACGCGGCGGCCAGCGCCCAGATGATCACGAAGGCGCTGCCCAGGATCAGGCTCAGGCGTACCCGCAGGCTCATGACGCCGCCTCCTCCGGCGCTTGCGCCGGGCCCAGCCGGTAGCCCAGGCCGCGCACGGTCTCGACGATGCCGTTGCCCAGCTTGCGCCGCAGGTGGTGAATATGCACGTTCAGGGCATTGCTTTCGACTTCGTCGCTGAAGCCGTACACGCAATCTTTGAGCTGCTCGCTGGACAGCACCCGCCCGGGGTTCTGCAGCAACGCCTGGAGCAACGCCTGTTCACGCCGGGACAGGTCGACCGGCTGGCCGGCCAGGGTTGCCTCGCAGCTGCTCGGGTCATAGCGCAGCGGGCCATGTTCGATCACATTCACCGCCCGCCCGGCCACCCGCCGCAGCAGGGTGTGCAGGCGAGCAGCCAGCTCGCGCAGGTCGAACGGCTTGAGCAGGTAATCGTCGGCACCGGCCTGCAGGCCATCGACCCGGTCGGTGACCGCATCACGGGCGGTGAGCACCAGCACTGGCAGCGTCTCGCCTTTCTCGCGCAGGCGACGCAACAGCTTCAGTCCGTCTTCGTCTGGCAGGCCAAGGTCGAGGATCATCACGTCGAACTGCGCGGCCTGCAGCATCGCCCGTGCATCGGCGGCGTTGCTCACACGGTCCACGGTCAGGCCCTGGGCGGTAAGGCCGGCGCAAATGCCGGCGGCGATCAGGTCGTCGTCCTCGCAGAGCAGAACGTGCATGGTGGGGCTCCCGGAATGGTGTGGCTGGCATTGCACCTTGGGCAGATTAAGTGGGGATTATGGACCTTTTGTGGGGTGGAGGGTTGTTCACCTTGCAGCGCCTGCGAAATCGAGCGCCGCCCGCGCGGCGCTCGATCTGACAGGCGCTGAAGATGTTGTGGCGAACACCAGTGCCTAAATCAATCCCTGCGGCGTATCTACATCCAGCAACACCCCAGCATCCTCCACTTCAACCACCACGCAACGATCCCGATGCGCTTGCACCACCGACCGAGCTCCTTCATCCCCGGCAAGCTGCCCCAGCGCCGGCCAGAAGTCGCGCCCGAAAATCACCGGGTGCCCCTGCTGCCCCGCATGGTGCGGCAACACGATGGTCGAGGCACTGGCCGCCTCGGCCAACCGACGCAAGGTTGCCGATTCGATCCAAGGCATATCACCCAGCAAGATCGCCACCGCCTGCGCCTGGCTGTTACCCAACGACCTGGCCCCGGCAGCCAGGCTATGCCCCATCCCCGACGCCGCATCCGGGCTGGCGACAATCGGGCAATCGGCAGGCAAGGCAAAATCCTCGCTCCATTCGCCCGCGCGCAACACCACCCGCACATCATCGAACACCGCTTGGGCCCGTTCCACGCTATGTACCAGCAGGCTGCGACCATCAGCCAAGGTCGCCCGGCGCTTGTCTGAACCAAAACGCATGCCGCGGCCTGCCGCCAATACCAGCGCAACCACGCTCACAGCGCCCCCCGCTCGATGCCGTTGCGCACCCGCAGGATGTCGGCCAGCACCGCCAAAGCGATCTCGGCCGGGGTCTTGCTGCCCAGGTTGAGGCCGATCGGGGCGTGGATGCGACTCAGTTCGACCTCGCCCAGGCCACCGATCCGCCGCAGGCGTTCACGGCGCTTGTCGGAGGTCGCCCGGGAGCCCATCACACCGATATAGAACGCCTCGGTGCGCACCGCTTCGAGCATCGCCAGGTCATCGATCTTCGGGTCGTGGGTCAGCGCCACCACCGCAGTGTCGGCATGGCAACCACCATGGGCGATGAACTCCGATGGCAGCTCGCGGCGCACCTCGATGCCATCCAGCCGCACGCCGTCGAGCACTTCGTCACGCGGCTCGCAGAGGATGACTTCGAAGCCCATGCCCTTGCCGAACTCGGCACAGAAATGCGCGACGCTGGAGTACCCGGCCAGCAGCAGACGCTGGGCGGCCCCCACTCGCAAGCGTACACGGGCACTTTCACGCTCCACACGCGGCCCCTGGCTGTGGTCATCGGCAAGCAGGCGCCTGCCCTCGGGCAGGCTCACTTCACGCAGCACGCGGCGCTGGCCCTGCAATGCGCTTTCCAGCTCACGCAGGTGCGCCTGCACCTCGCATTCGGCCGGCAGGTTCTCCACCAGCACCTCCAGCACGCCGCCACAGGGCAGGCGGATGCTCGAACGTGAGTCACTGCCATCGCCATAACGCACGATGGCCACTGGCTCGGGAAACTCCCCCCGGCCCACGCGCTCGAGAAAGTCGTCTTCGACGCAGCCACCGGACAGTGAACCCAGCCACTGCCCGCTGGCGTTCACCGCCAGCAGCGAGCCCGGCGCACGGGGCGCCGAGCCATAGGTGGCAAGCACCGTGCACAACCACACCCGCTGGCCACCGCACGACCACTGCAACGCCTGGCGGACCACCTGTAGATCGAGATGCTGCACCCTTTACTCCGCCTTCAGCTCTGCGAGCTGCTGTACGCTCAGGTCACCGGGCAATCCACCCCAGGCCTGCCGCAGGTAGTTGACCATATCCGTCACCTGCTGGTCATCGAGCTTGTCTGCAAAGCCCGGCATCGGCTGCATGCGCTCGAAGCCGGTGAACTGCTGTTCACGGATGCCTTCGAGGATCACCTTGACCAGGTTGCGCGAGTCGGCCTGGCGCAGCACCGTGTTGCCGCGCATGGCCACGGCGATGTGCGGCTTGCCCTCGCCGTCCACTCCATGGCAGCCGGCGCAGACATTCAGGTACTGCTGGCGGCCACGCCTGGCGCTGTCGCTCATCTGCTCCAGCGCCACCGCCTGGATGGCCTTGGCCGGCGGTGGCTGGTCGCCCAGCAGGTAGGTGGCCATGGCCGCCAGATCGGCATCTTCCAGATGTTGGGTGCTGTGGTGCACCACCGGGAACATTTCGTTGAACATGCTGCCCTGGGCGCTGATGCCGTGCTTGAGGAAGGTGGTCAGGTCCGGCTGGGTCCAGCCGCGATCGGCCAGGTCCTGGGCCAGCAGGCTCGGGGCCAGGTAGCCCCCCAGCAGGCCACCGCTCAGACGCTGGTCCTGCTGCAACGCACCGATCGGGTTGCGCGGGGTATGGCACTCGCCGCAATGGCCCATGACTTCGACCATGTACTGCCCACGCTGCCAGGCCGTGCTTTTGCCTTCGGTCGGTTGCAACTGCACGCTCTTGCCGTAGAGCATGTTCCAGCCGCTAAGTCCCTGGCGCACGTTGAAAGGAAAACGCAACGCAGTCTGCGGTGCCGGGCGGTTGATTGGCGGCACGGTCATCAGGTAAGCGAGGATCGCGTCCGAATCTTCACGCTTGATCAGGTGGTACGAGGTGTACGGCATCGCCGGGTAGAGGTTGGCACCGTCCTTGCGCTTGCCCTCGGTTACCGCGGCGAAGAATTCGTCGGCGCTGTAGTTGCCGATGCCGTACTGCTTGTCCGGGGTGATGTTGCTGCCGTAAATGGTGCCGAACGGCGAATGGATCGGCAGGCCGCCGGCGTACGGCGCGCCGCCTTCGGCGGTGTGGCAGGCCATGCAGTCGGCCGCACGGGCCAGGTATTCACCGCGCTTGACCTGCGCCTGGTCGGCCGCCTGGGCAAGCGAGGTAAAGGCAAGGCCGAGAGCCAGCGCCAGTGCGCTACGAACAAGACCCATGCTCAACCCTCCTTGACCAGGCCGAGGTCGTTGAGCACCGTGCGGGTGGCGTCGTAGTAACGCACGTAGCCGGTGCAACGGCAGATGTGGTGGCCCAGGCTCGCCTCGATGCGGTCTTCCACCTCGCTCTTCTTCAGCGGCTGGCGCTGGGCGGTTTCCACCAGCACCGTGGCGGCATTGACGAAGCCCGGCGCGCAGTAGCTGCACTGGAAGGCGAACAGGTCGACGAACTTCTGCTGGATCGGGTTCAGCGTGAGGTTGCCGGCCTCGTCCTGTTTGGCATGGCCCTCGATGGTGCGGACCTTCTTGCCCTCGAAGTAATGCGCGCCGGTAATGCAGGTACGCACCTCCTCGCAGGTGCCGTCGGGGTTGTCGACGATCACCACGCAGGCGTGGCAGATGCCCTGGCCGCAGCCCAGGCGCGAGCCGGTGAGGTTCTGGTGTTCGTGCAGGTAGTCGATCATCGCCAGGTCGTCAGGGACCTCGACCGGGCCGACCGGTTGACCGTTGAGGGTCAGTTGCAGTGGACGGTTAGCCATTGAGGGCCTCCTTGATACGGGCTGGGGTGATGGGGAGATCGCGAACGCGCTTGCCGATGGCATGCGCGACGGCATTGCCGATGGCACCGACGACCGGGATCATCACCACCTCGGCAATACCCTTGGACGGGTCGGTCGGTGACAGCGGCGGGAGGATTTCGCTGGTCTGCTGCCACACCGCCACGTCGCGTGCATGCGGCAGGCGGTAGCGGTTGAAGTTCCAGTCGCCCTCCCCTGGCCCGCCCTCGTACAACGGCATTTCTTCGGTCAAGGCATGGCCGATGCCCATGGCGATACCGCCCTCGAGCTGGCCCTTGACCAGTTCCGGCACCAGCACCCGGCCGCACTCGACCCAGCTGTGGTGGTTGAGTACCTGCACTTCGTGAGTGCCCTTGTTCACCTTGACTTCGACAATGGTCGCCACCGGGCTGTAGTAGGTGACCATGGCGTTGTTCAGCTGGGTGTCGGGGTAGGCGGCGTTCTGCCGGTCGAGCAGGTGGTAGCCGTGGCTGCTCATCTGCGCCTTCTTGGCATTCACCGCGCCATCGCCGTACTTCACTGCCACCGCGTCGAGCGGGAAGCGTTCGCGCACGCCGTCGATGACGAAGTCGGCTTCGGCCCAGCTCCAGCGGTTGAAACCGTGCACGCTGACGCCGGTTACCAGCCCCATGTCGTGGGCCTTCTGGGCCAGCTGGGCGAACGGGATCGGTGACAGGCCGTTGCCGGTCAGCTCGCCGTTGACCCATACCGCATTCTCGCGGCGCACCACCAGCGGGTTGGCCTGGCCGCCGTACGGGCCCTGGCTCCAGATGGCCATGGCCGCCGGCCACAGACCGTGGTTGAACAGCACGCGCGCCGCTTCGCGGGTGGCATGGCTGAAGTAGAAGGCCGAGTTGGTCGCCGACGACGGCGAAGCGAGCTTGCCGACCCAACGCGGGTTGCGCAGCGCGGCGTCCTGCTCGGGCTGGCTGATCAGGTACGGGTTGCCGCTGGTGGTCAGCTGCAGCTCCGGCCATTCGGTGACCGCGGTCTTGACCTCGTCGGCCGAGCGGCCGAGGAAATCGCTGACCACCAGGGCTTGGGAGGTGGACATGCCAGTCCCCAGTTCGGTGCCGATGTGGCGCAGGCTGATTCGCCCGTCGCGGCTGAACTCGATGCTGGCCATGGGTGCTTCGGAGCCGGTGCCGAAATCTTTCTGGCAGATGGCAAAGCCCACGCCATACCAGTGGTCCGGGTCCTTGGCATCCATCTGCTGCTTGCGCGCGTCGCGGTTGCGCCACCAGTCGTGCACGGCGGCCTTGTCGAGAATCTCGTAAAGGCGCAGGGCGCCGGCCGGGACCGCGCCCTGGGTGTTCTTCATGCCCGACTTCAGCGCGTTGGCGCGGCGCAGGTCGATGGCATCGACGCCCAGGCGCCCGGCGATCTCATCCACCATCATTTCGGTGGCGGCCATGGTCTGCAGGGTGCCGTAGCCGCGCATGGAGCCGGCCTCGACGCCACGGGAGTGATAGGCAGTGACCGACAGGTCGTTCTGCGGCATGTAGTAGATCGACTGCGCCGCCGTGGCGCCGACCGCCGCCACCGAGGGGCTGTAGTTGATACGCCCGCCGCCGTCGCAAGTCATGTCGGCGCGGAAGATCTTGAAGCTGTTGTCCTTCTTGTCCACCGCCAACTGGTAGCGGATATCGAATGCGTGGCGCTTGATGCCACTCTGGAACTGCTCGTAGCGGTCGTTGGCCAGGCGGATCGGCACACCAGCGCCATACAGCGCGGCCACGGCGGCGTAGAAGACGAAGATGTTGTTGTCTTTCGAGCCGTAGCCCACGGTATAGCCCGGGTGCATGTTCAGGGTGTTCAGGGCGAAGCGCGACGGCTTGATCATGTGCACGCATTCCTGCGCCACTTCGAACGGACACTGGGTCGCGACCACGAAGTGCAGCGTGCCGCTGGCCGGGTCGTACCAGCCGTTGCCGTTGTCCGGTTCCAGTGCGGCCGGCTCGATGGACGGCGTCTTGTAGCGCTCGTCGAACACCAGCCAATCCTCGGGCGGATTGTCCAGCTGCTCGGCCATGCGCCTGGCATGGAAAAGGCCCTGCTCGGTCAGGTCGCCATGCTGGTTGGGCTGCTTCGACCACACCGGCTTGCGGTTGAGGATGGTGGGGAACAGCATGGAGTTCTTCAGGCTGGAGAATTCATCGTCGTCGAACGGCGTGGCACCGCCCACACGCACGAAGCGGAAGCTCCCGTAAGGGTCGCGCTGGTACAGCGGCGCCTGGGCGCCATAGCGGATCGCCTGGTCGTTGAACTGCAGCTTGCGCTTGGCCTGGCGGAAACGCTCGAAGTCGTGCCAGATCAGGATCGCCACCGGGTGGCCGATGAACATCGGCACCTTGCCGGGCGGCAGCAGCGGGTCGGGCGAGTGGGCCTCGGGCCAGGCGATGCCGTCCTTTTCCAGGTCGGCAGCGGTGACGATGCGGTCCGGCTGCAGGTCGGCGCCAAGCAGGCTTAGGTCATGACCGGCATAGATACGGTCGGCCTTGGTCGCCTTGAGCAGCAGCGCATGGCCCTGCTGCGCGGGCCAGCCAGGCATGTCCTTGGCACGGATGTCGCGGGCGAACACCTTGTCGCCACAGACCTTGGACAGGGCGTCGTTACGGAAACGCGCCTTGCCATCATGGTTCATCCACTTCTGCGGCGAGGTGGTGACGCGTTCTTCCATCAGCGCGGCGAACGCTTGGCTGCCGAGCGGCGCCATGGTCACGCCGACACCAGCGATCAGGCCGCCTTGCAAGAAGGCGCGCCGGGAAATATCACGGTTGGACATGCTTGATCCTCTGGGCAGCTGGGGATCTGCCCTTTTTTTGATTCTGGTACCAGCCCGAAAAGCTGACCCGTACGTCAACTTTACAGCAATTGTGTTGGCGCAGGCAAAGTCAAGTCGACAATATGTCGCGACATGTCTGGGATCTGGGGGGGAATTTGCTCTGGGGCTGGTAGGTGGTTGTCTTGGGATCTCCCAGGCGCAAACAATCCCACGGCATACACCTCCAAGCCCTGAGCGCCCCCTGACCAAAAACCAGAGTTAACCTTGGGTTAATCGACCCAAGCCAGCATGACCCCTTTCAACGTACTGCCAAGGCGAAGACATGCGCGTCCTCCTGCTCTTACTGACTCTGCTGCTGGCCGGCTCATTGCAGGCCAACCCGTTCGATGTCAAACCGGACTTCCTGCCGGTCAGCCAAGCCTTCGTGCTTACCCACGACCGCCAGGCCGACGGCCAAATGCGCCTGTTCTTCCAGATCCAGCCTGGCTACTACCTGTATCAGAAGCGCCTGAAGTTCGACGGCCTGCCTGCCGAGCAGCACCCGCAACTGCCAGCCGCCCTCAACCATCACGACGAGTTCTTCGGCGACAGCGCGGTGTACCGCGACCAGCTCGAACTGCTGCTCCCGGCCAGTGCCCAGGGTCAGTTGCGCCTGGGCTGGCAGGGCTGTGCCGATGCGGGCCTGTGCTACCCGCCGCAAACCACGCTGATCGACCTGGGCGGCAGTGTGGCCCCGGCGGCCGAACAAGCCAGTGACCAAGCCCTGGCCAGCGACCTGCAACAAGGCCACCTGGCCTGGAGCCTGCTGGCGTTCTTCGGCCTGGGCCTGTTGCTGGCCTTTACCCCCTGCTCCCTGCCGATGCTGCCGATCCTCGCCGGGCTGGTACTGGGCAATGGCGCCAGCGCCAGGCGCGGCTGGATCCTGGCCGGGGTCTATGTACTGAGCATGGCCCTGGTGTATGCCGCCCTGGGGGTGGTCGCCGCGCTGCTGGGTGCCAGCCTGCAGGCCTGGCTGCAACAACCCTGGCTGCTGGGCAGCCTGGCGGGGCTGTTCGTGCTGCTGGCCCTGCCGATGTTCGGCGCCTTCGAACTGCAACTGCCCGCCGCCGTGCGTGACCGCCTCGACCGCGCCGGGCAAGGTACCCGTGGCGGCAACCTGTATGGCGCGGCGCTACTTGGCGCGCTGTCCGGCCTGCTGATGGGCCCATGCATGACCGCACCGTTGGCCGGCGCGCTGCTGTACATCGCCCAGAGCGGCGATGTGCTGCAAGGGGCGCTGGTGCTGTTCAGCCTCGGCCTGGGCATGGGCGTGCCGCTGCTGTTGCTGGTTACCCTCGGCAACCGCTACCTGCCCCGCCCGGGCGCCTGGATGAACCGGGTCAAGGGCGTGTTCGGTTTCGTGTTCCTGGGCATGGCGCTATACACCTTGCGCAGCCTGCTGCCCGCAGCATTGCTGCTGGCCCTGAGCGGCGCCTTGCTGATCGCCCTGGCCTGGGCTGCCTGGCCGGCCCTGCAGCGGTTGCCGGCACTGCGAGCCTTGCCGCTGCTGGGTGCCCTGTGGGGCGGCCTGCTGCTGGTGGGGGCGGCGGCCGGTGGCGACGACCTCTGGCAGCCACTGCGCCCGTTCGCCGGTGGCGGCGCCACGCAGGCCAGCGGCCAGCACACCGAGGACGCCTTCGTCACCGTCAGCCGCCCCGAAGACCTGCAACGCGAACTGGATGCGGCCAAGGCCCGTGGCCAGTGGGTGATGCTCGACTACTATGCCGACTGGTGCGTGTCGTGCAAGGTCATGGAAAAACAGGTGTTCGCCCGCAGCGACGTGCAGGCCGGCCTGGCCGGTGTGCACCTGCTGCGCCTGGACGTTACCGCCGACACCCCGGCCAGCCAGGCCCTGCTCCAGCGCTACCAGGTACCCGGCCCGCCCAGCATCATCTGGGTCGGCCCGGAAGGCGACGAACGCCGCGCGCGGCGCATCACCGGTGAGGTAGATGCAGCCGCCTTCCTGCAACACTGGACCCAGACCAGGAGCCAAGGCTGATGCTGACCGTAACCCTCGGGCCACTGACCATGGCCCTCAACCACCTGCTGATGCTCACTGCCCTGGTGATCGCCAGCATGGTCGGCTGGTGGGTCGCCCGGCGTGGCGGCGAGAGCCCGGAATCGGCACTGTTCAACCTGTTCCTGATCGGCTTGCTGTGCGCACGCGCCGGCTTCGTGCTGGCCTACTGGCCGATGTACCAGGACGACCCGCTGCAGATCATCGATATCCGGGATGGCGGCTTCCTGTTCTGGTCGGGCCTCGCCGGCATCGTGCTCGGCGCCCTGTGGCAGGGCTGGCGCCATCCGGGCCTGCGCCGCCCGCTGGGCTGGGCGCTGTTCAGCGGCGCGCTGTTCTGGGGCCTGGCCAGCCTCGGTGGCCACCTGTACAGCAAGGGCACCGAACTGCCCGAGCTGAGCCTGCGCAAGGCCAACGGCCAATCCGTAGCGTTGCACAGCTACCGCGGCAAACCGCTGGTCATCAACATCTGGGCCACCTGGTGCCCACCCTGCCGACGCGAAATGCCGGTGCTGCAACAGGCGCAAAGCGCTTACCCGCACGTGACCTTCCTGTTCGTCAACCAGGGCGAGACCCCGGAAAACGTCAGCACCTTTCTCGCCACCACCGGCTTGAGCCTGACCCACGTGCTGTTCGATGGCACCGGTCTGCTGGCCCAGCGCGTCGGCTCCATGGCCCTGCCCACCACTTTGTTCTACGACGCCGACGGGCGCCTGGTCGGCAGCCATCTGGGCGAGCTTTCCCGGGCCAGCCTGCGCCACGCCCTGGAGCCTTTCGACCGGGCCACCGCGCCCGCCCCTGCCGCACAAGGAAACTGACATGCGACTGACTGCACTGCTGCCCCTGTCCCTGGCCCTGCTGGCTGCCCCCACCCTGCAAGCCGAAGAGCTGCCCAAGGCGATTGCGCAACTGCAAGCCAAGGGCGCCGTGATCAAAGGCAGCTTCGACGCCCCCAACGGCCTGCGCGGGTATGCCGCCGAGTACCAGAATAACGGCCTGGCCCTGTACCTCACCCCTGACGGCAAGCATGTACTGGTAGGCAGCCTGTTCGACGAACAGGGCAACGACCTCAGTGCCGAGCCGCTGAAAAAGCTGGTGTATGCGCCGATGAGCAAGGAAATATGGGCGAAGATGGAAAAAACCTCCTGGATCGCCGACGGCAAGGACGATGCGCCGCGCAAGGTGTACCTGTTCAGCGACCCCAACTGCCCGTACTGCAACATGTTCTGGGAGCAGGCGCGGCCGTGGGTCGAGTCGGGCAAGGTGCAGTTGCGCCATATCATGGTCGGCATCATCCGCGAGGACAGCCCGGGCAAGTCGGCGGCGCTGCTGGCGGCGAAAGACCCGGCCAAGGCACTGCACGAGCATGAAAAAGCGGGCAAGGCCAGCAAGTTGAAAGCACTGGAGCAGGTACCGGAGGCGGTGCAGCAAAAGCTGGCGGCGAACATGGCGCTGATGGAAGAAATGGGCTTGCAGGCGACCCCGGCGATCTTCTATCAGGATGACCAGGGCAACCTGCAGAGCCAGCAAGGCGCGCCGCGGCCGGAGTTGCTTGGGAAGATTCTCGGCAAGCGCTGATGTGAAATCGCCGGGGCTGCCTTGCAGCCCATTAGCAGCACAAGGCTGTGGCGGCCCTGTGGGAGAGGGCAAGCCCGCGAAGAACTCAACGCGGTTTATGGCACCGGCTGCGCCGGTGTTCGCGGGCATGCCCGCTCCCACAGGTACTGCGCCAAACCTCGAGAACAACGCCGTAGCTGTAGGAGCGGCCTTGTGTCGCGAAAGGGCCGCATAGCGGCCCCAGCAATTTCAACTTTTGTGCACCAATCCAGGAGTGGTGCTGGCCTCACCTGCTCAGGTCACAAGCCCTCCAGCTCAGCCATCAGGTCGCTGAGCCGGTCGACCTTGTCGTCATCCAGCACACTGCCCTGCAGCCCCTGCACATACACCGCCAGTTCCTCCACCGTGCTGCACTCGAACATCGCCCGCAGCGGCACGTTCAACTGCAACTGCTTCTGCACCCGCGAGGCGATTTGCGTGGCCAGCAGCGAATGCCCGCCCAGCTCGAAGAAGTTGTCGTGCACCCCGACCCGCTCGGCCTTGAGCACGTCTGCCCAGATACCGGCCAGTACCTCTTCCAGTTCATTGCGCGGCGCCTGGTAAGCCTGGCTGTGCTGGCCACCGATGTCGATGACCGGCAGGGCCTTGCGGTCGAGCTTGCCGTTGGCGTTGTGCGGCAGGCTGTCGAACCAGCCCCAGTGCAGTGGGACCATGTACTCCGGTAACTCGGCACGCAGGCGCTGCTTTAGCTGTTCCAGCAACGCAGCGTCGGCAGCAACGCCCTGATGCGCCACCAGGTAACCCACCAGGTGCTTGCCATTGGTGCCCTCCTGCACGCCAATGGCAGCGTCGCGGATCTCCGGCTGTTCGTGCAGGCGGGCTTCGATTTCGCCCAGTTCGATGCGGTAACCGCGAATCTTCACCTGATGGTCGATGCGACCGACATACTCCAGCACCCCGTCCGGGCGCTGCCGCGCCAGGTCGCCCGTGCGATACAGGCGTTCGCCCGGTGCACCATGAGGATGGGGAATGAACGCCAGCGCCGTGCGCACCGGGTCGCCGACATAGCCACGGCCCACCCCGGTGCCAGCCACGCACAACTCACCCGTCGCCCCCAGCGGTACCAGCGTCTGGTCCTCGCCGTACAGATACAGGCGGTTGTTGTCGGTTGGCGTGCCGATCGGCAGGTAGCTGCCACGGGTCGAGGCGGCATCGACGCAGAAGAACGCCACGTCATCGGAGCACTCCGCCGGGCCGTAGGCGTTGACCAGGCCGATCTGCGGGTAGCGCTGCAACCACTGCGCCGCCAGCTCCGGAGGCATGGCCTCGCCGGTCGGCAGCATCCAGCGCAGGCCATCGAGGGCCTGGTGATCGTTGGCCAGCATGCCCTGGATCAGCGACGGCACGCTCTCCAGCACGCTGATGCCGGTGGCCTGCACATGCGCCAGCAGGCCGTGCGGGTCATGGGCGATGGCGTTCGGCACGATCTCCACCCTGGCGCCGAACAGCGGCGCGGCAAGGAACTGCCAAACCGAAATGTCGAAGCTCTGCGAAGCCGTCTGGGCAATCACGTCGTGCTCGCCAAGCGCCAGGTACGGCACCTTGCTCAGCTGGTTGTTGAGCATGCCGCGCTGCTCGACCATTACACCCTTCGGCAGGCCAGTGGAGCCTGAGGTGTAGATCACATAGGCGAGGTTATCCGGCCCGCTGTGAATGCCGGGGTTGTGGCTGGCCACCGGGCTGGCCTGGATGTCTTCCCAGATCAGCAGCTGCGGCCGCACCGCTGCCTCCAGCTCGCCCAGCAACTGCCGCCCTTGCCCGGCACAGGCCGCGCTGCACACCAGCACGGGTGTACGGCTTAGCTGGATGATGCTTTGCAGGCGCGCCGCCGGCAGGCCCGGGTCCAGTGGCAGGTAGCCGGCGCCGGCCTTGAAGCTGCCGACGATCATGCCCAGCAGCGGTAGCCCACGCTCGGCCAGCAGAGCTACCGGCTGGTCCACGTTCACATCCGCCGCGATCAAGGCATGGCCCAGGCGGTTGGCCGCCAGGTTCAAGCCGGCGTAGTCGTAGGACGCGTCCAGGCACCGGGCCACGATACGTTGCGGATGTGCGGCCACCTGTGCCTCGAACTGCGCGATGTAGCTCTGTTCCAACGGGTAGGCGCGCGCAGTGTGGTTGCAGTCTTTGAGCAGGAAGCGCTGCTCCTCTGCGCTCAGCAATGGCAATGCGCTCATCTCCCCTTCGAAGCCTTGCACCAGCGCCAGCAGCAGGCGCTTGAACTCGGCCAGCAGGCGCTCGACGGTCGGGTAGTCGAAGTAGCGCTGGTCGAACGACAGATGCAGGCCAAGGTCATCGCCCGGGTAGCACACCGCTGTCAGCGGGAAGTTGGTGTGGGTACGGCCCGAGTCGGAACTGGCATTCAGGTGCTGGGCGTGGTCGAGCACGGCAGTTTCCACCGGCGCGTTCTCGAACACGAACAGGCTGTCGAACAGCGGCTGGCCCTTGGGCAGTTCGCTGCATTCCTGGATCGCCACCAGCGGCAGGTATTCGTACTCACGCAGCTCCATGTTGCGCTCCAGCAGGCCTTGCAACCACTGGCGCACACTGCAGCGCTCACCCGCCATCGGCAACTGCACGCGCAAGGCGATGCTGTTGATGAACAGGCCGACGGTACGCTGCATCTGCGGCATGCTCACCGGGCGCCCGGCCACGGTCACGCCAAAGATCACGTCGCGGTCGCCGCTGTGGCGCGCCAGCACCAGGGCCCAGGCCGCCTGGGCGAAGGTGTTGACGGTGAGCTGGTGGGCCTGGGCCAGTTCACGCAGGCGCACGCCGTCGCTCACCGCCAGGCGGGTGTAACAGTCGCCGACGATCATGCCGCTACCGGCATGGTCGTGGCGCAGCGGGCGGTCGCTGGGGATGGTGGTGGCGCGTTCGAAGCCGGCCAGGTTCGCCTGCCACCAGGCTCGCGCGTCGTCCAGGCCTTGGCGTTGCAGCCAACCAATGTAGTCGCGGTAACGCGGTGGCACCGGCAAGCGGGCCTGGCGCCCCTCGCCGAGGGCCTGGTAGATCTCGAAGAAATCGTTCATCAACAGCGAACGGCACCAGGCATCGATGAGGATGTGGTGGTTGCTCATCATGAACCAGTAGCGCTCGTCGGCCACACGCACCAGGCGCAGGTGGAACGGCGCCTCGCTGAGCAGGGCGAAACCTGCCTCGCGCTCCTGCTTGTGCAGCGCCTGCAGGCGCTGCTCCTGGGCGTCGTCGTCGAGGCCACGCCAGTCCTGGTAGTCCACCGGCGTGTTGCCCGGCTTGTGGATGATCTGCAGCATCGCCTCGCCGGTGTTCCAGCTGAACGATGCGCGTAGCGCTTCGTGGCGCGCCACCACCGCCTGCCACGCCTGGGCGAAGCGTTCGGGGTCGAGCGCGCTGTTGATGCGGTAGCGGTCCTGCATGTAGTAGAGGCCAGTGCCCGGCTCCAGCAGGGTGTGCAGCAGCATGCCCTCCTGCATAGGCGTCAGCGGGTAGACGTCCTCGATCTGTACTGCCGGTACCGGCAGCGCGTCGATCTGCGCCTGGGTCAGGTGCGCCAGCGGGAAGTCCGAGGGGGTGAAACTGCCGTTGCCATCAGCCAGGCAATGCTCGACCAGCGCCAGCAGCTCCTGGCGGTAGGCTTCGGCCAGGCCGGCGATGGTCCGCTCGTCATAGCGCTCGGTGCTGAAGGTCCAGCGCAGCTGCAGGGCGCCGCCATACACCTGGCCATCGACACTCAACCAGTTGGGCAGCGGCGCATCCAGGTCATGGGCCAGGCCGGCTGGGGCGTCCAGCGGCTGGAGCAGGGCTGTGCTGTCGAACTGCTGGTCGAACTGGCCCAGGTAGTTGAAGGTGATGCGTGCCTGCGGCAGGGCCGCCATCTGCTCGCGCCCTGCCGTATCGGCCAGGTAGCGCAGCACGCCGTAACCCAGGCCTTTGTGCGGTACCTGGCGCAGCTGCTCCTTGATGCGCTTGATCGAACCGGCCCGCGCCGCGTCGTCCTCGCCAGGCAGCGGGCGCAGGCTCAGCGGGTAGGCGTTGGTGAACCAGCCGACGCTGCGGGTCAGGTCCATGTCTTCGAACAGCCCGTCACGGCCATGGCCTTCAAGCTGTACCAGCACTTCTTCATCGCCGCTCCAGCGGCACAAGGCACGCGCCAGCGCGGTCAGCAGCAGATCGTTGACCTGGGTGTGGTAGGCCGCCGGGGCCTGTTGCAGCAACTGCCGGGTCTGCGCCACATCCAGGCCGATGGCCAGGGTACGGGCGTGGCGGTGCAGGTTGCCGCCCTGCGGGTGATCGCATGGCAGTTCGCGGCGCACGCCACCCAACTGGCCCTGCCACCAGCCCAGCTCGTCGCGCAGCGAATCGCTGCCGGCATAGCTGGCCAGGCGTGCGGCCCAGTCGCCCATGGCGTGGGTCTTGGCCGGCAGCGGCTGGCCGCGGTACAGCGCCTGCAGGTCTTCCAGCAGCACGCGCCACGACACGCCATCGACCACCAGGTGATGGATCGCCAGCAACAGGCGCTGGCCGCCCTGCCCGTCATTTACCAGCAAGGCACGCAACAGTGGGCCCTGCTCCAGGTCGAGGCTGCGTTGCAGGTCGGTGTACAGCGGCTGGCAATCGGCGAAATCGGCGACGGTGGCTGTCCACAGCAACTGCCCGGAGGCAGGCGAAGCATATTCGGCCTGCCAGCGGCCCTGGGCCCGGCTGAAGCGCAGGCGCAGGCTGTCGTGGTGCTGCACCAGGGCGGCCAAGGCGCGCTCCAGTACCCCCTCATCCAGCGGCTTTCGCGCCTCCAGCAGAACAGCCTGGTTCCAGTGTTGCGGCTGTGGCACTTCACTGTCGAAGAACCAGTGCTGGATCGGCGTGAGGCCGGCCTGCCCCTGGCGCTGGCCCTGTTCGATGCTGCTGGCGGCTTCGCTGCGCTGAACGATGGCGGCCAGGGTCTGGATGGTCTGATGCTGGAACAGGTCGCGCGGGGTGAACTGCAAGCCGGCCTGACGAGCCCGGCTGACCACCTGGATCGACAGGATCGAGTCGCCGCCCAGTTCGAAGAAGTTGTCCTGCACGCCGACCTGGGCAACGTTGAGCACGTCGCGCCAGATCTGCGCCAGTTGCGCTTGCACCTCGTTGCCAGGCGCCTGGTACTGCTGGCGTGCCTGTTCCAGGTCCGGCAGCGGCAGCGCACGGCGGTCGAGCTTGCCGTTGCCCATCAGTGGCAGGCTGTCGAGCAGCACCAGGTGCGCCGGCACCATGTAGTCCGGCAGGTGCTGGCGGGCTTCGGCTTTCACCGCGTCGCGCAGCAGGCCCTGGGCCTCGCTGTCGGCAGCGGCCTGCCTGCACACCAGGTAACCCACCAGTTGCTTGCCGCCCGGCAGGTCGAGGGCCAGTACCACAGCCTCGTCGACATCGGCATGCGCCTGCAGGCGGCTTTCGATTTCGCCCAGCTCGATCCGGAAACCGCGGATTTTCACCTGCTGATCGGCGCGGCCGACGTACTCGACCAGGCCATCGCTGCCCAGGCGCACCAGGTCACCGGTGCGATACAGGCGTCCGCCTTCGCTGCCGAACGGGTCGGCGACGAAGCGCTCGGCGCTGAGGCCCGGGCGGTCGTGGTAGCCCTGGGCCAGGCCGGCACCGCCGACATACAGCTCGCCAATACCGCCTTGCGGCAACAGGGCAAGGTCTTCGTCGAGAATGTAGGCCGTGCGCTTACCGATGACGCGGCCGATCGGCACGCTGCCCAACTCCGCCGGCAGTGTCTGTGGTGCCAGGCAGGCCAGCGGCATGACCACGGTTTCGGTCGGCCCGTAGGCGTTGAAGAACTGCTGCGGCGCGAAGGCCTGGCGGATGCGCTGCAGGTGTTCACCGGTCAGCGCTTCACCACCGGTAATGACCAGGCGCACTGGCAACTGCTCGCCCTGCCCGGCCAGGTACTGCGCCAACTGGCTGCCGTAGCTGGGCGTGAAGCCGAGGATGCTCACCTGCTGCTCGCGCACCAGCTGGCAGATGTCTTCGGCGCCCCACTGCCCCTGGGCGCGCAGCACCACGCGGGCGCCGCACAGCAGCGGCACCCACAGGCGTTCGCTGGCAGCGTCGAAATTGATCGAATAGAAGTGCAGCTCGCAGTCCTCGCTGCGCATGCCGAACGCGTCGATCACCGCCTGGCAATGCATGGCGAACTCGCCGTGGCTGACTACCACGCCCTTGGGCTTGCCGGTGGAGCCAGAGGTGTAGATCAGGTAAGCCTGGTGCTGCGGCAGGTTGAGGTTGTCCAGCGGCGCATCGCTGTAGGCCGACAGGCTGGCGCTGTCGTCCTCCAGGCTCCAAAGCGCCACGCCTTCAGGCAACTGCCCCAAGGTTTGCAGTAGCGCGCGCTGGCTGAGCAGCAGGCCGATGCAGCTGTCTTCGATCATGTAGCGCAGGCGGTCGAGTGGGTACTCGGGGTCGAGCGGCACGTAGGCGCCACCGGCCTTGAGGATGGCCAGCAGGCCGACGACCATTTCCAGCGAACGCTCCAGCGCCAGGCCCACGCGCACCTGCGGGCCGACGCCACGCTCGCGCAGGGCGCGGGCCAGGCGGTTGGCCTGCTGGTCGAGTTCGGCATAGGTCATGTGCCGGCCGGCAAAGGTCAACGCGCCAGCGTGTGGCGTGCGCGCAGCCTGCGCGGCGAACAGGCCATGCACGGTCTGGTCGAGAGCGAAATCCAGCTCGCCCTGCAACTGGCCCGCCAGCACCTGCTGCTCGGCGCCGCTCAGCATCGGCAGCTCGCACAGGCGCTGGTGCGGGTTGTCGAGCATGCCGGCCAGCAGTTGCTGCCAGTGCTCGGCCATGCGTGCGATACGTGGTTCGTCGAACAGGTCGCGGCTGTAGGTCAGGCAGCAACCCAGGCGGCCGTCGAGGTCGGTCACCTCCAGGTACAGGTCGAACTTGGTGGCGCTGGCGTCGTTGACCAGGTAATCCACCTGCATGCCGGCAAGTTGACGGCTTTGCTGGAAGGCCCAGCGCTGCACGTTGCACATCACCTGGAACAGCGGGTTATAGGCGCTGCTGCGCGGTGGCTGCAGGGCTTCCACCAACTGGTCGAACGGCAGGTCCTGGTGCGACTGGCCTTCGATGGCAGCCTGCCGTACCTGCTCCAGCAACAGTGCGGCGGTCATCTGGCCGTCCAGCTCGCAACGCAGCACCTGGGTGTTGAGGAACGCGCCAATCAGCCCTTCGCTTTCCGGGCGGATGCGGTTGGCCACCGGCGCGCCAATGCGCAAGTCACGCTGGCCGCTGTAGCGGTGCAGCATGGCGGCCAGGGTGGCAGTCATGGTCATGAACAGCGTCAGGCCGCGCTGGCTGTTGAAGGCATGTACGCGGGCAACCAGCGCCGGGTCGAGCTCGAAGCGGTACAGCCCGCCACGGTAGCTCTGCACTGCCGGGCGCGGGCGGTCGGCAGGCAGCGCCAGTACCGGATGCTCATCACCCAGGCGGGCCTGCCAGTAGGCCAGCTGTCGTTCACCCTCGCCGCTTTCCAGCCATTGCCGTTGCCACACGCTGTAGTCCAGGTACCGCACCGGCAGCGGCGCCAGCGGCGATTCGCGGTCATCGACGAAGGCCTCGTACAGCTCGCCCAGTTCGCGGGCGAAGATGTCCATGGCCCAGCCTTCGGTGACGATATGGTGCAGGGTCAGCACGAAGAAATGCTCGCGCTCCTGGGCTTTGACCAGACAGGCACGCAGCAACGGACCGCGCTCCAGGTCGAACGGCTGGTGCGCCTGGTCGTCGGCCAGTTGTTGCAGGCGTTGCTGGCGGGCATCGGCGGGCAAGGCGCTGAAGTCCTGCCAATCGAGGTGCAGGCTGCTGTCTTCGGCTACGCACTGATACGGCACACCATCGATGCTTGGGAAGGTGGTGCGCAGGGTTTCATGCCGTACCACCAGCGCCTGCAGCGCACGCTCGAAGGCATCCACATGCAGGGTGCCGCGCAGGCGCGCCATGCCGCCGACGTTGTACGCCGGGCTACCTGGCTCCATTTGCCAGAGGAACCACATGCGCTGCTGCGAGTACGACAGCGGCACCGCCTGGCGGCGGTCGACGCGGGCGATTGCACCTTGCAGGTTGCGCTCACCGGCAGCGCGGATACGCGCGATCTCGGCACAGAAGGCGCCCAGCTCGCTGGCTTCGAACAAGGCCTTGAGCGGCAGCTCGACATCGCAGGCCTGGCGTGTGCGCGAAACAATTTGAGTGGCCAGCAGCGAATGGCCACCGAGGGCGAAGAAGTCGTCCTGCAGGCCAACGCGCGGCAGGTTCAGCACCTCACGCCAGATGGCAGCGACCTGCTGCTGCAACCCGGTTTGCGGCTCGACGTGCTCCCGCTGCTGCCACACCGGGGCCGGCAACGCCTTGCGATCGACCTTGCCGCTGGGGCCCAGTGGCATCTGCGTCAACGGGATAAGTTGTGCCGGCACCATGTAGGTCGGTAGTTGTTCAGCCAGCACCGTCAGCAATGCATCAGGCTGGGCGCTGCCACTGTAGTAGCCGACCAGTTGCGCGCCGATGGCATCCCTGTGAATCAGCACCAGTGCCTGTTCGACCCCAGCTTGCGCCAGCAGGCAGGCCTGGACTTCCTCGGGTTCGACACGGAAGCCACGCACCTTGACCTGCTGGTCGAGGCGGCCAAGGTACTCCAGCGCCTCGGTCTGTACCTGCCAGCGGGCGCGGTCGCCACTGCGGTACAGGCGCTCGCCATTGCCGTCGGCGCGGGGCACGAAACGTTCGGCGGTGAGCCCCGGACGACCCAGATAGCCACGGGCCAGGCCGGCACCGCCGAGGTACAACTCGCCCGGTACACCGGGGGCGGTCAGCTCCAGTTCGTCGTCCAGCACTCGGCACAGCACATTGCCCAGCGGGCGGCCGATCGGCGAGCGTTCGCCATCGGTGGCCTGGCAGTGCCAGTGGGTGACGTTGATGGCGGTTTCGGTCGGGCCATAGCGGTTGTGCAGTTGCACCTGTGGCAGCACCTGCAGCACGCGGTCACGCAGCGCAGCGGACAGCGCTTCGCCACCGGAGAACAGCCGACGCAGGCTGCTGCAGGCACCCGCCTGCGGCTCCTGGACGAACACCTGCAACAGCGGCGGCACGAAGTGCAGCGTGGTCACGCCATGGGCCTGCACCAACGCGGCGATGCGCTGCGGGTCGCGGTGCTCGCCAGGGCCGGCGAGCACCAGCTTGCAACCAGTCACCAGTGGCCAGAAGCATTCCCACACCGAAACGTCGAAGCTGATCGGCGCCTTCTGCATCAGCACGTCGCTGTCCTCCAGCGCATAGCTGGCCTGCATCCATTGCAGGCGCTCGGCCAGTGCCGCATGAGTATTGCCCACGCCCTTGGGCTGGCCGGTGGAACCGGAGGTGTAGATCACATAGGCCAGGTTGTCGCCATGCAGGTGCAGGCCAGGGGCATGGCTTGGCCAGCTGTCCAGGTGCAGCTGGTCGAGGGCGATGGCGCTGACGCCGTCAACCTGTGGCAGCTTGCCCAGCAGGGTGCTGTGGCTCAGCAGCAGGCCTGCGTTGCAGTCGGCGAGCATGTAGGCCAGGCGCTCGGCCGGGTAATCGACGTCCAGCGGCACATAGGCACCACCGGCCTTGAGAATGGCCAGCAGGCCAACCAGCAGCTGCGGCGAACGCTCGACGGCGATGGCCACGCAAGTGTCGGGGCCCACGCCTTTGTCACGCAGGTAGTGGGCCAGACGGTTGGCTTGCTGGTGCAACTCGGCGTAATCCAGGCTGCCACCGTCCCACACCAGGGCGGTACGCTGCGGGGTCAGGCATGCCTGGTCATTGAGCTGCTCGACCAGCAGGCGCTGGGGCGCCGCAGCGGGTGCCTCGCCCCAGCTCAGCAATTGCGCGCGGCCAGGCTCGTCGAGCAATTGCACCTCGCCCAACGCCCGCTGCGGCCTGGCGCACACCTGCTCGAGCAGGGCCAGCAGGTGTTGGGCCAGGCGCTTGATGGTGCTGGTATCGAACAGTTCGGCGGCATAGTCGAAGGCCAGGCTCAGGCGGCCCTGGTGGTCTTCTTCACTGTGCAACTGCAAGTTGAACTTGGCTTCACGGCTGTGCCAAGGCAGCTCTTCGGCGAGCAGGCCCGGCAAGCGGCGCAGGGCGGACAGGTCACGTTGCTGGTGGTTGAACATGACCTGGAACAGACCTTGCTCGCGAGCCTCGGGCAAGGCTTCGAGCAGTTGCTCGAACGGCAGATCCTGGTTGGCCTGGGCATCCAGGGTGGCCTGGCGCACCTGGGCCAGCAACTGGTCGAACGGCAGGCGGCCATCGAGTTGCGCACGCAGCACCTGGGTGTTGATGAAGAAGCCAACCATGCCTTGGGTTTCAAGGCGCGGGCGGTTGGCGTTGGGCACGCCGACACGGATATCTGCCTGCCCACTGTAGCGATGCAGCAGCGCCTGCCAGCCGGCCAGCAGCACCATGAACAGGCTGGCCTGCTGTTCGCGGGCCAGGCCCTTGAGTGCTTCGGTTAGCCTGGCCGGTACCTTGAGGTTGAAGCGGACGGCGCGGTGGTCGCGCTGGCTGGTGCGCGGGTGGTCGGTGCACAGGTCGAGCACCGGCAGTTCATCCCCCAGACGCTCCTTCCAGTGCTGCAGTTGGCGCTCGGCTTCGCCTGCGGCCAGCCACTGTCGCTGCCAGGTACCGTAGTCGGCATAACCCAGGGTCAGCGGTGCCAGGTTGGCCTCGATGCCCTGGCAATGGGCGGCGTACAGTTTGGCGAATTCGTCGAGCAGGATGTTCAGCGACCAGCCGTCGGCGACGATATGGTGCAGGGTCACCCACAGTTGATGGTGTTCATCGTCCAGACGCGCCAGCGTCACGCGCAGCAACGGCCCCCGGGTCAGGTCGAACGGCTGGCGAGCTTCGGTTTCACGTTGGGCGGCGACCTGTTCGGCGGCCTGGCCTTCGAGGTCCAGGCGGCGAAGGTCGAACGGCTGCTGCGCCTGGATGCGCTGCAGGGCCTGGCCGTTCTCTTCGGCAAACAGGGTACGCAGCGATTCATGGCGCGCCACCAGCGCCTGGAAGGCCGCTTCCAGTGCGTTTTCGTCCAGCTCGCCGCGCAACTGCAGGCCAGCCGGAATGTTGTAGGCCGCCGACTGCGGGTCCAATTGCCATAGCAGCCACAGGCGGTTTTGCGCCAGCGACTGGGGCAGCGCCTGGGTGCGCTCCAGAGTAGCGATGGCGCCGACCCGGCCACCGCCTTCGGCGATGATCGCGGCCACGGCCTTGGCGTAGTCAGCCAGTATCGGCGCCTCGAACAGGGTGCGCAGGCCCAGCTCGATGCCCAGTTCATCGGCCAGGCGTGCAGTGGCGTGGGTGGCGGCGATGGAGTTGCCGCCCAGCAGCAGGAAGTGGTCGTCTGCCGCCACCGCCTCGACCTTGAGGATGTCGCGCCACACCCCGGCGATGCGCACCTGCAGCTCACCGCCGGCGGCATCCGCGGCAACGGGCTCGCCCAACTCAGGGAAGCGGGCGTAGCAGTCCAGGCTGCCATCGTCCATGCGCAGGCGGCAGGCCGAACGCTGCAGCTTGCCGCTGGAGGTCTTGGGCAGCGCCCCCGGGTTCAGCAGCAGGACAACGGCCGGGGCCTGGCGGCAGGCGTCGGCGATCACCTGGCGCAGGGTCCTGATCAGTTCCCGGGGCTTGATCGCCTTCTGCACGTTGCGGCTGACTTCCACCGCCACGCCAATGCCCTCCTCGCCTTGCTGCTCGACGGCGAACACTGCCACGCGGCCTTTGCGCAGCACATCCACTTCGCGCTCGAGGGTCTTTTCCAGGTCCTGCGGGTACAGGTTCTGCCCACGCACGATCAGCATGTCCTTCAGGCGCCCGGTGACGAACACTTCGCCTTGGCGCATGAAGCCCAGGTCGCCGGTACGCAGCCAGGTCTGGCCGTCCATCTCGACGAAGGTGCGGGCGCTGGCCTCGGGGTTGCGCCAGTAGCCCTGCGCGATGCTCGGGCCACCGGCCCAGATCTCGCCCACCTGGTTGTCGCCCAGCACCTGCAGGCTTTGTGGTTCGACAATGCGCACGGCATGCCCGGGCTGCGGGTAGCCACAGCTCATCAGCACACTGCCCTTGCCAGGTTCGGCACGGTTGGCGGCGAAGGCTTCGGCGTCCAGCTCCAGCGCGGCGATACCCTGGCCACGGCGGCTGCCGCTGACGAACAGGGTCGCCTCGGCCAGGCCGTAACTGGCGAAGAAGCTCTGCGGGTCGAAGCCGCAGGCCTGAAACTTGTGGGCAAAGGCCGCCAGGCTGTCCTGGCGGATCGGCTCGGAGCCCGAATAGGCCACCCGCCAGCGGCTTAGGTCGAGCCCGGCCAGGGAGGCCTCGCTGACCCGCTCGCTGCACAGCCGGTAGGCGAAGTCGGGGCCGCCGCTGATGGTGCCGCCGTATTCGCTGATGGCCTGCAACCAGCGCAGCGGCCGGGCCAGGAAGTAGCCCGGCGACATCAGTACGCAGGGCACACCGCTGAAGATCGGCTGCAACAGGCCGCCGATCAGGCCCATGTCGTGGTACAGCGGTAGCCAGCTGACGATCACGTCGTCGGGGTTGAGGTCGATGCCAAAGCCTTGGCGGATCAGTTGTTCGTTGGCCACCAGGTTGCCATGGCTGACCTGCACGCCCTTGGGCAGCGCGGTGGAGCCAGAGGTGTACTGCAGGAAGGCGATGTCATCACCCTTGAGCGCGGGCTCGCGCCAGTTTGCAGCCAGTGCCGGGTCCAGACCATCCACCGCCAGCAGTTCAGGGGCGTTGGCCGCCGTCAGGGCCTCCAGGCCCTGCAGGCTGTCGTGCAGGGCCGCGACGGTCAGCAGCAGGCGCGGCTCGGCGTCGTCGATGATCGACAGCAAGCGCTGCTGGTGGTGCGGGCGCGCGGACTCCGGTGGGTAGGCCGGCACCGCAATCACGCCGGCGTACAGGCAGCCGAAGAATGCCGCCACATAGTCAGGCCCGCTGGGGAACAACAGCACCGCGCGGTCGCCGAAGCCAGCACGGGTTTGCAAGGCAGCAGCGATGGTGCGCGCACGCTGATCGAGGTCCCGGTAGCTGAGCACGGCCTGCTCGCCGGGAGCGTCGGCCAGAAAGCGCAAGGCGACTTTGTCCGGGGTCTGCACGGCGCGTTGCGCCAGGGCCTGGACCAGCGAGAGCGGGAGTTCGAAGGCGTCCGTCATGGGGTGTTCCTGCCAGTGTCTGGTTGGGTCGGGCCGGCTGCTGCACGAACGTGGGCGCAGCGGCATGTGGCGGCCTGAGGTGTACACAGGGGAACGGATGGGCGGGGGGAGAAATTAGCGGCGGTGAGGCTTTGGGGGCGCGTGAGGGTTGCCAGGTGTTTGCCATGAGAGATGTTACGCCTGGGAGACCGAGCGCCGCCCGGGCAGCGCTCGATCTCCCAGGCGATGAAAACGCCCTGACATGCACCCAGCCACCCTCACGCCTTAGAACTGAAATCACATGAAACCAATTACATTTCGCATTTGACAATCATTATCATTCTGAATAGCTTGTCGCCCGTCGTAGGAAGCTTCCCAAATTTGGGTGCGTCCTTTCCCCTCTGTGACAAGGTGATTTCCATGGCGGAACAACTATCCACAAGTAAGTGCGATTCACCATTACTGCAGGCCTTCGTCGACAACCGCAGCATCCTGGTCAAGATCGCTGCCCGCATCACCGGCTGCCGGTCGCGCGCCGAAGATGTGGTGCAGGACGCCTTTTTCCGGCTCAGCGCCGCCCCGCAGATCACCTCGTCGTTCAAGGCGCAGCTGAGCTATCTGTTCCAGATCGTGCGCAACCTGGCCATCGACCACTATCGCAAGCAGGCGATGGAGTTGAAGTACTCCGGCAGCGAGGAGGAAGGCCTGAACGTGGTTGTGCAAAACGCCTCCCCCGAAGCCACCCACATCAACCTTGCCGCGCTGGATGACATTGCCAAGGCGCTGAACGAACTGCCCCAGCGCACCCGCTATGCCTTCGAGATGTACCGCCTGCATGGCGTGCCGCAGAAGGACATTGCCAAGGAGCTGGGAGTGTCGCCGACACTGGTCAACTTCATGATCCGCGATGCGCTGGTGCATTGCCGCAAGACGGCCAGTCGGCAGGCCTGATCAG
>NZ_JBNRIJ010000002.1:291012-304064 GCF_053557675.1 Pseudomonas sp. XP1 | reverse complement strand
ATGGTGCTGAGTGGCGCGATCAATATTGCGGCAGCGGGTAACCGCCCACAGGATAAGCACCGACCTCAAAGACTGTGGAGTACCTGTGGGAGCGGGCGCGCCCGCGAAGAAGCCACCTCGATATCAAGCCAGTTTGCAGCGATCGAAAAACCGCTCCCGCCCCAGAATCATCAACGCCGCGCGCTTGTGCGGGAAGTCGAATTCCTTGTCGCAATGGAAGCACTGGTCGTGCATGTAGCCGATCATCTTGCCGTTGTCGGCACGCGGTTCGGCCACCACCCGCTGGGTGCGCGGGTCATCCAGGAACAGGTAGTGCACCAGCGCCGATAACCAGCTGGCCACCTTGTGCGGCCCGCGGTGGCTCTCTTCCCCTACCAGCATGTGGATGCCACGGTCGTAGTCATTGGCCGGGTAGAACGGCGCAATGCGGTCTTCCTTGGCCCAATACGCTTCAAAGTAGGCAAACGGCTGGTCATCGAAGCAGCCGATCAGCGTCAGGGCATGCGGGTCGGCCTCGAGCTTGCCCAGGTATTCGCGGTGCTGCGCCAGGGTGCCAGCCTCCTGCCAGAACGCCTCCACCCGTGGGTTGTTCTGCCAACGGTTGAAGCGCTCCAGGTCATGCTCGATTTCCAAGGTACGCAGCGATACCCAGCTGCCCAGGCGCGTATCGAAGCGCCGGTACACCTCGCCACGAGGCTTGGGCGCGCGGCGTGGGTGGCGCTTGCCGTTGCTGATCTGCATCTGCTGCGGGTAAGCCACGCTGGCTGATTCACCCAGCCATGGCTGCGGCAACTGCCAGAACAGCGCCCGCTCGCACAGGTATTGGCCAGGCTGCTCGCCGGCCAGCAGCAAGCCACTGGTCAATGCCTGGGGCAACGCCTCGGGCAGGTACCAGGCCAGGCGCTGGCAGGCGGTGTCGCGGGCCAGCAGCCAATAACAGGCGGCCCACAAGGCCTGATAGGGGCGCTCGGGGCACAGCCGCTCCAGGTGAACATGCAGGGAAGCGCCCACCTCCAGGCGCAACTGGATCAGCGGGCGGCCTTCGAGGGAAAGGCTCAGCCAGCTGTCGCCCTCCTCGGCACTGAGGCTGCGCCAGCGTGGCGCTGACCGGGGCTGCAAAGCGTTATCGAACGGCATTGGCTTTACTCACGGCAATGAAGAAAAGGCTCACTGCTGTGAACGTTGCCGCACCACGGGAATTTACTCGCGTGGGGCCGCCACCGTGATGCGGTAGGGCTCGAAGATGCGCGCAAGCTCGCCACTGTCGCGCAGGGCCCGCAGCAGCGCCGCGAACGACTGCTCGCCGATGGGCGCCCCCGGGCGCAACAAGGCGTAGTGATGGTAGACCTGGTCAATGCGTTGCGAGGGCACCAACCGCTCCCGGCTGGCCGGGTTGCGTGCCAGGAAATCGCTGAGGTAGGAACGCGTGACCAGGGCGATGTCGGCGCGGCCTGCCTGCACCATCAGCAGGTTGCTGTCGTGGGAGTAGGTCAGGGTCGCGTTGTAGGCGGTGCGCAGGTATTCAGGGTCGGAGTTGAAGCCGGCGAACGCATAGTGATAGCCATTGAACAACGCCAGGCGCTTGCCGTTCAGGTCGTCGAAGTAATGCGGGTCACCGCCATTGGCTTGGCGAGCGACGAACACCTCGGCATCTTCCAGGCCCATGTCCACGGTCTTGTGGGGAATCTGCTGCCAGCCCCATTGCGGGTTCTCGAAAATGGCCATGTCGGTACGGCCTTGCTGGAAGTCGCCGAAACGCCGCTGAATGGACGTGGGTACCAGAACGAAACGGTAGTGCTGCTGCGCGCGGTTGAGCGCGTCGACCAACTGCGGCAGAAGACCGGTGTCGGCACCCTGCTCCGGGCGCACGGTGTAGGGCGGAAAATGCGCCGCGCCAATCTTCACTTCAACAGTACTTGCCGCCCATGCCGGCACCGCCAGCCAGAACACGGCCAGCAGCATCAGGGAAGACAGGGCCTTGAGGCCGGGCGCTGGAGTCAAGACGGACACTCATCACGGTTCATGCCTGGGTTCGCCTAAGCTAGGCGTTTTCGGGGCCGGGCACAACTGCCGGTTAATGGCCCTTTGCGCCAAAGCTGCGGGCAAATTGCCAGGGGGTGCCGGATGCCCTGAGTTTGGCTACGCTCTAGCAGGATCTGCAAGGGAGCCTGATATGGGCCACTGGTTGGTGATCGACCTGGAAGCCACCACCGACGATGGTGGGTGGCCGGTCACAGAGATGGAAGTCATTGAAATCGGCGCAAGCCTGGTTACCCGCGACGGCCGCGAGGTCGACCACTTCCAGCGCTTCGTGAAGCCCCGGCGGCGGCCGCAGCTGACCCCATTCTGCCGTGAACTGACCCACATCAGCCAGGCCAGCGTGGACAGTGCCGCACCGTTCCGCGAGGTGTGGGCAAGCTTCGAGCACTGGCTCGGGCACCACCGCGGGCAGCTTCAGGCCTGGGTCAGCTGGGGCGACTACGACCGCCAGCAGTTGCACCAGGAGTGGCAGCAGCATGGGCTGGACAGCATGCTGCGGACCCTGCCGCACATCAACCTCAAGCAACGCTTCGCCAAGGCCCGCCACCTGCAGCGCCCTGCCGGGCTCAATGGTGCACTGCAGCTGGCCGGCATGCACTTTTGCGGGCAGCAGCACCGGGCCCTGGAGGATGCGCGCAATACTGCGCGGCTGCTGCCGTTGAGCCTGCCGGTGGACGCTACCTGAAAGCAGATGACGGGGCCCGTGGCCTTGGGCATACTGGCCAGCCCTTTTTCCTCCCCCCTTTTCAGGAGTCGCCCATGTTCCAGGTCAACGAGTACTTCAACGGCACCGTCAAGTCGATCGCATTCGCGGGCGAAGAAGGCCCGGCCACTGTCGGCGTGATGGCCCCGGGCGAATACGAGTTCGGCACTGCCAAGCGCGAGATCATGCACGTGGTTTCGGGTGCGCTGACCGTGAAGCTGCCAGGTAGCGACAACTGGGAAACCTTCAAGGCCGGTGACAAGTTCAATGTGGCCGCCGACAGCAAGTTCCAGCTGAAGGTGGCGGTGGATACTGCCTACCTGTGCGAGTACCGTGACTAAGCGGTAGCCTGTACCGGCCTCTTCGCGGGCATGCCCGCTCCTACAGGTTCACTACAAGCTGCGGGCCTGTGCAGTACCTGTGGGAGCGGGCAAGCCCGCGAAGAATCCAGCACTAGTCTTTTAGGAAAGCTGCAACCTTCTCAGCCGCGGCCTGCAAGTGCTGCTCATGGCTGAACCCCGAGGCCTTCAGCGGCTTCAGGTCATGGTCCCCTGCCAACAGCCAGCTCACTTCGATCGCCGGCGATAACGCATACCCTGCCACCGCCTCGCGGTTACCCAGCGCATCTCGCTCACCCTGCACGATCAACGTCGGCGTCTTCAATTCGGCCAGGTGCTCGACCCGTGGCTTCTCCGGCTTGCCCACCGCATAGAACGGATAGCCCAGGCACACCAATGCATCCGCCCCCAGCTCATCGGCCAGCAGGCTGGCCATGCGCCCGCCCATGGACTTGCCACCCACCGCCAGCTTGCCCGCGACCAAAGGTCGCACCTGCCGGTACACCTCGCGCCAGCATTCCAGCAATACCTTCTGCGGGTTGGGCGGCCGCTTGCCGCCGGTAACCCTGCGTTCGGCCATGTACGGGAATTCGAAGCGCACTACCGCCACCCCAAGCGCCGCAAGCCTTTGCGCCATTTCGTCCATGAACCCGCTGTCCATCGGCGCACCTGCGCCATGCGCCAGGATCAGGCAGCCCCTGTAGCCGTCCTTGCCCCGAAGGTGCGGGGGATTGCAGCGCAAGCCTGGGACATTTCCGACCTTCGCCCATTGATCCCCGTCAATACCGGCACATTGCCCATTAATCATGCTTGCCTCGCTGTAAAGCCTGCCAAATAACCGTGGATGGGAACCCATACATGAACACAACCAGCAGTACCGCCTATAACTACAAGGTGGTCCGCCAATTCGCCATCATGACGGTGGTGTGGGGAATCGTCGGGATGGGGCTCGGCGTCTTCATCGCCGCCCAGCTCGCCTGGCCTTCCCTCAACTTCGACCTCCCCTGGACCAGCTTCGGCCGCCTGCGCCCCCTGCATACCAATGCGGTGATCTTCGCCTTCGGCGGCTGTGCGCTGTTCGCCACCTCCTATTATTCGGTGCAACGCACCTGCCAGACCACCCTGTTCGCACCGGGCCTGGCCGCGTTCACCTTCTGGGGCTGGCAACTGGTGATCCTGCTGGCGGCCATCAGCCTGCCGCTGGGCTACACCAGCTCCAAGGAATACGCCGAACTGGAATGGCCGATCGACATCCTTATCACCATCGTCTGGGTGAGCTACGCCATCGTGTTCTTCGGCACGCTGATGAAGCGCAACACCAAGCACATCTACGTCGGTAACTGGTTCTTCGGCGGCTTCATCCTCACCGTGGCGATGCTGCACGTCGTCAACAACCTGGAACTGCCGGTCAGCCTGACCAAGTCCTACTCGGTCTATGCCGGCGCCACCGATGCCATGGTGCAGTGGTGGTACGGCCACAACGCCGTGGGCTTCTTCCTGACCGCGGGCTTCCTGGGGATGATGTACTACTACGTGCCCAAGCAGGCCGAACGCCCGGTGTATTCCTATCGCCTGTCGATCGTGCACTTCTGGGCGCTGATCACCCTGTACATCTGGGCCGGCCCGCACCACCTGCACTACACCGCGCTGCCCGACTGGGCGCAGTCGCTGGGCATGGTGATGTCGCTGATCCTGCTGGCACCAAGCTGGGGCGGCATGATCAACGGCATGATGACCCTGTCCGGCGCCTGGCACAAACTGCGCAGCGACCCGATCCTGCGCTTCCTGGTGGTGTCGCTGGCGTTCTATGGCATGTCCACCTTCGAAGGCCCGATGATGGCCATCAAGACGGTCAACGCCCTGTCCCACTACACCGACTGGACCATCGGCCACGTGCACGCCGGCGCCCTCGGCTGGGTGGCGATGATTTCGATTGGTGCGTTGTACCACACCATCCCGAAAGTGTTCGGCAAGGAGCGCATGTACAGCATCGGCCTGATCAACGCCCACTTCTGGCTGGCCACCATCGGCACCGTGCTTTACATCGCCTCGATGTGGGTCAATGGCATCGCCCAGGGCCTGATGTGGCGCGCGGTCAACAGCGACGGCACGCTCACTTACTCATTCGTGGAAACCCTGGTGGCCAGCCACCCAGGCTTCATCGTGCGCTTCGTCGGCGGTGCGATCTTCCTCAGCGGCATGTTCCTGATGGCCTGGAACACCTGGCGCACCGTGCGTTCGCCGGCGCTCGATGTCGCCCCTGCGAACGCCCAGCTGGCTTGAGGAGACCTGCCTGATGAAACATGAAGTCATCGAGAAAAACGTCGGCCTGCTGGCCCTGCTGATGGTATTTGCCGTCAGTATCGGCGGCCTGACCCAGATCGTCCCGCTGTTCTTCCAGGACGTCACCAACAAGCCGGTGGAGGGCATGAAGCCCTACACCGCGCTGCAACTGGAAGGCCGCGATATCTACATCCGCGAAGGCTGCGTGGGCTGCCATTCGCAGATGATCCGCCCGTTCCGTGCCGAAACCGAGCGCTATGGCCACTACTCGGTGGCAGGTGAAAGCGTATGGGACCACCCGTTCCTGTGGGGCTCCAAGCGCACCGGGCCGGACCTGGCCCGGGTCGGTGGCCGCTACTCGGACGACTGGCACCGTGCGCACCTGTACAACCCGCGCAACGTGGTACCGGAGTCGAAGATGCCGTCGTACCCATGGCTGGTCGCCCAGCAGGTCGACAACAGCCATACCGACACCAAGATGCGCACCCTGCGCACCTTGGGCGTGCCGTACACCGACGATGACATCGCCGGCGCCCGAGACGCGGTCAAGGGCAAGACCGAAATGGACGCCTTGGTCGCCTACCTGCAGGTGCTCGGCACCGCGATCAAGAACAAGAGGTGAATGCGATGGGAATGGACATCGGCATGATTCGCGGCCTGGGCACCCTTGTGGTGATGATCGCCTTCATCGGCCTCACCCTGTGGGTATTCAATCGCCGCCGCGACCGTGATTTCGCCGAAGCGCGCCTGCTGCCCTTCGTCGACGACCGCCTGCCCTCTGCCGGACAGGAACCTGCTGCAAAAAGGAGTAACGGGCAATGACCACCTTCTGGAGTACGTACATCTGCGTACTGACCATCGGTAGCCTGATTGGCCTGACCTGGCTGCTGCTCGCCACCCGCAAGGGCCAGAGCAGCAACACCACCGACCAGACCATGGGCCACAGCTTCGACGGCATCGAGGAATACGACAACCCGCTGCCCAAGTGGTGGTTCTGGCTGTTCGTCGGCACCCTGGTGTTCTCGGTCGGCTACCTGATCCTCTACCCGGGCCTGGGCAACTGGAAGGGCATCCTGCCGGGCTATGAAAATGGCTGGACCGGCGCCAACGAATGGCAGAAGGAGATGGAAAAGGCTGACGCAAGATTCGGCCCGATCTTCGCCAAGTACGCCGCCATGCCCGTGGAAGAAGTGGCCAAGGATCCGCAGGCACTGAAGATGGGCAGCCGCCTGTTCGCCTCCAACTGCTCGGTGTGCCATGGCTCGGATGCCAAGGGTGCCTATGGCTTCCCCAACCTCACCGACAAGGACTGGCGCTGGGGCGGCGAGGCAGAAACCATCAAGGCGTCGATCATGAACGGTCGTCACGGCGTGATGCCAGCCTGGGCCGAAGTGATCGGCGAGCAGGGTGTAGCGGATGTGGCCGCGTTCGTGCTCACCAACCTCGATGGCCGCCCCCTGCCGGAAGGGGTCAAGGCCGACGCCGCCAAGGGCAAGGAAATCTTCGCCGGCAATTGCGTGGCCTGCCACGGGCCTGAAGGCAAGGGCACCCCGGCCATGGGCGCGCCAGACCTGACCCACCCGCAGGCGTTCATCTACGGTTCGAGCTTTGCCCAGCTGCAGCAGACCATTCGCTATGGTCGCCAGGGTCAGATGCCGGCGCAGGCGGAGATCCAGGGCAACGACAAGGTGCACCTGCTGGCGGCGTATGTGTATAGCCTGTCGCAGGATCAAGCTTCGCCAGACCTGACTGCCAAGTAACACCCATTCGCGGGCTCGCCCGCTCCCACAGGTTAACCACAGATTTCAAGTATTGTGGTGAACCTGTGGGAGCGGGCAAGCCCGCGAAGGGCTGCAAAGCAGCCCCTCTCCCCGCTCTACCCCTCCTTGCACCCCCTCCGAACAGAACTAAGCTTGTTGCCTCAGTGGGCTTCGCTCCGAAAGGACCGAAGCAGACGCGGCGCGTAGCCTGTCGCCGTCCCGATAAAAAGCTTGACCGATCGATCAGAAAAAGGCGAAAAACGGTACACATAACAAATATTTATTTGTGTACAATCGCCAAGACCCGATTACTGCGGGACATCAGTGAACGGGCTCGGGCACGGGTCGGCGTACCAAAGTTGCGTTGCGGTAACCTCGGTGGTTATCAATACTGGCGCCGATTTTTCGACCAACAAGAACATCAAAACCGTGGAACCTTAGCAATGAGCACAGCAATCAGTCCGACTGCTTATAACTATAAGGTCGTCCGCCAGTTCGCCATCATGACGGTGGTCTGGGGGATCCTTGGCATGGGCCTCGGCGTCTTCATCGCCTCGCAGCTGGTATGGCCGCAACTGAACCTGGACCTGCCCTGGACCAGCTTCGGCCGCCTGCGCCCGCTGCACACCAACCTGGTGATCTTCGCCTTCGGGGGCTGTGCGCTGTTCGGCACCAGCTACTACGTGGTGCAACGCACCTGCCAGACCCGGCTGATTTCCGACAGCATGGCCGCCTTCACCTTCTGGGGTTGGCAGGCGGTGATCGTCGGGGCGCTGATCACCCTGCCGATGGGCTATACCACCACCAAGGAATACGCCGAGCTCGAGTGGCCGCTGGCGATCCTGCTGGCCATCGTCTGGGTCACCTACGGGCTGGTGTTCTTCGGCACCATCGTCAAGCGCAAGACCAAGCACATCTATGTCGGCAACTGGTTCTACGGCGCCTTCATCGTGGTTACGGCGATGCTGCACATCGTCAACCACATCTCGCTGCCGGTAAGCCTGTTCAAGTCGTACTCGGCCTACTCCGGCGCCACCGACGCTATGATCCAGTGGTGGTACGGCCACAACGCCGTGGGCTTCTTCCTCACCACCGGTTTTCTGGGGATGATGTACTACTTCGTACCCAAGCAGGCCGAACGCCCGATCTACTCGTATCGCCTGTCGATCGTGCACTTCTGGGCGCTGATCACCCTGTACATCTGGGCCGGCCCGCACCACCTGCACTACACCGCCCTGCCTGACTGGGCACAGTCGCTGGGCATGGTCATGTCGATCATCCTGCTGGCGCCAAGCTGGGGCGGCATGATCAACGGCATGATGACCCTGTCCGGTGCCTGGCACAAACTGCGCACCGACCCGATCCTGCGCTTCCTGGTGGTATCGCTGGCGTTCTACGGCATGTCCACCTTCGAAGGCCCGATGATGGCCATCAAGACCGTGAACTCGCTGTCTCACTACACCGACTGGACCATCGGCCACGTCCACGCCGGCGCCCTCGGCTGGGTGGCGATGATCTCGATCGGCGCCGTGTACCACATGATCCCGCGCCTGTATGGCCGCGAGCAGATGCACAGCGTCGGCCTGATCAACGCGCACTTCTGGCTGGCTACCATCGGTACCGTGCTGTACATCGCCTCGATGTGGGTAAACGGCATCACCCAGGGCCTGATGTGGCGCGCCATCAACGATGACGGCACCCTCACCTACTCCTTCGTCGAAGCCCTGCAGGCCAGCCATCCTGGCTATATCGTCCGCGCCCTGGGCGGTGCGTTCTTCGCCACCGGCATGCTGCTGATGGCCTACAACGTGTTCCGTACCGTACGTGCCGCCAACCCGGCACAGGCCGAGGAAGCCGCCAAGATCGTCGTAGTGGGAGCGCACTGATGAAGCATGAAGCCGTCGAGAAGAACATAGGCCTGCTGGCCTTCTTCATGGTCATCGCCGTGAGCGTCGGTGGCCTGACCCAGATCGTCCCGCTGTTTTTCCAGGACGTCACCAACAAACCCGTGGAAGGCATGAAGCCGCGCACCGCGCTGGAACTTGAAGGCCGCGATATCTACATCCGCGAAGGCTGCGTGGGCTGCCACTCGCAGATGATCCGCCCGTTCCGTGCCGAAACCGAACGCTACGGCCATTACTCGGTGGCCGGCGAGAGCGTGTGGGACCACCCGTTCCTGTGGGGTTCCAAGCGCACCGGGCCGGACCTGGCGCGGGTCGGTGGCCGCTACTCCGATGACTGGCACCGTGCGCACCTGTACAACCCGCGCAACGTCGTACCGGAATCGAAGATGCCGTCGTACCCGTGGCTGGTCGAGAACAAGCTCGACGGCAAGGACACCGCGAAGAAGATGGAAGTGCTGCGCACCCTCGGCGTGCCGTACACCGACGCCGACATCGCCGGGGCCCGCGACGCGGTCAAGGGCAAGACCGAAATGGACGCCATCGTCGCGTACCTGCAGGGTCTTGGCACCATCATCAAGAGCAAACGGTGACGCTGATGGATATCGGGATGATTCGCGGCCTGGGCACCGTCGTGGTGATGGTGGCCTTCGTGGGCCTGGCGCTGTGGGTATTCAACCCCCGGCGCAAGAAGGACTTCGACGAAGCGACCCAACTGCCCTTCGCGGATGACCCCGAAGCCAGCCGGCACGTCGAGCAAGCAAAAGCTTCTGGGAGCAAAAAACAATGACAACCTTCTGGAGTCTGTACGTTACCGCCCTGACCCTGGGCACCATCTTCTCGTTGACCTGGCTGCTGCTGTCGACCCGCAAGGGCCAGCGCGAAGAGGTCACCGACGAAACCGTCGGGCATGCATTCGATGGCATCGAGGAGTACGACAACCCGCTGCCGAAATGGTGGTTCTGGCTGTTCGTCGGCACCATCGTCTTCGCCCTCGGCTACCTGGTGCTGTACCCAGGCCTGGGCAACTGGAAAGGCGTCCTGCCGGGCTACTCGTACCTGGATAACGACAAGCAGACCGAGTTTTCCAACGGCCAGCCGGGCTGGACCGGCGTGCACGAATGGGAAAAGGAAATGGCCAAGGCCGACGCCCGCTTCGGGCCGATCTTCGCCAAGTTCGCCGCCATGCCCATCACCGAGGTGGCCAAGGACCCACAGGCACTGAAGATGGGCGCGCGGCTGTTCGCTTCCAACTGCTCGGTGTGCCACGGCTCCGACGCCAAGGGTGCCTTCGGCTTCCCCAACCTCACCGACAACGACTGGCGCTGGGGCGGCGAGCCAGACACCATCAAGACCACCATCATGGGCGGTCGCCACGGCGTGATGCCGGCCTGGGCCGAAGTGATCGGTGACCAGGGCGTGGCCGATGTGGCCGCATTCGTGGTCAGCAAGCTCGATGGCCGCACCCTGCCAGAGGGCGTGAAGGCCGATGCCGAGAACGGGCAAAAGATCTTCGCCGCCAACTGCGTGGCCTGCCACGGGCCAGAGGGCAAGGGTACGCCAGCCATGGGCGCGCCGAACCTGACCCATCCGCAGGCGTTCATCTACGGTTCGAGCTTTGCCCAGTTGCAGCAGACCATCCGCTACGGTCGCCAGGGGCAGATGCCGGCCCAGGAGCAGTTGCAGGGGAATGACAAGGTGCACTTGCTGGCGGCGTATGTTTACAGCCTGTCGCAGCAGGCCGAACCGGCCAAGGCCGAGTAAGGCAGGCTCGGCCTCTTCGCGGGTGAACCCGCTCCCACAGGTACTGCGCTGGCTTCGGGATCTGTGCGGTCCCTGTGGGAGCGGGTTCACCCGCGAAGAGGCCGATACTGAAAACACATTTGTTGCAGGCTCCATGACCTGGATCAATTGACACCCGCAATAACACGATTCGTGCCACGAACCCAACGCGACTAAAGGTCGCAGTGCAGCCCCATACTGCCATCAGCGGCGTATCATGGGCCGCAGAGCGCTAGCAGATTGCGCGAGACTGCGGCCGGCACGCACTGGCTGCGGCGTTTCTCCACTGCCGTGGGACTTGATGATGAGCAAGCAAATTCCGGTACATGACGTGACCCCGCCTGCCAACAAAGGGAAGGATTCCGTCGACCTCTACGCCTCCCGGGAAAAGATCTACACCCGTGCCTTCACCGGCCTGTTCCGACGCCTGCGCATGGTCGGTGGGGCTGTGTTGTTTTTGTTGTACTTCGGCACCGTGTGGTTGAACTGGGGCGGCCACCAGGCCGTGTGGTGGAACCTGCCCGAGCGCAAGTTCTACATCTTCGGCGCTACCATCTGGCCGCAAGACTTCATCCTGCTTTCGGGCATTCTCATCGTGGCCGCATTCGGCCTGTTCTTCATCACCGTGTTCGCCGGCCGGGTGTGGTGCGGCTACACCTGCCCGCAAAGCGTGTGGACCTGGATTTTCATGTGGTGCGAAAAGGTCACCGAAGGCGACCGCAACCAGCGCATGAAGCTCGACAAGGCCCCCATGAGCGGCAACAAGTTCCTGCGCAAGTTCGCCAAGCACAGCCTGTGGCTGCTGATCGGTTTCGTCACCGGCATGACCTTCGTCGGCTACTTCTCGCCGATCCGTGAACTGGCCACCGAATTCTTTACCGGCCAGGCCGACGGCTGGGCCTACTTCTGGGTCGGCTTCTTCACGCTCGCCACCTACGGCAACGCCGGCTGGCTGCGCGAGCAGGTGTGCGTGTACATGTGCCCCTACGCGCGCTTCCAGAGCGTGATGTTCGACAAGGACACGCTGATCGTTTCCTACGACCCGCGCCGTGGCGAAACCCGCGGCCCGCGCAAAAAGGATCTGGACTACAAGGCCGCGGGCCTGGGCGACTGCATCGACTGCACCATGTGCGTGCAGGTCTGCCCCACCGGCATCGACATCCGTGACGGCCTGCAGATCGAGTGCATCGGCTGCGCTGCGTGCATCGACGCCTGCGACAACATCATGGACAAGATGAACTACCCCAGGGGGCTGATCAGCTACACCACCGAACACAACCTTTCCGGGCAGAAGACCCACCTGCTGCGCCCGCGCCTGATCGGCTATGCCGTGGTACTGCTGGTGATGATGGTCGGCTTGGCCACCGCTTTTGCCACCCGCTCGCTGGTCGGTTTCGATGTGAGCAAGGACCGCGTGCTGTACCGCGAGAACGCCCAGGGCCGAATCGAGAACGTGTACAGCCTGAAGGTGATGAACAAGGACCAGCGTGACCACGTCTACGTGCTGGACGCCACCGGCCTGCCGGACCTGAAGCTTGAAGGCCAGCGCGAAATCCGCGTGGACGCTGGTGACATCGTCAGCCTGCCGGTGCAACTGTCGATCGCGCCCGAGAAACTGCCGTCGACCACCAACGAAATCACCTTCATCCTCAAGAGCGCCGATGACAGCGACGCCCAGGTTGAAGCCAAGAGCCGCTTCATCGGCCCACAGATCCGCTGAGAGAGATAACCCACAATGCCTGCCACCGCCGCCAGCCCCTGGTACAAGCACCTCTGGCCCTGGATCATCATCGGCATCCTCGCCACCTCGGTGTGCCTGAGCCTGACCATGGTCAGCATCGCCGTGCACAACCCGGACAACCTGGTGAACGACAACTACTACGAAGCTGGCAAGGGCATCAACCGCTCGCTGGACCGGGAACTGCTGGCGCAGACGCTGGGCCTGAAGGCCGGCGTGCACCTGGACGAACTGACCGGCGAAGTGGATGTGCGCCTGGCCGGCGACAGCGACCCGCAGAGCCTGGAGCTGAACCTGATCTCGCCAACCCAGCCGGAGAAAGACCGCAAGGTGCTGCTGAGCCGGGTCGAGGCTGGGCGCTATGTGGGGCAGCTGGAGGACAAGGTTGACGGGCGGCGCTTCGTCGAGCTGCTGGGTAGCGAAGGCGGCCAGGTTTGGCGCCTGTTCGAGGAAGAAAAGGTGGAGCATGGTGTGACCTTGCAGCTGGGTGATGAAGCCTTGCAAGGT
>NZ_JBNRIJ010000002.1:273932-290948 GCF_053557675.1 Pseudomonas sp. XP1 | reverse complement strand
AGGCCGCTCCCACAGGGAACCGCGATCTCCTGTAGGAGCGGCCTTGTGTCGCGAAAGGGCTGCAAAGCAGCCCCGGCAATCTCACGACATAAGACTGCTCCAAGATGACCCAGCCCACCCCCTGCTACCACTGCGCCCTGCCCGTCCCCGCCGGCAGCCGCTTCACCGCCGTGGTCC
Organism: Pseudomonas sp. XP1; assembly: GCF_053557675.1. Classification (NCBI taxonomy): domain Bacteria; kingdom Pseudomonadati; phylum Pseudomonadota; class Gammaproteobacteria; order Pseudomonadales; family Pseudomonadaceae; genus Pseudomonas; species Pseudomonas sp. XP1. The sequence goes on along the minus strand of NZ_JBNRIJ010000002.1, from coordinate 290,771 downwards.
TCGGCCAGCCCCGGCAGTTCTGCTGCCCCGGCTGCCAGGCGGTAGCCGAGTCGATCGTCGCCGGGGGCCTGGAGCACTACTACCAGCACCGCAGCGACAACAGCGCCAACCCCGAGGCCCTGCCCAGGCAGCTACAGGACGAACTGGCCCTCTACGACCGCAGCGACGTACAGCAAACCTTCGTCCGCCATGCTGGCGACCTGGCCGAAACCACCCTGCTGGTCGAAGGCATCAGCTGCGCCGCCTGCGGCTGGCTGATCGAAAAGCACCTGCGCAACCTGCCCGGCGTCGCCGAGGCGCGCCTGAACCTGTCCAACCACCGCCTGCTGCTGAACTGGCACGACAAGCAACTGCCGCTCTCGCGCCTGCTCGCCGAGCTGCGCCAGATCGGCTACGCCGCCCACCCTTATCAGCCCGATCAGGCCGCCGAGCAGCTGGCCAGCGAGAACCGCAGCGCCCTGCGCCGCCTGGGCGTGGCCGGGCTGCTGTGGTTCCAGGCGATGATGGCAACCATGGCCACCTGGCCGGAATTCAATATCGACCTGTCGCCCGAACTGCACACCATCCTGCGCTGGGTGGCGCTGTTCCTCACCATCCCCATCGTGTTCTACAGCTGCGCACCGTTCTTCAAGGGCGCGGCACGCGACCTGCGTACCCGCCACCTGACCATGGACGTTTCGGTGTCGCTGGCCATTGGCCTGGCCTTCGGCGCCGGCATCTGGACCGCCATCACCGGCAGCGGCGAGCTGTATTTCGACACCGTGGGCATGTTCGCGCTGTTCCTGCTCACCGGCCGATACCTGGAGCGCCGCGCCCGCGAACGTACCGCTGCGGCCACTGCGCAACTGGTCAACCTGCTGCCGGCCTCGTGCCTGCGCCTGGACGCCGCCGGCCGCAGCGAGCGTATCCTGCTCAGCGAACTGCAGTGCGGTGACACGGTGCAGGTGCTGCCAGGTGCGGTAATCCCCGCCGACGGGCGCATCGTCGAAGGCCGCTCCAGCGTCGATGAATCGTTGCTGACCGGTGAATACCTGCCGCAACCACGGCGGGTCGGCGAGCGGGTCACCGGCGGTACCCTGAACGTCGAAAGCACCCTGAACGTGGAAGTCGAAGCCCTCGGCCACGACTCGCGGTTGTCAGCCATCGTCCGCCTGCTGGAACGCGCCCAGACCGAAAAACCTCGCCTGGCCGAAATCGCCGACCGGGCCTCGCAGTGGTTCCTGCTGTTCTCGCTGCTGGCCGCCGCGGCCATCGGCCTGTGGTGGTGGCACCTGGACCCGGCGCGGGCGTTCTGGATCGTGCTGGCAATGCTGGTAGCGACCTGCCCCTGCGCACTGTCCCTGGCAACGCCAACCGCGCTTACTGCGGCCACCGGCACCTTGCACAAGCTCGGCCTGCTGGTGACCCGTGGCCATGTGCTGGAAGGCCTGAACCAGATCGACACGGTGATTTTCGACAAGACCGGCACGCTGACCGAGGGCCGGCTCACCTTGCGCAGCATTCGCCCGCTCGGCAGCCTGCCCGCCGACCGCTGTCTGGCCCTGGCCGCGGCGCTGGAGAACCGCTCCGAACACCCCATCGCCCGCGCCTTCGGCCGCACCGCAACGCCTGCTGAAGACGTGCAGAGCGTACCGGGCCTGGGCCTGGAAGGGCTGGTCGAAGGCCAGCGCCTGCGCATTGGCCAGGCCACCTTCGTCTGCGCCCTGAGCGGCGCGGAAATCCCCGCCGTGCCAGAGCCGCGCGGCCAGTGGCTGCTGCTGGGCGACCGCCTGGGCCCACTGGCCTGGTTCGGCCTGGACGACCGCCTGCGCGACGATGCCCCTGCCCTGCTGGCGGCCTGCAAGGCCCGTGGCTGGCGCACGCTACTGCTGTCGGGCGACAACTCGCCGATGGTTGCCGAAGTGGCCGCGCAGCTAGGCATCGACCAGGCCATCGGCGGCCTGCGTCCGGACGACAAACTGGACCGGCTGAAGGCGCTGCAGGCGGCCGGGCGCAAGGTGCTGATGCTGGGTGACGGGGTCAACGACGTGCCGGTACTGGCCGCCGCCGACATCAGCATCGCCATGGGCAGCGCCACCGACCTGGCCAAGACCAGCGCCGACGCCGTGCTGCTGTCCAACCGCCTGCAAGCGCTGGTACAAGCCTTCGAGCTGGCCCGCCGCACCCGCCGCAACATCCTCGAGAACCTGCTGTGGGCGACCTTGTATAATGGCCTGATGTTACCGTTCGCCGCGCTTGGCTGGATCACCCCGGTTTGGGCAGCCATCGGCATGTCGGTCAGTTCACTGATCGTGGTACTCAACGCCCTGCGCCTGACCCGCCTGCCCCTGGCATCGGGCCTGCCAGCGAACGAAGCGCCCTTGCCCGGGAGGAAGTCGTCATGCCCGCACTCTATGTCATGATCCCCGCAGCCCTGCTGCTGGTCGGCGTGGCCGTGTACATCTTCTTCTGGGCGGTGGACAGCGGCCAGTACGACGACCTGGAAAGCCCTGCACACAGCATCTTGTTCGACGACCAGGACCCGCGCCACCAGGCGGCGGTGAAGCCTGACGAGGCCGACACCGACAAGGAACCCCCACCCCGTGCCTGACCTGCTGCCCCTGCTGGGCTCGGCGTTGATTCTCGGTCTGCTCGGTGGCGGCCACTGCCTGGGCATGTGCGGCGGCCTGATGGGTGCGCTGACCCTTGCCATACCGCCCGAACAACGTGGCCGGCGCTTGCGCCTGCTGCTGGCGTACAACCTTGGGCGCATTCTCAGTTATGCCTGTGCCGGCCTGCTGCTGGGCCTGGCCGGCTGGGCCGTGGCCAGCAGCCCGGCGGCGCTGGCATTGCGGGTGGTGGCGGCGCTGCTGTTGATCGCCATGGGGTTGTACCTGGCCGGCTGGTGGAGCGGGCTGACCCGCATCGAGGCGCTGGGCCGGGGGCTGTGGCGGCATATCCAGCCAGTGGCGTCGCGCTTGCTGCCAGTGTCCAGCGTGCCGCGGGCGTTGTTGCTGGGGGCCTTGTGGGGGTGGTTGCCGTGCGGGTTGGTGTACAGCACCTTGCTGTGGGCGGCCAGCCAAGGCAATGCCGGGTACAGCGCGGCGCTGATGCTGGCGTTCGGCGTGGGGACCTGGCCGGTGTTGCTGGCCACGGGGCTGGCGGCTGAGCGAGTAAACAGGTTGTTGAAACGGCGCAGTGTGCGGGTGGCTGGCGGGGTGCTGGTGATGCTGTTTGGTATCTGGACCATGCCGGGGCCGCATCAGCACTGGTTGATGGGGCATTGAGGGGGGCCGCTTTGCGACCCTTCGCGGGCATGCCCGCTCCTACAGGATCATGTGTACCCCTATGGGAGCGGGCAAGCCCGCGAAGGGCTGCAGAGCAGCCCCAATGCCCTTGATACAAATCAACACAGATTCCTACAGACGGCCATAGACTCCGGGGCACTGCTGCTCTTTCCGGGGACCGCCCTCATGCTCGACGACCTTCGTTGGGATACCGACCTGATCCGCCGCTACGACTTGGCCGGACCACGCTACACCTCTTACCCGACCGCCGTGCAACTGCACAGCGAAGTGGGCTCGTTCGACCTGCTCCACGCCCTGCGCGAAAGCCGTCGGGCCGCGCGCCCGCTGTCGCTGTACGTGCATGTACCGTTCTGCGCCAACATCTGCTACTACTGCGCCTGCAACAAGGTGATCACCAAAGACCGCGGCCGCGCCGCGCCCTACCTGCAGCGCCTGGAGCAGGAAATCCAGCTGATCGCCTGCCACCTTGACCCTAAACAGCGTGTCGAACAGCTGCATTTTGGCGGCGGCACGCCAACCTTCCTCAGCCATGTGGAACTGCGCCAGCTGATGGCCACCCTGCGCCAGCACTTCCACCTGCTGGACGACGACTCCGGCGACTATGGCATCGAGATCGACCCGCGCGAAGCCGACTGGTCGACCATGGGCCTGCTCCGTGAACTGGGCTTCAACCGCGTCAGCCTGGGCGTGCAGGACCTCGACCCGGCCGTGCAGCGCGCAGTCAACCGCCTGCAGAGCCTCGAGCAGACCCGCACCCTGATCGAAGCCGCACGCACCCTGCAGTTCCGCTCGATCAACCTCGACCTGATCTACGGCCTGCCCAAACAAACCCCGGAAGGCTTTGCCCGCACCGTCGAAGAAGTGATCCGCCTGCAACCCGACCGCCTCTCGGTGTTCAATTACGCGCACCTGCCCGAGCGCTTCATGCCGCAACGGCGCATCGACAGCAATGACCTGCCCAGCGCGGCCGCCAAGCTGGAGATGCTGCACGCCACCATCGACCAGCTGACCGCTGCAGGCTACCGTTACATCGGCATGGATCACTTCGCCCTGCCCGACGACGAGCTGGCCATCGCCCAGGAAGAAGGCACCCTGCAGCGCAACTTCCAGGGCTACACCACCCATGGGCACTGCGACCTGATCGGTCTGGGCGTGTCGGCCATCAGCCAGATCGGCGACCTGTACTGCCAGAACAGCAGCGACCTAAACACCTATCAGGACAGCCTGTCGAACGCCCAGCTGGCCACCCAGCGCGGCCTGCTGTGCAACCACGACGACCGCATCCGCCGGGCAGTGATCCAGCAACTGATCTGCCATTTCGAGCTGGATTTCGAGCCGATCGAACAGGCCTTCACCATCGATTTTCGCGGCTACTTCAACGACCTCTGGCCAGAACTGCTGACCTTGCAGCGCGACGGGCTGATCCGCCTGGACGACAAAGGCATCCGCATCCTGCCGGCCGGCCGCCTGCTGGCGCGCTCGGTGTGCATGGTGTTCGACGCCTACCTGGCGATGCACAACCGCCAGCGCTTCTCGCGGGTGATCTGAAACCGAGTCGTTCAACCGCATGGACAAAGTTCCTTGCCAGGCACACCATGGGCACAGCGAAGGCCCCGGCGTACACCCGCCGGGGCCTGGCCAGGTCGCACCACAACAGCGCACGCTGGCCTACAACCTACGCCGTGAGTTACCCTTACGTCTTATGTGTGCTTTCCCACAAGGATCGAATGAAAATGTCCGAGCCAGTCAAACTGCGCCCACACAACCAGGCCCATTGCAAGGACTGCAGCCTGGCCCCCCTGTGCCTGCCTCTGTCGCTCAACCTGGAAGACATGGATGCACTGGATGAAATCGTCAAGCGTGGGCGGCCGTTGAAAAAAGGCGAGTTCCTGTTCCGCCAGGGCGACAATTTCGGCTCGGTCTACGCGGTACGTTCCGGCGCGCTGAAAACCTTCAGCCTCAGCGACAGCGGCGAAGAGCAGATCACCGGCTTCCACCTGCCCAGTGAGCTGGTCGGCCTGTCGGGCATGGACACCGAAGCCTACCCGGTGTCGGCCCAGGCCCAGGAGACGACTTCGGTGTGTGAAATCCCGTTCGAACGCCTCGACGAGCTGTCGGTGCAGCTGCCGCAGCTACGCCGCCAGCTGATGCGGGTAATGAGCCGGGAAATCCGCGACGATCAGCAGATGATGCTGCTGCTGTCGAAAAAGACCGCTGACGAGCGCATTGCCACCTTCCTGGTCAACCTGTCGGCACGCTTCCGCGCCCGCGGCTATTCGGCCAACCAGTTCCGCCTGAGCATGTCGCGCAACGAAATCGGCAACTACCTGGGCCTGGCAGTGGAAACCGTGTCGCGGGTGTTCACCCGCTTCCAGCAGAATGGCCTGATCCGTGCCGAAGGCAAGGAAGTGCACATTCTCGACCCGATCCAGCTGTGCGCGCTGGCCGGTGGCGCAATGGAGGCCTGAGGCCGGCGTTTAGCGGGTATACTTGGGCATTCGTTTTCCCAGGATACCCGCAACAATGCACAGCGACGCCTTCGACCTCAAAGCCCTGATCCGCCCGGTAGTGGACTTCCCCAAACCGGGCGTGATCTTCCGCGATATCACCCCGCTGTTCCAGTCGCCGCGCGGGCTGCGCTATGTGGCCGACCAGTTCATCGAACGCTATGTCGAAGCCGAGTTCAGCCACATCGGCGCCATGGACGCCCGAGGCTTCCTGATCGGCTCGATCATCGCCCACCAGCTGAACAAGCCCCTGATCCTGTTCCGCAAGCAGGGCAAGCTGCCGGCTGACGTGCTGAGCGAGGGTTACCAGACCGAGTACGGCGAAGCCTTCCTGGAAGTGCATGCCGACAGCCTGTGCGAAGGGGATTCGGTGTTGATCTTCGATGACCTGATTGCTACTGGCGGTACGCTGCTGGCAGCAGCCAACCTGGTGCGCCGGACCGGTGCCCAGGTGTTCGAGGCGGCGGCGATCATCGATCTGCCGGAGCTGGACGGATCGCGCCGGCTGCAGGCGGCCGGGGTACCGACTTTCTGCCTGACCGAGTTTTCGCTCAGCGAATATTGAGTTGGGTTTTGGGGCTGCTTTGCAGCCCCACCAATTCTCGATCAGAGCGAAATCGGCCGACGCCCCGCAAACGCATGGGCCAAGGTCCCACCATCCACCAGCTCCAGCTCGCCGCCCAATGGCACGCCATGGGCAATCCGCGACGCCACCAGGCCCTTTTCGCTCAGCAACTGGGCAATGTAATGCGCCGTGGCCTCGCCTTCCACCGTCGGGTTGGTCGCCAGGATCACCTCGGTGAAGGTGCCCTGCTTCTCGATCCGCGCCATCAGCTGCGGAATCCCGATCGCCTCCGGCCCCAGCCCGTCCAGCGGCGACAAGTGGCCCTTGAGCACGAAGTAGCGGCCACGGTAGCCGGTCTGCTCCACTGCATACACATCGGTCGGCCCTTCGACCACACACAACTGGGTATCGTCACGGCGCGTGTCGGCGCATTGCGGGCACAGCTCCTGCTCGGTCAGGGTGCGGCACTGACGGCAATGCCCAACCCCCTCCATGGCCTGGGTCAAGGCCTGGGCCAGGCGCAGGCCGCCGCTGCGGTCACGTTCGAGCAGTTGCAGGGCCATGCGCTGGGCGGTTTTCTGGCCGACACCCGGCAGAATACGCAGGGCATCGATCAGTTGGCGGATGAGAGGGCTGAAGCTCATGGGAAAGGCCTGACAAACAAATAAGAGGCGGTTTATACCCAGCGGGGGCAGTGGCGTCAAATCAGCCATGCGACCTGCGCGGTCCGCTTTTTTGTGGGAGCGGCCTTGTGTCGCGAAAGGGGCGCGAAGCGGCCCCAGGTTTTCAGCTTCGCCGCATAAATTGCCGGGGCCGCTGCGCAGCCCTTTCGCGACACAAGGCCGCTCCCACAAAAAACAGACCGCGCCTGGGTTGAAATCTCTGTAAAAAAAACCGCCGCTGTCATCAGCGGCGGTTTTCGGTAACGCAAATGCCCTTAGAACGGCATCTTGAAGCCCGGCGGCAGCTGCATGCCGGCGGTCATGCTGCCCATCTTGTCCTGGCTGTTCTGCTCGACCTTGCGCACGGCGTCGTTCAGCGCGGCGGCGATCAGGTCTTCCAGCACTTCCTTGTCGTCTTCATCAGTCGACATCAGGCTCTGGTCGATGCTGACACGCTTGACGTCGTGACGACCGGTCATCACCACGCTAACCAGGCCACCACCGGACTGGCCGGTGACTTCGGCGTTGGCCAGCTCTTCCTGCATCTTCTGCATCTTTTCCTGCATCTGCTGGGCCTGCTTCATCAGGCCGGCCATGCCACCTTTCATCATGGGGGTATACCTCGATTGGGTCATGTGATGCGGCCCGGCACCGGGCCGGCCGCATGGTTATCCGTTACTGGCCCTGGTCAACCAGGGCTTCTACAGGCTCAATAGTATCCTGCCGCACCTTGGCGCCGAACAACTTGATCATCTGCTGGATCAACGGATCCTGCTCGATCGAGGTGACTGCGTCCTGCTGGCGCTCGGCGCGTTTGCGCGCCGCCGCCTGGGCCGGGGTTTCCTGCTCGGGCAGGATCAGCTCGATGCGCAGGTTCAGCGTGCGCCCCAGGTGCTGGTTGAGCGCTTCGTTAAGGCGCCGCTGCTGGGTGGCATTGAACAGCGCACCCTGGCCAGGGTCCAGGTGCAGCAGCCAGTCGTCACCATCGGCTGCAATCAACGTACAGTTCGCCGCGATGTTGCCTGTCATACCGGACACAGGCAACTGTGGGAATAATTCCAGCCATTGCAGGGCCAGGCCGGTAGCCGGCTTGGCTGCGGGCAGCGGTTCGGCTGCCGGCTTGGGTGCTTCTTCCTGGACGTGTTCGGCCAGTTCGTCCAGGTAGCTGAAGCCGACCGGGTCGCTTTCGCCGCCGTAATAGTCTTCGTCCAGGGGCGGTTCATCGTCGCGGTCCATGCCCACGGCGGCATAGGCGGACGGGTCGAAGGGCGGCTCGTCGTCGTGTGCAGGGGCGGCAGGTGCCGGCGTGGGCGCAGCGGGCAAAGCTGGAGCCGGCACAGGCTCGGCAACTACTGGCGCGGGCTCTTCCCACGGCAGGTCAACCACCTCTGCCACGGGTTCTGGTCCTGGCTCAGGTTCGCTGACCGGGGCAGGCTCAGCTGCCACCACTGGCTCGACAACCGGCTGCGGCGCTGGCTCGGCCGCTGCGGGCGCCTGCACTTGTGGCGCGGCAGCCGGAGCAACAGGCTCCACGACAGCAGCGACCGGCGGCGCCACGGCAACCGCCGGCGCTGCCACCGGTGTTGCAGGATCAGCTGTGGCCTGGCTGATCCCCACTGGCTTTAGTACCGGTTTCGGCGCGTCGTCGGTGTCGGCCGGGCGGAACGCCAGCATGCGCAGCAGGACCATTTCGAAACCACCGCGCGGGTCCGGCGCCAAGGGCAGGTCACGGCGGCCGATCAGGCCCATCTGGTAATAGAACTGCACGTCCTCGGCTGGCAATGCCGAGGCCAGCGCCAGCACCCGCTCGCGGTCGCCCTGGCCGTTGTCCACCGCCTCCGGCAGCGCCTGGGCAATGGCCACGCGGTGCAGCACATTGAGCATCTCGGCCAGCACGCCAGCCCAGTCCGGCCCCTGCTCGGCCAGGTTGCGCACGGCCTCGAGCAAGGCCCGGGCATCGCCTTCGAGCAATGCCTGCAGCACCCCGTAGACCTGACCATGATCGAGGCTGCCGAGCATGGCCCGCACATCGGCGGCCAGCACCTTGCCTTCGCCAAAGGCGATGGCCTGGTCAGTCAGGCTCATGGCGTCGCGCATCGAACCATCGGCCGCGCGCCCCAGCAGCCACAGGGCATCCGGCTCGAATGGCACGTTTTCGGCGGACAGAACATGGCTGAGGTGCTCGACCACCCGCTCCGGGCTCATGTTCTTCAGCGAGAACTGCAGGCAGCGCGACAGGATGGTGGCCGGCAGTTTCTGCGGGTCGGTGGTGGCGAGGATGAACTTGACGTAGGGCGGCGGCTCTTCCAGCGTCTTGAGCAAGGCGTTGAACGAGTGGGTCGAGAGCATGTGCACTTCGTCGATCAGGTAGACCTTGAAGCGCCCACGGCTCGGGGCGTACTGCACGTTATCGAGCAGTTCGCGGGTGTCCTCGACCTTGGTGCGGCTGGCGGCGTCGATCTCGATCAGGTCGACGAAACGGCCTTCGTCGATCTCCCGGCATACCGAACAGGTGCCGCAGGGCGTGGAGGTGATGCCGGTTTCGCAGTTCAGGCACTTGGCGATGATACGGGCAATGGTGGTCTTGCCCACGCCCCGGGTACCGGTGAACAGGTAGGCGTGGTGCAGGCGCTGGTTGTCCAAGGCATTGATCAAGGCCTTGAGCACATGGGTCTGGCCGACCATTTCGCGGAACGAGCGCGGACGCCATTTACGTGCAAGAACCTGATAACTCATCGAAAAACCATCGTAGCCTGATCGAGCGGAAGATCGCTAATGCTAGCGGAGCGGGGGCAAAATTGCACCCTGCGCAAGTCGGCTAAGCTTTGAAACTGGCGCGCCATCCAGGGAGGATTGCCTTTGCGAAGACTGCTGGCCCTGTTGCTGCTGTGGAACACCTACAGCCAGGCTGAACAGCCCGTGTTGCGTTTTTCTGTCGCCGAGAGCTGGAGCATGCCGCTGGTGCGCATCGAAAGCGACCAGCCGGTGGAAGGTTTGCTGTACGACCTCATGCAGGCCTTGGCCAAGGAGGTGGGCGTACGCCCCGAATACCATGTCATGGCCCGCCTGCGCCTGCAGGAGGCGATGAATAACGGTGACATAGATGTGCGCTGCTATGTCAGCACCCAGTGGTTCAACGACCGGCCGGGGAATTTTGTCTGGAGCATCCCGCTGCTGCACCAGCGAGACCTGCTGGTAGGCCGCGCGGGTGACAGTACCCCGCTGCCGCCGGAACAACTGCCTGTCCAGGCCATCGGCACAGTGCTTGGCTATACCTATTCGACCTTGCAACCGCTGCTGGACCAGGGCCGTCTGCACCGCGAGGACAGCCGCAGCCAGTTGCTGGTGCTGCAGAAGCTGCAAGCCGGGCGCTATCGGCATGCGGTAAGCAACCAGCTGTCGTTGCAGTGGTTCAATCAGGGGCTACCCGCCGAGCAGCAATTGCAGGCGCTGGCGGTGCTGGAGGACCAGGACCTGGGGTGCATGGTACGCAATGACCCGGCGATACCGACCCAAGGGCTGCTGCGGGCACTGGTGAAGATGAAGCAGTCGGGGGAGATCGAGCGGATTGTGCAGCGGTATGGGGGGATGGGCAACCAAGAACCCATGTCTGTGGCTCGCCCCTGAGCCACGCATACCCGATGCCCCCCCCGCCCCTTGTACGCCCGTTGTGGGAGCGGGTTCACCCGTGAACACCGGCAAAGCCGGTGCCATCCACCGAGTTGCCCTCTTCGCGGGCATGCCCGCTCCCACAGGATTGTGCGGCGCATTCACAATCTATATTGCAAGCTCAAGCCTGGTGGTGCTGTCGGCAAGCATGCCGATTGTGCGCTCGCGTTAACCAAGCACCCTGCCCTCACGCCAAAGCCAGCAAACCCGCACTCAAGAACATCCCCACGCCAAACACAGAATGCGTGGCCAGGCTCTTCAGGCAGTTGCGCGCAGGCGTCGGCGTCCTCGACGCAAAGAACCCCGCGCCCATCGCCGGCTGCATGAAGCACAAAGGCGCCACGACCGTCACCACACCAACAACCAGCGCAGGCAACAATGTAGGTGCCAGCAACCAGCCCTCCCCCACGATCACGACCAGCAGCATCGCGAACAGCACGCCGATGGCGTAATGAATCCCCCACCCCAACGCCAGCTCATGCCGCACCGGTTCTGCCTTGGCAATCGCCTGGTGCCGCACACGCCCGTGCAGCAAATGCCCCGCCCAACGTCCGACCATGGCGAAGTTCAGCGTGGCGACACCCATCCGCCTCAGCAGCAGCCCCCACAAGTCCATCACCATCGTGGCCCCGATACCAATTGGCAAGGCGGCGGAAAACATCGCAGTAAACGTCATTGAACAAGCCCTCGAAGATTGACGGTCATCACCATGCCGCGCAGCATAGAAGTTGAAGTCAACTTCAAGTCAAGGGCCCGAAATGGACATTGCCGACGTCGCCAAACGCACAGGCGTACCCGCCTCGACGCTGCGCTACTACGAGAAGAAAGGCCTGCTCAAGTCACTTGCCGGGCCTGGCAAGCGGCGGCAGTTCGCAGCCGATGTTGCAGACCGGCTGGCGCTGATCGCCCTGGGCCAGGCTGCGGGGTTTTCGCTGGAGGAAGTGGGGGCAATGCTGGTGGACCTGCAGGTCGACCGCCAGATGCTGATCGCCAAGGCCGACGAACTGGATGCACGAATCAGGCGCTTGCAGGCGATGAGCAAAGGCTTGCGGCATGCGGCGCAGTGCCCTGAGGAAGATCACCTGGCATGCCCGAAATTCCAGCGGCTGATGAAGCTGTCGGCGGCGGGGCATGGGAAAAAAAAGGGCAGTTCAACAGTTGCCTTTAAGTGACCAGGATAAAACCACCACCTGAATGCATCATCGCCTGAATAGAGTAGTGGCAATACGATATCAATAAGCCACTACTCAGTGTAGAGTTACGCGCCTCCGCGCCCAGCCGTGCGCCGAGAACAGTACTCACACTCAGGAAATGTTGCATGTCCACAATTCGAAATCTCACCGCTGCCGCACTGATAGCGCTGACCACTGGTTGTGCTACCGGCCTCAATTCGGCCCAAGAGTCGGAACTTGCCAGCTATCGCGCCAGAAACCTCGCAGTTGAAGAGAAAAGCCCAGGGCTTGCTGCCGGCCTTGGCCTGCTTCCAGGTGGCGGTTCGTTCTACGGTCGCGCATATGGCTTTGGTGTGGTGAACCTGCTGTTCTGGCCGCTTTCCATTCTGTGGGACCCGGTGAGTGGGCATGACGCTGCAGAGATGATCAACTACCAAGCCACCAAAGCCCATGTTGCAACGCTGAAAAAGCACGACATGGACGAACTCGATGCCAAGCTGGAATCTGACTCGATCGACCTCAAACGCTACACGCTCGACAAACGCAGAATCGATGAGAAGTACAACCTGTAAAGGCATCTGCCGCACAGCGCAACGATCGGCCTGAGGTCTGTACGTTCCCAACGATAACGCGGCGCGCCTTTCAATAGTTGAAGCCATACACGATGTAAGGCTTTCGTCTTGCTTTACCGGCATATCACTCAAGGATTATTCAAGTGACCTACTTCCGTGTGCTTCTAGTCTCGGTATTTATTGCCCTTTGCACAGGGTGCGCTTCGCCTGCTCAAATTTCCGGAATGTCCGTGGCATCCGACCAGACCGATGCGCAGTTTTATGATCAACGGCTGCATCGCAACATTCAGGTAACCGAAGTAAATGGCGGAGACGCCACCAACCCGCTCTGGACTTCGGAAATCGACGGCCCTGACTTCGGTGCCGCACTCAAACAATCACTTGCCAGTGCTGACCTGCTTGGCGAAGCACCTGCTGCCTACACTCTGCGCGCCAACCTGCTGCGCGTCGACCAACCCATTTTTGGCTTGGATTTCGAAGTTACCTGCGAGGCTGAATATACGTTGACCGAGTCTGCTTCAAATACCGTTATTTTCCGAGAGATCATTCGGACGCCCTTTACCGCCGGCGTTGGCGACTCCGTTATCGCGATCAAGCGCCTGCGGCTGGCCAATGAAGGTTCGGCACGCACAAATATCAGCACGCTGCTGAAGCGCCTCAAGGCGCTCAAACTTGAGGCCGGACAGGTTTCTCTAAAGTAACGGATACCTGCTGATACCGGGCTTTCGATGCGGGTAGGACAACAGCGCCTACTCCGCTGCATCGGCGCGGTCGCGGCAGGAATGGAAGTCAGATGGCACCTACCGGCGCCGGGCACATGCCTGCGTCTTGCAGCCCCGAAGGATTGCTTCCTGGAAGGTGCCGAGCCTGTTGCCCGTAGATCGAACACCAACACCTGCGACTCACCTTGTGAGAAGTTGCCCGCATAGATTTTCGTATCCTGGAGGATTTTCAGCGATCCGGCTTGCCGCGTTTTCGAGGCGATCAGCTGGAGCTTTCCATGCCGTTCTACGGCCGGAAAGTGCTTCTGTTGGTATGAAGGCTTGGTGGGAGCGAATGGGGGATCAGCCAGAATGTAGCAGGTGCTCGGACGCTCGTTACTCATCAAGATCGATGATAGATAACATCGACATTTACTTGTTTTCTATCAACCGAATGAAATGGAGAATGGCGCCTGAACTCAAATCTGGAACTGTCTGATGCGCTTTATGCCTCTTGCTGCTGCCTCCTTCACTCTCACGCTGCTGGCGGGGTGCGCATCCGCGCCTAACCAGCCGACAAAGGAGCTGGTGACCGCTAAATCTCCGGAAGTTTTTTCCGCCTGCGTCATGCAGAAGCTGCAAGAGAATCAGCAATCGCCGAACGTTACCCATACGAGCCGAAGCTATCGCGTGATCCTGAGCAGCCCTGTTGCCGCGGACAATGTGATCGAGACGTTCAAAGGGGACACGGGCGGGAAAGTCTACGTTTATCAGCGAGGGCTCTTTTCTGAAAACCTCGTTCGCGTAGCTTCCCAATGCGCTTGAGGAGAGGGAGGCTCTCACCAGGCCGAAGTTGTCGAGCTGGGTAAAGCGAGAAATCCTCGAGAATTCAAGGACCTGAAATGGAGGCGGCCCCACCAGCCACACCCCGGCACTCGATGTTCCCGCTATGGCTGCTCCCTTCCGGGCCTGACCAGGTTAACGGGTAATCAATGCGGGGGGACCGATGGGGCCACCACTACAAGGCTCGCTGAACAGCGAGTGGCGCCATTGTACCGGTCTTGGGGGCAGATACAACCTCTGGAGGAGAAAAAGTCATCATTTCTCAATGACTTGTCCGGGCTGGGGTGGCCTGGAGCTGCCAATTCGCGGGTGAACCCGCTCCTACAGGGTTGGCGCTGACAGCAAGATCAGCGCAGGACCTGTGGGAGCAGGCGCCGCGGTGGATGGCACGGGCTTCGCCCGTGTTCGCGGGCATGCCCGCTCCCACAAGGACCGTGCAAGCAGCAAGATCTGCCATTGGCCTGCTAGACAGCGATGCCCTGCTCACCCAGGAAGGTGACGAAGGCATCTTCATCAAGTACCTTCACGCCCAACTCGCTGGCCTTGGCCAGCTTGGACCCCGCCCCCGGCCCCGCCACCACGCAGTGGGTCTTGCCAGAAACCGAACCCGCCACCTTGGCCCCCAGGCTTTCCAGCTTTTCCTTGGCGATATCACGGCTCATGCGCTCCAGGGTGCCGGTCAGCACCCAGGTCTGGCCGGCCAGCGGCAGGCCTTCGGCGACTTTCTTCTCGCTGCTCCAGTGCATGCCGAACGCCAGCAATTGTGCCTCGATGTCCCGGGCCAGCTTCTGGTTGGCTTCATCCTTGAAGAACTCGCGCACGGCTTCGGCCTGCTTGGCCGCCAGGGCCTGGCGCAGGTCGATGCCGTCGGCGGCGATGATCTTGTCCAGGCTATCGAGCTTGGCCACCAGCTTCTCGGCACCGGTCGGGCCAACCGAGGCGATATCGAGCTTGGCGATCATGCCGGCCAGGGTGGTGCTGGCGGCGAATTCGGCAGCCAGCTCGCCTTCGTCCTGCAGTTGCATGCCACTGTCGAGCAACTGTTTGATGACCTTGCGGTTGTGCTCGTCCTCGAAGAAGTTGTGAATCTCGTAGGCCACCTCCAAGCCGATGTCTGGCAAGTAGGTGAGCACTTGCGGCAGCGCTTGCTGCACGCGCGCCAGGCTGCCCAGCGAGCGGGCCAGCACCTTGGCGGTCTCCTCGCCTACGTCCGGTATGCCCAGGGCGTAGATGAAGCGCGCCAGGCTCGGGCGCTTGCTGGCTTCGATGGCATCCAGCAGCTTCTTGCTGGACACTTCGGCAAAACCTTCCAGGCCAACGATCTGGTCAAATTCCAGCTTGTACAGGTCGGCCGGCGAGCCGATCAGGCCTTCGTCCACCAGTTGCTCGACGCTCTTCTCGCCCAGGCCGTCGATGTCCATGGCGCGGCGCGACACATAGTGGATGATTGCCTGCTTGAGCTGGGCACCACAGGCCAGGCGACCGACGCAGCGGTACACCGCGCCCTCGCTGGTGGTTTCCTTGCCCTTGCTACGCTTGACCAGCTGGGTACGCTCGACCTGCGAGCCGCATACCGGGCATTCGCTCGGCACCTGCACCGGGCGCGCATCTTCCGGGCGGCGCTCCAGTACCACCTGCATTACCTGAGGGATCACGTCACCGGCGCGGCGGATGATCACCGTGTCGCCAATGCGCAGGCCCAAGCGGGCGATTTCGTCCATGTTGTGCAGGGTGGCGTTGGATACGGTCACACCTGCGACCTTGACCGGCCTCAAGCGTGCCACGGGCGTTACCGCGCCGGTGCGGCCGACCTGGAACTCGACATCCAGCACCTCGGTCAGCTCTTCCATGGCCGGGAACTTGTGGGCAATCGCCCAGCGCGGCTCACGGGCGCGGAAGCCCAGTTCGCGCTGGGCGGCCAGGCTGTTGACCTTGAACACCACGCCGTCGATTTCGTATGGCAGGCTGTTGCGTCGCTCGCCGATGTCGCGGTAGTAGGCCAGGCATTCTTCGATGCCGGCGGCATGCTTGAGTTCGCGGCTGATCGGCAGCCCCCAGGCCTTGAGCTGCTCGAGGATACCGATGTGGCTGTCGCCAATGCTCGCGGACACTTGGCCGACGCCATAGCAGCAGAATTCCAGCGGGCGGCTGGCGGTGATTTTCGAATCCAGCTGACGCAGGCTGCCGGCGGCGGCGTTGCGCGGGTTGGCGAAGGTCTTGCCACCGGCTTCGGCCTGGGCGGCGTTGAGCCGATCGAAACCGGCCTTGCTCATGTACACCTCGCCGCGCACCTCCAGCACCGCCGGCCATCCCTCGCCTTGCAGCTTGAGCGGGATGTTGCGCACGGTACGCACGTTGGCACTGATGTCTTCGCCAGTGGTGCCGTCGCCACGGGTGGCGCCCTGCACCAGCTGGCCGTCGCGGTACAACAAGCTTACGGCCAGGCCGTCGAGCTTGGGCTCACAGCTGTAGTCGACCGCACCGGGCTGGTCGAGGCCGTCTACCACGCGGCGGCCGAACTCACGCAAGTCGGCTTCTTCGAAGGCGTTGCCCAGGCTGAGCATGGGCACTTCGTGGCGTACCTGGCTGAACGCGGCCAGGGCTTCGCCCCCAACGCGCTGGGTGGGCGAGTCGGGGGTTACCAGGTGCGGGTGTTCGGCTTCAAGCGCCTTGAGCTCGTTGAACAGGCGGTCGTATTCGGCATCGGGCACGCTTGGCTCATCGAGCACGTAGTAGCGGTAGTTGTGCTGGTCGAGCTCGGCACGCAGTTCGTGGATACGGGTTTCGGCGGTCATGGGATTTGTCTTCTCTTGCAAAGCAAAAGAGCAGCCTGAGGTGGTGCATGGGGCCTGGATTGGTGT
>NZ_JBNRIJ010000002.1:264331-273860 GCF_053557675.1 Pseudomonas sp. XP1 | reverse complement strand
AGCCAGCTCCCACAGGTACACCACAGGCCTGGAGGGCAGTGATGCACCTGTGGGAGCTGGCTTGCCGGCGATAGGGCCAGTGCAGGCAACAGCATTACCCGAACCGACCAGCACGCCCTCAGGCTGCTCTTTCGTCTGGATCTGTCAGCGCTTCTGGGTCAGCGCACGGCGCTCGAACTCGACGATGCGCTGGCGATAGTGCTCGATGGTCTGGGCGGTCAGCACGCTGCGCTGGTCGTCCTTGAGCTCACCGTTCAGTTCGTGCGCCAGCTTGCGCGCCGCAGCCACCATCACATCGAAGGCCTGCTTCGGATGACGCGGGCCCGGCAGGCCGAGGAAGAAGCTCACCGCGCGGGTGCTGAAGTGGTCGATGTCGTCCAGGTCGAACACACCGGGCTTGACGGCGTTGGCCATGGAGAACAGCACCTCGCCGTGACCGGCCATGCTCTCGTGACGGTGGAAGATGTCCATTTCGCCGAAGCGCAGGCCGCTTTCCAGAATGTTCTGCAGCAGCGCCGGGCCCTTGAAGCCACCCTCGTCGCGGGAGATGACGCTGATCACCAGCACTTCCTCGGCCGGCGGCAGCTCCTTGACGCTGCTGCTGGCAGGTGCGGCACCGTTGCTGCGGGTATTATCCGCGGCAAAGTCATCATCGCTGTCGGCAAACAGGTCAGGCTCGCGCGGCTCGGCGCTCAGGTTCAGGTCGCCCTGCTGCGCATCCGCAGCAGCGGTGGCGCGCTTGCCGCGCTTGGCAGCCTTGGCCGGCTTGGGTTCGCGCTCACGATCACGCGCAGAAGCACTGAGCGACGGCAGGTCGCTTTCGTCCAGCTCAGGCTCCTTGTGGGTATCCAGCACCCGCGACGGGCCAAGCACTTCGGCATTGCCCTCTTCGTCCGGCAGGTTGGAATAACTGCGATCCAGACGGAATTTCAACTTGCCTTTCCCGCCGCGCATGCGGCGCCAGCCGTCGAAAAGAATCCCGGCAATGACAATGATGCCGATGACGATCAGCCACTCGCGCAGACCGATTTCCATGTAATCCCGTGCCTCTATAAAAATATGCTTGAAAACAAAGGGTTCAAAGCCCTTTAACACGTGGCGCCAACTCTATGTTCTGACAGGCGTTTTACCCACGCAAAAAACGAGTGACATTAAGCTAGCACGACCAAAGACAACTTTACACCGTCTGTCGCACATGGCGGGGGCATTTCGCCACAGAATATGCCCTTATCGTCGAGCATCAGGCGTCGACCATGGCCATGGCCTCCTCCACATCGACGGCAACCAGACGTGAACAGCCCGGTTCATGCATGGTCACCCCCATCAATTGATCCGCCATCTCCATGGCAATCTTGTTATGGGTGATGTAGATGAACTGCACGCTTTCACTCATTTCCTTGACCAGGCGGGCGTAACGCCCGACGTTGGCATCGTCCAGCGGCGCATCGACTTCGTCGAGCATGCAGAACGGTGCGGGGTTCAACTTGAAGATGGCAAACACCAGCGCCAATGCGGTCAGTGCCTTCTCGCCGCCGGACAGCAGATGGATGGTGCTGTTCTTCTTGCCCGGTGGTCGCGCCATGATCGTTACCCCTGTATCGAGTAGATCTTCGCCCGTCAGTTCCAGATAAGCGCTGCCACCACCGAAAACTTTTGGGAAAAGTGCCTGTAATCCGGCATTTATCTGATCAAAGGTATCCTTGAAGCGGTTGCGGGTTTCCTTGTCGATCTTGCGGATGACGTTTTCCAGGGTCTCCAGGGCTTCGACCAGGTCGGCGTCCTGGGCGTCCAGGTAACGCTTGCGCTCGGACTGCTGCTCGTACTCTTCGATGGCCGCCAGGTTGATCGCCCCCAGGCGCTGGATACGCGCCTCGAGCTGCTCCAGCTCCTGTTCGGTGCCCTGCTCGCTGGCCTCGGCCTCCAGGGTGGCGAGCACGCCTTGCAGGTCGTAGCCATCGGCCAGCAACTGCTCCTGCAGGGTCTTGCGTCGCACATCCAGGCCCTGGCACTCCAGGCGCAACTGCTCCAGCTGGCCACGCAGCAACTGGGCCTGCTGCTCGGCCTGGGTACGGCGCTTTTCGGCGTCGCGCAGTTCGCGGTCGGCTTCGTCCATGTGCAGGCGGGCCTGGCGCATTTCTTCGTCGACGCTCATGCGCCGCTCCAGCAGCTCCTCCAGCTTCAGGCGCAGCTCTTCCTGTGGGGCCTCGCCCTCTTCCAGGTTCAGGCTCAGTTGCTCCTGGCGCTCGATCAGGCGCGCGGCCTGCTGCTCCAGGCGCTCCAGGGCCTGCCGGGTGGAATCATGCTGTGCGCGCAGCGAGCCCAGGCGGACAGCCAGCTGGTGGGCGTGATCCTTGTGCTGGCGGGCCTCCTGGCGCACGCGATCGAGGCTTTCGCGCAGGGTGTCGCGGCGGGCCATCAACTGCTCGCGCTGCTCGGTGTCCTGGGCCATCAGCTCCAGGGCCTCCTGCAGCAGCAGGCGGGCTTCGCCCAGCTGCTCATGTTCCAGGGCGCGCTGTTCTTCCAGCTCGGTCAGCTCGTCGTGCAGGCGCCGGCGGCGCAGCTCGACTTGCTCGGCACGTGCGCGGCCAGCCGACAGGTTGGCTTTCAGCTCGCCATGCAGGCGATTTTCTTCCTGGGTGCGGCGGCGCAGTTGTTCACGCTGCTCTTCAAGGCCCAGCTGCTGCTCGCGCAGGGCCTGCAGTTGCTGCTCCAACTGCTCCAGCGCCGCTTCCTGCTCCAGTTGCTCCTGGCCCAGGCGCTCGATCTCCTGGCCGCGTGCCAGCACGCCGCCTTCGGCTTCGCCGCCACGGCGCACCCGCAGGAAGTGTCGGCCAACCCAGTAGCCATCGCGGCTGACCAGGCTCTGGCCTTCGCCGAGCGAGGCGCGCTGCGCCAGTGCCTGAGCAAGGTCTTCCACGGGTTTGACGTGGCCCAGCCAGGGCGCCAGGTCGACACTGCCTTCGACCTTTTCCAGCAGGCTGCCGGGCAGCGACGAGCCGGTACCGCTGGCCAGCAGCAAGCGTAACTCGCCCTGTTCCAGGCCGGCAAAATCCAGGTTACCGAGGTCGTCCACCAGCACAGCTTGCAGGTCGGCGCCGAGCACGGTCTCTACCGCAAGCTCCCAGCCCGATTCGACCCGCAACCCTTCAGCCAGCCGCGGTTGTTGCTCCAGGCCTTGGCCCTGCAGCCAGTCCGCAGCACCTGCACCCGGCTCCAGGGCGGCCTGTTGCAAGGCTTCGAGCGAGGCCAGGCGCCCGCCCAGGCGTTGCAGGTCGCCCTGCGCCTGCTGCTGGGCCTGGATGGCCTGTTGCAGCTGCTCACGTGCGCCTTCCAGACGTTCGACCACCTGCTCTTCCGACAACTGCAACTCTTCCAGCAACATCTCGCTACTGGCCAGTTGCTCGGCCAGTTCGAGCAGGGCTGCATCCTGTGGGTCGCTGCCCAGCAGCTCGCGCTCTTCGCCCAACTTGCGCTGGCGCTCGGCGTGGCGTTCCAGGCTGGCTTCCAGCTGCTGCAGGCGGGCCTGCTGCACTTCGGCCTGGCGGCGCGGCTCAGCGGAACGGTTGTTGAAGCTGTCCCACTGTTCCTGCCAGCCGTGCATGCCCAGTTCGGCTTCTTCAAGGGCAGCGGCAGCTTGTTCGGCAGCGGCCAGGGTAATCTCCTGCTCGGGCTCGAGCATGGCCAGCTCTTCGCCCAAGGTCGCCAGCAGGGTGCGGTCGTGGCCCAGGTGCGACTCGGTCTCCAGGCGCGTACGCTCGGCCTCCTTGAAGTCATCCTGCAACTGGCGCAGGCGCTGCTGGCCGTGCTGGATGCTCTGCTCGACCCGGGCTATGTCACCAGCGACCGAGTAAAAGCGGCCCTGCACCTGGTTGAAGCGCTCGGACAATTCGTGATGGCCATCACGCAGGCGCTCGATGCTGGCATCGGCATTGCGCTGCTCGGCCACCAGCGCCTCATGGGACACATCCTGGTCGCCGATCACCGCCTCGCGCTGGCGCACCCGTTCGTCCAGGTCACGCCAGCGCAAGGCCGACAGGCGCGCCTTCAGCTGGCGTTCCTGGGCCTTGTATTCGCGGTACTTCTCGGCTGCCTGAGCCTGGCGGTGCAGGCGCTCCAGCTGGCGCTCCAGCTCTTCGCGCAGGTCGGTCAGACGCGCCAGGTTTTCCTGGGTGCGGCGGATGCGGCTCTCGGTTTCCCGGCGGCGTTCCTTGTACTTGGAAATGCCGGCGGCTTCCTCGATGAAGTTACGCAGCTCCTCGGGCTTGGCCTCGATCAGCTTGGAGATCATGCCCTGTTCGATGATCGAGTAGCTGCGTGGCCCCAGGCCGGTACCGAGAAAGATGTCGGTGATATCGCGCCGACGGCACTTGGTACCGTTGAGGTAGTAGCTGTTCTGCCCGTCGCGGGTGACCTTGCGGCGGATCGAGATCTCGGCATAGGCGGCATATTCGCCGACCAGAGTGGTTTCGCTGTTGTCGAACACCAGCTCGATGCTGGCCTGGCTGACCGGCTTGCGGCCACTGGAGCCGTTGAAGATGACATCGGTCATCGACTCGCCGCGCAGGTTCTTCGCCGAACTCTCGCCCATCACCCAGCGCACGGCGTCGATGATGTTGGACTTGCCACAGCCGTTCGGGCCGACCACGGCCGCCATGTTGCTGGGGAAGTTGACCGTGGTCGGGTCGACAAACGACTTGAACCCGGCCAGGCGAATGCACTTCAGGCGCATTGGTCAGCCTCGGGCCAACGCCGCCAGCACCAGTTCGCAACTGCGCTGGCCATAGGCGGTGAGTACCTCGCGAATGCGCGGCAGGTCACGGGCGATCACGGCGTCGAGCAGGCGGGCGAACAGGTCCAGGTAATCGATCATGTTGGCCTGGCGCTGGTCCAGCGACAGGTAGTACGCACGGCTCATCGCCGGCTGCAGGTTTTCCACGGTTTCCTGCAGGAACGGGTTGTCGGCGAACGGATAGGCCGCCCGCATGACCGCGAAGCTGTCGGCGACGAAGGTCTTGATGTCCAGCTGGTCATGGGCCCGCTGCAGGCGCTGCTGGATCTCCAGGAACGGGCGCAGGTCGGCATCGGTGCGCCATTTTTGCGCAACCGCGTTACCCAGCAGGATGTAGAACTCGCCCATCAGTGCGCACAGGCTGCGCACGCTGCGCTCGTCGAGCTCGGTCACGTGGGCACCCCGGCGCGGCAGGATCGCCACCAGGTGGCGACGTTCAAGGATCAGCAGTGCCTCGCGCACCGAGCCGCGGCTGACGTTGAGTGCCTGGGTGACCTTCTGCTCCTGGATACGCTCGCCTGGCGCCAGCTCGCCACGGATGATGCGTTCGGCCAGGTAATCGGCAATCTGCTCGGAGAGGCTGTCCGGGGCCTTGAACGTCATGGTTTTCCTTCAAAATCATTGAACTGGGCACAAGGAACCGATTGTAGCGTAATTGGCCGGTAATCGCGCAGAGGGGCCTGGCGGTTTATTTGAGCTGCAAGGCAACCCGATGCCCGGCGCGATCTATGCTTGGGATATGGGCAATGTGTGCGGCCGGGCCTGGACATGAGCAATTTCTTGACCTTTGAGTCAGAAAAATATTGACCAGCTGGACAGCTCTTGCTTAGAGTCCGCCCAACAACAATAAAACCATTGCGAGGCCATCCCCGTGATCCAGTTTCTCGTCAACCAGGAGCTGCGTAGTGAGCATGCCCTGGACCCAAACATGACGGTGCTGCAGTACCTGCGCGAGCACCTGGGCAAACCTGGCACCAAGGAGGGCTGCGCCAGTGGTGACTGCGGCGCCTGCACCGTGGTGGTCGGCGAACTGACCCAGGACGACCAGGGCAACGACAGCCTGCGCTACCGCAGCCTGAACTCGTGCCTGACCTTCGTTTCGTCGCTGCACGGCAAGCAACTGATCAGCGTCGAGGGTCTCAAGCACCAGGGCCAGCTGCACAGCGTGCAACAGGCCATGGCCGATTGCCATGGCTCGCAGTGCGGCTTCTGCACCCCCGGCTTCGTCATGTCGCTGTTCGCCCTGCAGAAGAACAGCAGCGGCCCCGACCTGCACCAGGCCCAGGAGGCCCTGGCCGGCAACCTGTGCCGCTGCACCGGCTACCGGCCGATCCTCGATGCTGCCGAGCAGAGTTGCCGCCAACCCTGCCGCGACCAGTTCGATGTCCAGCAAGCGCAGACAATCAGCCGCCTCAAGGCCATCGCGCCAACCCAGACTGGCGAGCTGAACAGCGGCGACAAACGCTGCCTGGTGCCGCTGACCGTCGCCGACCTGGCCGACCTGTACAGCTCGCACCCCGAGGCGCGGCTGCTGGCCGGCGGTACCGACCTGGCCCTGGAAGTCACCCAGTTCCACAAGACCTTGCCGGTGATGATCTACGTCGGCCATGTGGCCGAGCTCAAGCGCATCGAGAAGACCGCCAGCCACCTGGAAATCGGCGCCGCCACCCCGCTCACCGACTGCTACGGCGCGCTGAACGAGGAATACCCGGACTTCGGCGCCCTGCTGCACCGGTTCGCTTCGCTGCAGATCCGCAACCAGGGCACCCTGGGCGGCAATATCGGCAACGCTTCGCCAATCGGCGACTCGCCACCCTTGCTGATTGCCCTGGATGCACAGATCGTCCTGCGCCAGGGCGAGCGCCAGCGGGTGATGCCACTGGAGGACTACTTCATCGACTACCGCATCACTGCCCGCCAGGACAGCGAGTTCATCGAGAAGATCATCGTGCCGCGCGCCACCACCGACTGGGCATTCCGCGCCTATAAAGTGTCCAAGCGCCTGGACGATGACATTTCCGCCGTGTGCGGCGCCTTCAACCTGAGCATCGAAGACGGCGTGGTCAGCGGTGTGCGCATCGCCTTCGGCGGCATGGCGGCGATCCCCAAACGGGCCCGTGCCTGCGAAGCGGCGCTACGTGGCAAGCCGTGGAACCAGGCCGCCATCGAGCGTGCGTGCCAGGCCCTGGCGGAAGATTTCACCCCGCTCAGCGACTTCCGCGCCAGCAAGGAATACCGCTTGCTGACCGCGCAGAACCTGCTGCGCAAGTACTTCATCGAACAGCAAACGCCGTACATCGAAACCCGGGTGACCGCTTATGTCTAACCATCACGTAGCCAAGAGCCAGGCCGAGATGGCCGAACTGTTCAGCCAGGACCTGACCACCGGGGTCGGCCGCAGCGTCAAGCATGACAGCGCCGACAAGCATGTGTCCGGCGAGGCGGTATATATCGACGACCGCCTGGAATTCCCCAACCAGTTGCACGTCTATGCACGCACCGCCGACCGCGCCCACGCGCGCATCCTGCGCATCGACACCACGCCGTGCTATGCCTTCGAGGGCGTGCGCATCGCCATCACCCACGAAGACATCCCCGGCCTCAAGGACATCGGCCCGGTGGTGGCCGGCGACCCGCTGCTGGCCATCGACAAGGTCGAGTTCTTCGGCCAGCCGGTGCTCGCTGTGGCCGCCCGCGACCTTGACACCGCACGCCGTGCGGCCATGGCCGCCATCGTCGAGTATGAAGACCTGGAGCCGGTGCTGGATGTGGTCGAAGCATTGCGCAAGAAGCATTTCGTGCTCGACAGCCACACCCACCAGCGTGGCGATTCCGCTGCTGCCCTGGCCAGTGCACCGCACCGCATCCAGGGCACCCTGCACATCGGTGGCCAGGAACACTTCTACCTGGAAACACAGATTTCCTCGGTGATGCCCACCGAAGACGGCGGCATGATCGTCTACTGCTCCACGCAAAACCCCACCGAAGTGCAAAAGCTGGTCGCCGAAGTACTCGACGTGCCAATGAACAAGGTGGTGCTGGACATGCGCCGCATGGGTGGCGGTTTTGGTGGCAAGGAAACCCAGGCCGCCAGCCCGGCGTGCCTGTGCGCCGTGGTGGCGCGCCTGACCGGCCAGCCGACCAAGATGCGCCTGCCACGGGTCGAAGACATGACCATGACCGGCAAACGCCACCCGTTCTACGTCGAGTATGACGTGGGCTTCGACGACGACGGGCGCCTGCACGGCATCAACTTCGACCTGGCCGGCAACTGCGGCTACTCGCCCGACCTGTCCGGTTCGATCGTCGATCGCGCCATGTTCCACTCCGACAACGCCTACTACCTGGGCGATGCCACCGTGCACGGCCACCGCTGCAAGACCAACACCGCCTCCAACACTGCTTACCGCGGCTTCGGCGGCCCGCAGGGGATGGTCGCCATCGAGCAGGTGATGGACCACATCGCCCGCCACCTGGGCCGTGACCCGCTGGCGGTGCGCAAGGCCAACTACTACGGCAAGACCGAGCGCAACGTCACCCACTACTACCAGACCGTCGAGCACAACATGCTCGAAGAGATGACCGCCGAACTGGAAGCCAGCAGTGACTACGCCGAGCGCCGCGAGTCTATCCGCCGCTTCAACGCCAACAGCCCGGTCCTGAAGAAGGGCCTGGCGCTGACCCCGGTCAAGTTCGGTATTTCGTTCACCGCCACCTTCCTCAACCAGGCCGGTGCGCTGATCCATATCTACACCGACGGCAGCATTCACCTGAACCACGGTGGCACCGAGATGGGCCAAGGCCTGAACACCAAGGTGGCACAGGTGGTGGCTCAGATCTTCCAGGTCGACTTCAGCCGCATCCAGATCACCGCCACCAATACCGACAAGGTGCCCAACACCTCGCCGACCGCTGCCTCCAGTGGTGCCGACCTGAACGGCAAGGCGGCGCAGAACGCTGCCGAAATCCTCAAGAAGCGCCTGACCGAGTTCGCCGCGCGGCACTACCAGGTGACCGAAGAAGACGTCGAGTTCCGCAACGGCCATGTACGCGTGCGTGACCAGATCGTCAGCTTCGAGCAACTGGTGCAGCAGGCCTACTTCGCCCAGGTTTCGCTGTCCAGCACCGGCTTCTACCGCACGCCGAAAATCTACTACGACCGCAGCCAGGCACGTGGCCGGCCGTTCTACTACTTCGCCTTCGGCGCCGCCTGCGTGGAGGTGGTGGTCGACACCCTGACCGGCGAATACAAGATGCTGCGCGCCGACATCCTGCACGATGTGGGTGACTCGCTGAACCCGGCCATCGACATTGGCCAGGTGGAAGGCGGCTTCATTCAGGGCATGGGCTGGCTGACCACCGAAGAACTGGTGTGGAACGCCAAGGGCAAGCTGATGACCAGCGGCCCGGCCAGCTACAAGATCCCTGCAGTGGCCGACATGCCGCTGGATTTGCGGGTGAAGCTGGTGGAGAACCGCAAGAACCCGGAAGACACCGTGTTCCACTCCAAGGCCGTGGGCGAGCCGCCGTTCATGCTCGGCATCGCCGCCTGGTGCGCGATCAAGGACGCCGTGGCCAGCATCGCCGATTACCGCGTGCAGCCACAGGTGGATGCGCCGGCGACGCCGGAGCGGGTGTTGTGGGGGTGCGAGCAGATGCGCAAGGCGGTGGCTGCAGCGCAACCTGCCGAGCCGGAGCTGGAAACCGTCACTCACTGAGGTTGGGTGGGCGCCTGTTCGG
>NZ_JBNRIJ010000002.1:258704-264221 GCF_053557675.1 Pseudomonas sp. XP1 | reverse complement strand
TCTCCCCGGCGATAGGGCCAGTACAGGCCACCTGAAATGAGGATCTGCATCATGCACCAATGGATCAACGCCCTCGCCGACCACCAGTCCCGTGGCGAAGCCTGCGTGCTGGTCACCATCATCGAGGAGCGCGGCTCGACCCCGCGCAATGCCGGCTCGAAAATGGTCGTCAGCGCCAGCGGCCTGTTCGACACCATCGGCGGCGGCCACCTGGAATACAAAGCCCTGCACATCGCCCGGCAGATGCTCGAAGAGCACCGCACCACCCCGCACCTGGAGCGCTTCAGCCTCGGTGCCAGCCTTGGCCAGTGCTGCGGCGGCGTCACTGTGCTGCTGTTCGAACCCATGGCCGCGGTGCAGGCGCAGATCGCGGTGTTCGGCGCGGGCCATGTCGGCCGGGCTCTGGTACCCTTGCTCGCCGCGCTGCCCTGCCGGGTGCGCTGGATCGATTCGCGCGAGCAGGAATTCCCTGCCCTGATCCCCGACGGGGTGACCAAGGTGGTCAGCGAGGAGCCGGTCGACGAGGTAGCAGAGCTGCCGCCAGGCTGCTATTGCATCGTCATGACTCACAACCACCAGCTCGACCTGGAACTGACCGCCGCCATTCTCAAGCGCAACGACTTCACCTGGTTCGGCCTGATCGGCTCGAAGACCAAACGGGTCAAGTTCGAGCACCGCCTGCGCGAACGCGGCTACGACGATGCCGTGATGGCGCGCATGCGCTGCCCGATGGGCCTGGCCGAGGTCAAGGGCAAGCTGCCCATCGAGATCGCCGTGTCCATCGCCGGTGAAATCATCGCCACCTACAACGCCTGCTTCGGCCAGCACGATGCTGCCGCCAATGCCGGCCCCATTGCCCAGTTGCTGCCGCCTTCCCGGCGCAGCCAAGCCATTTGACGAGTGTGTTATGACCGTTACCCGCAAAGCCTACCGTGCCGCTATCCTGCACAGCATCGCCGACCCGGCCGAGGTGGGCCTGGAGGCTTCCCATGAATACTTCGAGGACGGCCTGCTGGTGGTCGACGATGGCCGTATCCGCGCCGTTGGCCACGCCGCCGAACTGCTGCCGACCCTGGATGCCGATATCCCGGTCGAGCACTACCAGGACGCGCTGATCACCCCGGGGTTCATCGACACCCATATCCACTTCCCGCAGACCGGCATGATCGGCTCCTACGGCGAACAGCTGCTGGACTGGCTGAACACCTACACCTTCCCTTGCGAAAAGCAGTTCGCCGACAAGGGCCACGCCGACCAGGTGGCGAAGATTTTCCTCAAGGAACTGCTGCGCAACGGCACCACCACCGCCCTGGTGTTCGGCAGCGTGCACCCGGAATCGGTCAATGCTTTGTTCGAGGAAGCCGAGCGCCTGGACCTGCGCCTGATTGCCGGCAAGGTGATGATGGACCGCAACGCTCCGGACTACCTGACCGACACCGCCGAGTCCGGCTATGCCGAAAGCAAGGCACTGATCGAGCGCTGGCACAGCAAGGGCCGCCTGCACTATGCAGTCACCCCGCGCTTCGCCCCGACCAGTACGCCTGAACAGCTGGCGCTGGCCGGCCAATTGCTGAAGGAGCACCCGGGCGTGTACATGCACACGCACCTGTCGGAAAACCTCAAGGAGATCGATTGGGTCAAGTCGCTGTTCCCCGAGCAGAAGGGTTATCTCGACGTATACGACCACTTCGAGCTGCTGGGCGAACGCTCGGTATTCGCCCATGGCGTGCACCTGTGCGATGACGAATGCCAGCGCCTGGCCGAAACCGGCTCGGCCGTGGCCTTCTGCCCCACCTCCAACCTGTTTCTGGGCAGCGGCCTGTTCAACCTGCCCCAGGCCGAGCGTTTCAAGGTCAATGTAGGCTTGGGCACCGACGTTGGCGCCGGCACCAGCTTCTCGCTGCTCAACACCCTGAACGAAGCGTACAAGGTGATGCAGCTGCAGGGCGCGCGCCTGCACCCCTACAAGTCACTGTACCTGGCCACCCTTGGCGGCGCCCGCGCGCTGCGCCTGGACGACCGCATCGGCAGCCTGCGCCCGGGCAACGATGCCGACTTTGTGGTACTGGACTACAAGGCCACGCCACTGCTGGACTACCGCATCCAACAGTCCAACAGCATCGAGGAAACCCTGTTCGTGCTAACCACCCTCGGCGACGACCGCACTGTACGTGAAACCTACGCCGCCGGGCGTTGCGTGCACCAGCGCTAAGGTTCTTTTGCCAGGCCCCGGTACAGTGCGCCGCCGATCGCAGCACCGATCAGCGGCGCCACCCAGAACAGCCAAAGCTGTTGCAGGGCCCAGCCACCGACGAACAAGGCCGGCCCCGTGCTACGCGCGGGGTTGACCGAGGTATTGGTCACCGGGATCGAGATCAGGTGGATCAGGGTCAGGGCCAGGCCGATGGCGATCGGTGCAAAACCCGCAGGCGCCCGGGCATCGGTGGCACCCATGATCACCACCAGGAACATCGCCGTCATCACCACCTCACTGGCAAAGCCCGCCCCGAGCGTGTAGCCGCCGGGCGAGTGGTCGGCGTAGCCGTTCGAAGCCAATCCCGCAGACAGCTCGAAACCTGCCTTGCCGCTGGCGATGAGGTAGATCACACCTGCCGCCAGGGTGGCGCCGATCACCTGAGCGATCACGTAGGGCAACAGCTCTTTGGCCGGGAAGCGCCCGCCCACCACCAGCCCGAACGACACGGCGGGGTTGAGGTGACAGCCGGAGATATGACCGATGGCAAAGGCCATGGTCAGCACGGTAAGGCCGAAGGCGAAGGCGACGCCAAGTACACCGATGCCGATGGGGGAACTGGCGGCGAGTACCGCACTGCCACAGCCGCCAAGCACCAGCCAGAAGGTGCCGACCAGCTCGGCACCCATGCGTTTACCGAGGGACATGCTCATGAGTCCATTCCTCAAGAAGTTGAACGCAACCAATGCGCAAGCCCAACTGCTTGATGAAGGTTTGCTCACAAGAATTTAGCAGACGTTTGGTCAACTGCGAGAGATGGCCGTACTGCTTGTGGGAGCGGGTTTACCCGCGAACAAGGCGACACGGTGTATGGCACCGGCTGCGCCGGTGTTCGCGGGTGAACCCGCTCCCACAACGGCGCACTAATTTCACTTCAGCAAACGATCAACCCTTGGCAGAAACCTTGGGCTTTTTCAGCAGATGCGAGAACACCGCATGCAGATCGTCCGAGGCACTCTCCTCGTCCAGGTTCAGCTTGCTGTCGATGTGGTCCATGTGGTGCATCATCAGGCTCACCGCCTGCTCGGCATCGCGCGCCTCGATGGCATCGATCAGCTGCATGTGTTCGTCATACGAGCAATGCGAACGGTTGCCGCTTTCGTACTGGGCAATGATCAGCGAAGTCTGTGACACCAGGCTGCGCTGGAAGCTGACCAGCGGCGCATTACCCGCGGCCTCGGCCAGCTTGAGGTGGAATTCGCCGGAAAGACGAATGCCGGCACCGCGGTCACCACGGGAAAAGCTGTCGCGCTCCTCACGCACCATCTGCCGCAGCTCGTTGAGCTGCTCGAGGGTAGCGTGCTGCACGGCCAGTTCGGTAATGGCCCTTTCGACCATGCGCCGGGAGAAGAACACCTGGCGGGCCTCTTCCACCGTAGGGCTGGCAACCACCGCGCCGCGGTTCGGCCGCAACAGCACCACGCTTTCGTGGGCCAGACGCGACAAGGCGCGGCGGATGATGGTGCGGCTGACGCCGAAGATCTCGCCCAGCGCTTCCTCGCTCAACTTGGTGCCCGGTGCCAGACGCTGCTCGAGGATCGCCTCGAAAATATGCGCGTAGACGATGTCGTCCTGGGTACCACTGCGGCCGGCCTTGCCGGTACGCGCAGGTTTCTTCAGAGGTTGCAGCTGTTCGTTCATGGGCTCTCGAGGCACGAAGGAAAGTATGGCGCCATTGTACACAGGCTGAGCCGTTTCTGCAGGTGGCCTTTTACCTATATAGCCGTTGTACGACGCATTGCGCACACAAAAGATAAAACATTATTTGCATTCTTTGTACACAAAAGGATAATCCACCGAGCAACTTCTTGACCCGCAAGTCAACAAACCGGTCAGACGTCTGCCTTCCCTCGCGGAGCCGCCAAGTGCATTGCGCAGGCCCCTGGCTCCATAACAACAAGAAAGACTTGAGGAGTACTCGCTGTGGAAAGCCGCAAATCCGAAGCCCCTACGCTGGATCTTGCCCCACCGCTCGAAACGAGCTGGCTGGAGCGGATTTTCAAACTCAAGCAACACGGCAGCACCGTCAGAACCGAAATGATCGCCGGGGTGACCACCTTCATCACCATGGCCTACATCATCTTCGTCAACCCCAACATCATGGCCGACGCCGGCATCGACCACGGTGCCGCTTTCGTCGCCACCTGCATCGCCGCCGCGCTGGGCTGCCTGCTGATGGGGCTGTACGCCAACTGGCCGGTAGGCCTGGCACCAGGCATGGGGCTTAACGCCTTCTTCACCTACACCGTGGTCGGCACCATGGGCTACAACTGGGAAACGGCACTGGGGGCGGTGTTCGTCTCGGGCGTGCTGTTCATGTTCCTGACCTTGTCGAAAGTGCGCGAATGGTTGCTCAACAGCATCCCGGTCAGCCTGCGCCATGCCATGGGGGCCGGCGTCGGATTGTTTCTCGGGCTGATCGGCCTGAAGACGGCAGGCATCATCGTCGACAGCCCCGCTACCCTGATCAAGCTGGGTTCGCTGCATGAGCCAGGGCCACTGCTGGCAGCCGTGTGCTTCCTGCTGATTGCCATCCTCAGCTACAAGCGGGTGTTTGGGGCGATCCTGATCAGCATCATTGGTGTCACCCTGGCGGGTTGGGGGCTGGGCCTGGTCAAGTTCGGCGGGGTGATGTCGATGCCGCCGAGCCTGGCACCGACCTGGATGGCGATGGATGTGGCTGGCGTGTTCAACGTCAGCATGATCAGCGTGGTGCTGGCGTTTCTGTTCGTGCATATGTTCGACACCGCCGGCACGCTGATGGGCGTGGCGCAGCGTGCCAACCTGGTGGCGCCGGACGGGCGCATCGAGAACCTGTCCAAAGCGCTGAAGGCAGATAGTGCTTCGAGCGTGTTCGGCGCAGTGGTCGGTGTGCCGCCGGTGACCAGCTATGTGGAGAGTGCTGCAGGTGTCGCAGCGGGTGGCCGCACTGGCCTGACCGCCGTGGTGGTCGGCCTGCTGTTCATTGCCGCAATGTTCTTCGCGCCGCTGGCCGGGATGATTCCCGCCTATGCCACTGCCGGCGCACTGATCTACGTGGCGATGCTGATGATGGGCAGCATGGCGCATATCCACTGGGACGAAGCTACCGACAGCATTCCGGCAATCGTCACGGTCATCATGATGCCGCTGACCTTCTCGGTCGCCGATGGTATTGCGTTGGGCTTCATCAGCTACGTCGCGTTGAAGGCGGGTACCGGCAAGTACAAGGAAATCTCGGCCAGCCTGTGGGTGCTGTGCGCGATCTTCATTGCCAAGTTCGT
>NZ_JBNRIJ010000002.1:248896-258524 GCF_053557675.1 Pseudomonas sp. XP1 | reverse complement strand
GGGGCCACCCCCGCGAAGAGGCCGGTGCAGGCGATACAAAAACAGCAGACGAAAAAAAGCCCGCCAGTGTGAGAGCGGGCCAAAGGACCTACGAAGATTCTTCTAGCGACCAACTAGCTTCCACGATAGGTCGAATAGCTGTACGGCGAGATCAGCAGCGGCACGTGGTAGTGCTCCTGCTGCTCGTCGATGCCAAAGCGCAGCACGACAACATCCAGGAACGCCTGGGCTGGCAGCTGTACACCGCGAGCGCGGTAGTAGTCGCCAGCGCTGAACTGCAGCTGGTAGACGCCGGTACGGTAGTCGTCACCCTGCAGCAGCGGCGCGTCGACGCGGCCATCGCTGTTGGTCAGGGCAGTGTTCACCAGCTCCAGCTGCTGGCCTTCAACACGGTACAGCTCGACCTTGATCGAGCTGCCCGGGCAGCCATGCGCGGCATCCAGTACGTGTGTGGTCAAACGTCCCATTGCTTGTCGCCTCTTGTTCAATCTGTGGGCAAAAAATACACGGCCATCATCACGCCAAAGGGCCTGCGATGTGCGGGAATGACGCCATTAAGACATTCCATCGCAAAATTGTACACAATTTTTTGAGCCCATGCGTCGCACCCGCCGTTTCGTGCCCATTAACGACCCATCGGTCGCAAATACAGGCGCGACACAGACGCCAACGTCATTAGCTGACCAATCAGGCAGGTTTCTTGCACTGTTTTTCCAGGTCGCTTCGAGGCGACAAAAGGGAAGAAATGCGGAAAAACAGGCTTACAAAAGATTTCAGAAGTTGTATACAATCAGCCCATCCGGTGGTGCGACATACCGACGCGGCCCGCCCACCACCCGCACTAACGCACAAGAAGGAAGACTGCAGTGAGCGCTGACTACCCTCGCGACCTGATCGGTTACGGCAACAACCCTCCTCACCCGCAATGGCCGGGCAACGCTCGCATCGCGCTGTCTTTCGTCCTCAACTACGAGGAAGGTGGCGAACGCAACATCCTGCACGGTGACAAGGAGTCCGAAGCTTTCCTCTCGGAAATGGTCGCCGCCCAGCCATTGCAGGGCGTGCGCAACATGAGCATGGAATCGCTGTACGAGTACGGCAGCCGTGCCGGCGTGTGGCGCCTGCTGAAACTGTTCAAGGACAGTGGCGTGCCGCTGACCATCTTCGCCGTGGCCATGGCCGCCCAGCGCCACCCCGACGTGATCCGCGCCATGGCCGAGGCCGGCCATGAAATCTGCAGCCACGGCTACCGCTGGATCGACTACCAGTACATGGACGAGGCCCAGGAGCGCGAGCACATGCTCGAAGCGATCCGCATCCTCACCGAAATCACCGGCGAGCGCCCGCTGGGCTGGTACACCGGCCGCACCGGCCCGAACACCCGCCGCCTGGTGATGGAAGAAGGTGGCTTCCTGTACGACAGCGACACCTATGACGACGACCTGCCCTACTGGGAGCCGAACAACCCTACCGGCAAGCCGCACCTGGTGATCCCCTACACCCTCGACACCAACGACATGCGCTTTACCCAGGTACAGGGCTTCAACTGCGGCGAGCAGTTCTTCCAGTACCTGAAGGACGCATTCGATGTGCTGTACGCCGAAGGCGCCGAGGCCCCGAAGATGCTGTCCATCGGCCTGCATTGCCGCCTGGTCGGCCGTCCGGCACGCCTGGCCGCACTGAAGCGCTTCGTCGATTACGCAAAAAGCCATGACCAGGTCTGGTTCGCCCGTCGCGTGGACATCGCCCGCCACTGGCACGCCACCCACCCGTACAAGAAAGAGAACGCCTGATGACAGCCTTCAAAACCCTCAAGCCATCCGCCCTGAGCCGTGACGCCTTCGTCGAGGCATTCGCCGACATCTACGAGCACTCGCCGTGGGTAGCCGAAAAAGCCTATGACCTGGGCCAACTGGGCGAGCTGGACGAGATCGAGGCGCTGCACCAGCGCATGAGCGACATCCTGCTCAGCGCCAACCACGCCGACCAGCTGGCGCTGATCAACGCTCACCCGGACCTGGCCGGCAAGGCCGCCATCCAGGGCGAGCTGACCGAATCGAGCACCAACGAGCAGGCCGGCGCCGGTATTCACCAGTGCACCGCCGAAGAGTTCGCCCGTTTCACCGAGCTGAACGACGCCTACAAGGCCAAGTTCCAGTTCCCGTTCATCATGGCGGTAAAAGGCAGCAACCGGCACCAGATCCTCGCCTCCTTCGAAAAACGCATTCACAACGATGCCGATGCCGAATTCAAGGAAGCCCTGGCGCAGATCAACCTGATCGCCCTGTTCCGCCTGCTGCAGCTGTAAAGCCGCCGCAACGCTTGAGCCTTATCCAGAACAACGAACATAGAAGAGATATCCGCATGCGCACCCTGATGATCGAGCCCCTGACCAAAGAAGCCTTCGCCCCCTTCGGAGACGTGATCGAAACCGACGGCAGCGACCACTTCATGATCAATAACGGCTCGACCATGCGCTTCCACAAGCTCGCCACGGTCGAAACCGCCGAGCCTGAAGACAAGGCGATCATCAGCATCTTCCGCGCCGACGCGCTGGACATGCCGCTGACCGTGCGCATGCTGGAACGCCATCCGCTGGGCAGCCAGGCTTTCATTCCGCTGCTCGGCAACCCCTTTCTGATCGTGGTCGCGCCAGTTGGCGATGCACCTGTATCAGGCTTGGTCCGAGCCTTCCGCAGTAATGGCAGGCAGGGCGTTAATTACCATCGCGGCGTCTGGCACCACCCGGTGCTGACGATCGAAAAGCGGGATGACTTCCTGGTGGTTGATCGCAGTGGTTCCGGCAACAACTGCGACGAGCATTACTTCACCGAGGAACAGATGCTGGTCCTCAATCCCCACCAATAAGAAAAGGTCGGTCATTCAAGGGCTTTGCCCGAGCGGGTGACCGGCAAGAGGTACATACTGTGGAAGCACACCTTCACGAATGGCTGAACCTGAGCATTCGCTGGGTTCACATGATCACCGGTGTCGCCTGGATCGGTGCATCGTTCTACTTCGTCTGGCTGGAGAACCACCTGAACCGAAGCAACCCGCGCGATGGGTTGTCGGGTGATCTCTGGGCAATTCACGGCGGTGGTATCTACCACCTGGAGAAATACAAGCTCGCCCCCCCGAAAATGCCCGAGAACCTGCACTGGTTCAAATGGGAAGCCTATTTCACCTGGATGTCCGGTATCGCCCTGCTGTGCGTGGTGTTCTACTGGAACCCGGCCCTGTACCTGCTGGCCCCTGGCAGCACCCTCAGCGGTGCCGAAGGCGTGGCCATCGGTATCGGCTCGCTGATCGCCGGCTGGTTCATCTACGACTTCCTGTGCGATTCGCCCCTGGGCAAGAAACCAGCGCTGCTCGGTGCCGTACTGTTCGTGCTGATCATCGCCGCGTGCTGGGGCTTCAGCCTGGTGTTCAGCGGCCGTGGTGCATACCTGCACACCGGCGCGATCATCGGCACCATCATGGTCGGCAACGTGTTCCGCATCATCATGCCGGCCCAGCGCCAGCTGGTGGCTGCGATCGAGAACAACCAGACCCCGGACCCGGTACTGCCGGCCAAGGGCCTGCTGCGCTCGCGCCACAACAACTACTTCACCTTGCCGGTGCTGTTCATCATGATCAGCAACCACTTCCCGAGCACCTACGGTAGCCAGTACAACTGGCTGATCCTGGCCGGTATCGCAGTAGCCGCGGTCCTGATCCGCCACTACTTCAACACCCGCCACGACAGCAACAAGTACGCCTGGACCCTGCCGGTCGGCGCCCTGGCGATGATCTGCCTGGCCTACGTCACCGGTCCGAAACCGATGGCCGTCAGCCCTGAGCAAGCCGCGGCGAAGGTCGAGTACCAGCCACTGCCTGCGACCGCTGTAGGTGGCAAGACCGCTGCCGAGCAACGCGCCGAGGAGGCCGCCAAGGCTGCCGCAGCGCCTGCCGCACCGGCAGAAGCCCCTGCCCAGGCCACGGCGCAGGCTGGCGGCGAGAGCTTCGACAAGATCCACAATGTCATCCAGGAACGCTGCACCGTGTGCCACTCGTCCAAGCCGACCAGCCCACTGTTCAGCGCCGCCCCTGCCGGCGTGATGTTCGACACCCCGCAGCAGATCCAGGCCCAGGCCGCGCGCATCCAGGCGCAAGCGGTCGCCAGCCAGATCATGCCGCTGGGCAACATCACCCAGATGACCACCGAAGAGCGCAAGCTGGTCGGTGACTGGATCGCCAAAGGCGCCCCGGTCAACTGAAACACAATTGTCGGGATAACACCGCCCCTGTAGGAGCGGGTTCACCCGCGAAGAGGCCGGCACTCCCGGCCTCTGTTTCAAGACATACGCAACAAGCAAGCATCGAGCGTTCAGCCTCAAGCGGGAACCTCAGGCTTTCTTAACCGGAAGCCTGCCGCCTGAGGCCGGCGCTTGGATCCGAGAATAAAAACAAAACTCGAGGTGCTGCATGTCCGAGTCACGCAAGGCGTACATCCCTGTTGCGCCGCCGCGCGAGCCCTTGCCCCTGTTCCAACTGATCCTGGTTGGCCTGCAACACGTTCTGCTGATGTACGGCGGCGCCATCGCCGTGCCATTGATCATCGGCCAGGCCGCCGGGCTGTCCCGTGAAGAAGTCGCTTTTCTGATCAACGCCGACCTGCTGGTCGCTGGCGTCGCCACCATCATCCAGTCCTTCGGTATCGGCCCGGTGGGCATTCGCATGCCGGTGATGATGGGTGCCAGTTTCGCTGCCGTCGGCAGCATGGTGGCCATGGCCGGCATGCCCGGCGTAGGCCTGCAGGGGATCTTCGGTGCCACCATCGCCGCCGGCTTCTTCGGCATGCTGATCGCGCCGTTCATGTCCAAGGTCGTACGCTTCTTCCCGCCACTGGTCACCGGCACGGTGATCACCTCGATTGGCCTGTCGCTGTTCCCGGTGGCAGTCAACTGGGCCGGTGGCGGTCAGGAAGCAGGGACCTTCGGTTCGCCGATCTACCTGCTGGTGGCCGGCCTGGTGCTGGCAGTAATCCTGCTGATCAACCGTTTCATGCGCGGTTTCTGGGTCAACGTGTCGGTGCTGGTGGGAATGGGCCTGGGCTACATCCTGGCCGGCTCCATCGGCATGGTCGACCTGTCGGGCCTGAACGACGCACCGTGGCTGCAAGTGGTGACCCCACTGCACTTCGGCATGCCGACCTTCAGCCTGGCGCCGATCCTGTCGATGTGCCTGGTGGTGGTGATCATCTTCGTCGAGTCCACGGGCATGTTCCTGGCCCTGGGCAAGGTGACCGATCGTGAAGTTACCCCGGGGATGCTGCGCCGCGGCTTGCTGTGCGATGCTGGCGCGTCGTTCATCGCCGGCTTCTTCAACACCTTTACCCACTCCTCGTTCGCCCAGAACATCGGCCTGGTGCAGATGACCGGGGTGCGCTGCCGCTATGTCACCATCGTGGCCGGTGCCCTGCTGATCCTGCTCAGCCTGCTGCCCAAGGCGGCCTTCCTGATTGCCTCGATCCCGCCTGCAGTACTGGGCGGCGCGTCCATCGCCATGTTCGGCATGGTCACCGCCACCGGGATCAAGATTCTCCAGGAGGCGGACATCGGCGACCGTCGCAACCAGTTGCTGGTCGCGGTGAGCGTCGGCTTCGGGTTGATCCCCGTGGTACGTCCGGAGTTCTTCGCCCAGATGCCCCAGTGGATGGAACCCATCACCCACAGTGGTATCGCCATGGCCACGGTCAGTGCCCTGGTGTTGAACGTGCTGTTCAACATCCTGGGTGGTGCCGACCGTGCGGTGCACAACGACGCCTGTCACCAGCATTGAGCACAGGGGGGCGGCGCACTGCCGCCCCACCTCGAATTCGCCGTAAACGCTACACCGTCGGCCCGCCGGAATGGGCCGTCCGGGGCGCCTGCGCGCCAAAAAAACCAAACAAAAACAATAAGTCCGGGAACCACAACATGAAACGCATCACCTCGTCCCTCTTGCTGGGCAGCAGCCTGCTGGCCACCGTCCCCGCCCACGCTGGCGAATGGCTGCAGTGGCATGGCGAAAGCCTGACCTACCTGTACGGCAAGGATTTCAAGGTCAACCCACGCATCCAGCAGACAGTGACCTTCGAGCACGCCAACAAATGGAAGTACGGCGATACCTTCATGTTCGTCGACAAGATCTTCTACAACGGCAAGCCCGACCCGGGCAAAGGCGTGACCACCTACTACGGTGAGTTCAGCCCGCGCCTGTCGTTCGGCAAGATCTTCGACCAGAAGCTGGCGTTCGGCCCGATCAAGGATGTACTGCTGGCCATGACCTACGAGCGTGGCGAGGGCGACAACGAGGCCTACCTGATCGGCCCCGGCTTCGACCTGGACATACCCGGCTTCAACTACTTCACCCTCAACTTCTACCTGCGCAACACCGAAGGTAGCCGCCCCGGTGACAATGTCTGGCAGATCACCCCAGCCTTCTCGTACACCATTCCGGTGGGCAAATCCGACATTCTGATCGACGGTTACATGGACTGGGTGGTCGACAACGACCAGACCCGCCGCGGTACCTACCATGCCAACCTGCAGTTCAACCCACAGGTCAAGTACGACCTGGGCAAAGCCCTGAACCTGGGCGCCAAGCAGCTGTACGTGGGCATCGAGTACAGCTACTGGAAGGACAAGTACGGCATCGACAGCCAAGGCAACATCGACAGCAACCAGAGCGTCACCAGTGCCCTGATCAAGGTGCACTTCTAGAAAACTGACCGAACGCACAAGTTTGATCCACCCTGCTCCAGGACGGAGCACTTGAGGCAAGGCGCGCAAGCCAGTAATCTGCGCGCCCCCTCGATCAGGGCAGAAGGGATTCTGCCTGCGTTTACTGACCGCTCAGTCAATGAATACGGGCGGTTGGCCAACGTGTTGCCAGCCTGAAAGACCCTTTTCATCCGTTCAGAACGAAGTCGAGCAGGAAGGTTTTGCCAGCCCAGGAAAGTTGGCTCAACCCTTGCCAAACAGCTGTGGCCTATCGAAAAAAGCTGACTCGCAAGACAAAAAAAGCGCCAACAACGAGCGCTGACAATAGATCAATCAAGGGAGCGACACTCGCAATGCGTACCATCAACAGCCTGATCCTCGCCGGCGGCCTGCTGGCCTGTGGCACCACCTTCGGCGGCGACCTGCTGCAGTGGCAGAACAACAGCCTGACCTACCTGTGGGGCAAGAACTTCAAGGTCAACCCGTCGATCCAGCAAACCGTGACCTTCGAGCACGCTGATGGCTGGAAGTACGGCGACAACTTCATCTTTGTCGACAAGATCTTCTACCAGGGCCAGAAAGATGAGGGCAATGGCCCGAACACCTACTACGGCGAAATCAGCCCGCGCCTGTCGTTCGGCAAGATCTTCGACCAGAAGCTGGCCTTCGGCCCGGTCAAGGACGTGCTGCTGGCGATGACCTACGAGTTCGGCGAAGGTGATACCGAGTCGTACCTGATCGGCCCGGGCTTCGACCTGGACATCCCTGGCTTCGACTACTTCCAGTTGAACTTCTACAACCGCACCACCGACGGCAGCCGCGCTGGCGACAACGTATGGCAGATCACCCCGGTATGGTCGTACACCATTCCGGTCGGTTCGTCCGATGTGCTGATCGACGGTTTCATGGACTGGGTGGTGGACAACGACGAGAACCGCCGCGGCACCTATCAGGCCAACCTGCACTTCAACCCGCAGATCAAGTATGACCTGGGCAAGGCCCTGCACCTGGGCGAGAAGCAGCTGTATGTGGGTGTGGAATACGACTACTGGAAGAACAAGTACGGCATCAAGGACAGCGATGCCTTCACCACTGATCAGAACACCATGAGCTTCCTGGTCAAGGTTCACTTCTGATCTGAGTAAAGGGGCCGCCTTGCGGCCCATTCGCGGGTAAACCCGCTCCCACAGGGTCCGCACCGGGTTCATGGCAGACGTTATACATGTGGGAGCGGGTTCACCCGCGAACCGGGGCGAAGCCCCGGCCAGGCAGCATCAACTGGCCGGCCGAACCGCCCGCCACAATTTCCCCGCAATGCCCACCACGGCCAGCACCACGGCACCGGCCACAACCCCGACACCGCCGTTCAGCAGCGCCACGGTAAACGCCCCACCACGTCCTTCACTGAATGCCTCGATGGCATGATGCAAAGGCTCGATGCCATGCACCAGGATCCCGCCACCGACCAGGAACATGGCCGCCGTGCCGATCACCGACAGGCTCTTCATCATGTACGGCGCGGCCCGCAGAATACCGCTCCCCACCGCCCTGGCCAGGCGTGAAGCCTTCTGGGTCATCCACAGCCCCAGGTCATCGAGCTTGACGATACCGCCCACCAGCCCGTACACGCCGATGGTCATGACCACCGCGATGCCCGACAGCACGACGATCTGCTGGGTCAACGGCGAGTCGGCAACAATGCCCAGAGTGATGGCGATGATTTCCGCCGAAAGGATGAAGTCGGTACGTACCGCCCCCTTGATCTTGGCTTTCTCGAACGCCACCAGGTCGACGTTGGCATCGGCCACCGCCACCTTGCGCGCTTCATGCTCGGCGTCATCCTCGGCCTTGCTGTGCAGGAACTTGTGAGCCAGTTTCTCGAAGCCTTCGAAGCACAGGTATGCACCGCCCAGCATCAACAATGGCGTCACCGCCCACGGGATGAACGCACTGATCAGCAGCGCCGCCGGCACCAGGATGGCCTTGTTCACCAGCGACCCTTTGGCCACCGCCCACACCACAGGCAGCTCGCGCTCGGCACGCACCCCGGTGACCTGCTGGGCATTGAGTGCCAGGTCATCGCCCAGCACGCCTGCGGTCTTTTTCGCCGCCACCTTGGTCATCACCGAGACGTCATCGAGTACCGTGGCGATGTCGTCGATCAGTACCAGTAGACTGCTTCCTGCCATGTTTGCCTGCATCCAGAAGAATAAGTGTCGAGGATTCTAGCCCAAAGCCGCTGCCTTGAGCGCCCGTCGAGCCCGGTGCTACCATGCCCGATCCCTCTTAGAGGTGGCCAGACACGAGGAAGATCCCTGACCATGAGCACCATTCGCGAGCGCAACAAGGAACTGATCCTGCGCGCGGCCAGCGAGGAATTCGCCGACAAGGGCTTCGCCGCCACCAAGACCAGCGATATCGCGGCCAAGGCCGGCCTGCCCAAGCCGAACGTGTATTACTACTTCAAATCCAAGGACAACCTCTACCGCGAGGTCCTGGAAAGCATCATCGCGCCGATCATGCAGGCGTCGACCCCGTTCAATGCCGACGGTGACCCCAAGGAAGTGCTGAGCGCGTACATCCGTTCGAAGATCCGCATTTC
Organism: Pseudomonas sp. XP1; assembly: GCF_053557675.1. Classification (NCBI taxonomy): domain Bacteria; kingdom Pseudomonadati; phylum Pseudomonadota; class Gammaproteobacteria; order Pseudomonadales; family Pseudomonadaceae; genus Pseudomonas; species Pseudomonas sp. XP1. Next base: position 249,179 of record NZ_JBNRIJ010000002.1, on the reverse strand, counting down.
CCGCGACCTGCCGCATGCGTCCAAGGTGTTCGCCAGCGAGATCATGCACGGCGCCCCGCACCTGTCGCCGAACCAGGTAGCGCAGCTGAACGAGCAGGCGCGGCATAACATCGAGTGCATCCAGCGCTGGATCGACCGCGGGCAGATCGCCCATGTGGATGCGCATCACCTGATGTTCAGCATCTGGGCTGCGACCCAGACCTACGCCGATTTCGACTGGCAGATCTCTGCGGTGACCGGCAAGGCCAAGCTGGCCGACAGCGATTATGACGCCGCGGCGGAG
>NZ_JBNRIJ010000002.1:244357-248755 GCF_053557675.1 Pseudomonas sp. XP1 | reverse complement strand
TTTGGGGGTGGGGGCTGCCCGGCGATAGGGCCGGTACAGGCAATAGAGAATCAGGCTGCTACCCCCGCATCCGCCTTCAACCCCATCTCCTCGATCGCACTGATCGCGCACTGCTCGTCGATATCCGACGTATCGCCGCTAATCCCTACCGCACCCAGCACCTTGCCGTCCTGATCACGCACCAGCACACCACCCGGCGCTGGCACAACCGGCCGCTCGCCCAACCCGTTCAGCGCAGCAAAAAACGCCGGCCGTTGCTGCGCGTCCAGCGCCAGCAGACGCGACCCCTTGCCCAGGGCAATCGCCCCCCAGGCCTTGCCGGTAGCCACCTCCGGCCGGATCAGGCTGGCGCCATCCTCGCGCTGCAGCGCCAGTAAGTGGCCGCCGGCATCCAGCACTGCCACGGTCAGTGGCGCGGCGTTGATCTTGCGGCCCGCCGCCAGCGCGGCATTTACCAGGCTGACCGCGACTTTCAGGTTCAAAGCGTTCATGGAAAGGTCCTCTTCTTGTTGTAGAAGCCCTGAGGGCAGGTGAAAAACCGGTAAGCCAATAGAACACAACTGAATCTATTTTTGTATACAATAAATTGAAACGATCGTATGCGAGATTGCAAACGCCCGTTTTCACGGGCGCTTGAACGAAAGCGACCTTGTCCGACGAAAACCCGTTGACCTGAGCGGCCAGCCGTGAATACACTCTGGCACAAAGCAAGTTGTATACAATTACAAAATCGATGAGGCACAAACCATGAGCAAAATGAGAGCAATCGATGCAGCCGTTCTGGTCATGCGCCGTGAAGGTGTAGATACCGCGTTCGGCATCCCGGGGGCTGCCATCAACCCGTTGTACTCGGCCCTGAAGAAAGTCGGTGGCATCGATCACGTCCTCGCTCGCCACGTCGAAGGCGCCTCGCACATGGCCGAGGGATACACCCGCGCCAACCCAGGCAACATCGGCGTGTGCATCGGCACCTCCGGCCCAGCCGGCACCGACATGGTCACCGGCCTGTACAGTGCCTCCGCCGACTCCATCCCGATCCTCTGCATCACCGGCCAGGCACCACGTGCCCGCCTGCACAAGGAAGACTTCCAGGCTGTCGACATCACCAACATCGTCAAGCCGGTCACCAAGTGGGCCACCACCGTCCTGGAACCAGGCCAGGTGCCTTACGCCTTCCAGAAGGCCTTCTATGAAATGCGCACCGGCCGCCCAGGCCCGGTACTGATCGACCTGCCGTTCGACGTGCAGATGGCGGAAATCGAATTCGACATCGACGCCTACGAACCGCTGCCAGTACACAAGCCATCCGCCACCCGCGTACAGGCCGAAAAAGCCCTGGCCCTGCTCAATGACGCCGAGCGCCCGCTGCTGGTAGCCGGTGGCGGCATCATCAACGCCGACGCCAGCGACAAACTGGTCGAGTTCGCCGAACTGACCGGTGTACCGGTAATCCCGACCCTGATGGGCTGGGGCACCATCCCGGATGACCACGCACAGATGGTCGGCATGGTCGGCCTGCAGACTTCGCACCGCTATGGCAACGCCACCCTGCTGAAATCCGACCTGGTGTTCGGTATCGGTAACCGCTGGGCCAACCGCCACACCGGTTCCGTCGACGTCTACACCGAAGGCCGCAAGTTCGTGCACGTGGACATCGAGCCGACCCAGATCGGCCGCGTGTTCACCCCGGACCTGGGTATCGTTTCCGACGCCGGCAAGGCACTGGACGTGTTCCTCGAAGTGGCCCGCGAGTGGAAAGCCGCCGGCAAGCTGAAATGCCGCAAGGCCTGGCTGCAAGACTGCCAGGAGCGCAAGGCCACCCTGCAGCGCAAGACCCACTTCGACAACGTGCCGGTCAAGCCGCAGCGCGTCTACGAAGAAATGAACCAGGTATTCGGCAAGGACACCTGCTACGTCAGCACCATCGGTCTGTCGCAGATCGCCGGCGCGCAGTTCCTGCACGTGTACAAGCCACGCCACTGGATCAACTGCGGCCAGGCCGGCCCGCTGGGCTGGACCATCCCTGCCGCCCTCGGTGTGGTCAAGGCCGATCCGAAGCGCAAGGTGGTCGCGCTGTCAGGTGACTACGACTTCCAGTTCATGATCGAAGAGCTGGCGGTGGGCGCACAGTTCAACCTGCCATACGTGCACGTACTGGTGAACAACGCCTACCTGGGCCTGATCCGTCAGGCGCAACGTGGCTTCGACATGGATTACTGTGTTCAACTGGCGTTCGAGAACATCAACTCGACCGACGCCGCCACGTATGGTGTCGACCATGTCGCCGTGGTCGAAGGCCTGGGCTGCAAGGCCATTCGTGTGTTCGAGCCGGCCGAGATCGCCCCTGCCCTGCTCAAGGCACAGAAGATGGCCGAAGAGTTCCGCGTACCGGTGGTGGTCGAAGTGATTCTCGAACGTGTGACCAACATTTCCATGGGCACCGAGATCAACGCGGTCAACGAGTTCGAAGACCTGGCCCTGGTCGGCAACGACGCGCCAACCGCCATCTCGCTGCTGGACTGATCGCCTGACGCCCCCGTGCCGGCCCCTACCTGAGGGCGCCGGGGGCCTTCATCGCAAGGAGACACAACATGCCTCGCTTCGCTGCCAACCTGTCCATGCTGTTCACCGAACAGGACTTCCTGGCCCGCTTCAAGGCTGCTGCCGATGCTGGTTTCAGCGGCGTCGAATACCTCTTCCCTTACGACTTCAGCGCTGCCGAGATCAAGCAGCAGCTGGACGCCAACGGCCTGACCCAGGTGCTGTTCAACCTGCCGGCGGGCGATTGGGCCAAGGGTGAGCGCGGTATCACCTGCCACCCTGACCGTGTCGAGGAATTCCGCGCCGGTGTCGACAAGGCCATCGAATACGCCAAGGTGCTGGGTAACACCCAGGTCAACGCCTTGGCCGGCATTCGCCCACAAGGCCCGGACTGCGCCACCGTGCGCAAGACCTTCGTGGAAAACCTGCGCTACGCCGCGGACAAGCTGAAAGCCGCCGGGATCCGTCTGGTCATGGAAATGATCAACACCCGCGACATCCCCGGCTTCTACCTGAACACCACCAAACAGGCCCTGGAAATCCAGGCCGAGGTTGGCAGCGACAACCTGTTCCTGCAGTACGACATCTACCACATGCAGATCATGGAAGGTGACCTGGCTCGTACCATGGAAGCCAACCTGAAACTGATCAACCACATCCAGCTGGCCGACAACCCCGGCCGCAACGAGCCAGGCACCGGCGAGATCAACTACCGCTTCCTGTTCGAGCACCTGGACCGCATCGGCTACCAGGGCTGGGTGGGCGCGGAGTACAAGCCGCTGACCACCACCGAAGCGGGCCTGGGCTGGCTGAAGACCCATAACGCAATCTAAAGGCTGAGCACAGCCCTCTGCGGGACGCAGGACACTGTGGGAGCGGGTTCACCCGCGAACACCGGCGAAGCCGGTGCCATCCACCGCGGTGCCTGCTTCGCGGGTGAACCCGCTCCCACAGGGTGCCCAGGCAGTCTGCTCCATCGAGATTCAACAAATACAACGAGGTAATCTCTCATGGCTAAAATCGGTTTCATCGGCACCGGCATCATGGGCAAGCCCATGGCTCAGAACCTGCAGAAAGCAGGTCACAGCATCTTCGTTTCCACTCACCACGACGCTGCCCCGGCCGACCTGATCGCCGCCGGTGCCGTGGCCCTGGCCAACCCGAAGGAAGTTGCCCAGGAAGCCGAGTTCATCATCGTCATGGTCCCCGACACCCCGCAGGTCGAAAGCGTCCTGTTCGGTGACAACGGCGTGGCCGAAGGCGTGGGCCCGAACAAGGTCGTGATCGACATGAGCTCGATCTCCCCTACCGCTACCAAAGCCTTCGCCGAGAAGATCAAGGCCACTGGCGCTGCCTACCTGGACGCCCCGGTGTCCGGCGGCGAAGTCGGTGCCAAGGCCGCGACCCTGAGCATCATGGTCGGCGGCTGCCCGAAAGCTTTCGAACGCACCCTGCCGCTGTTCGAAGCCATGGGCAAGAACATCACCCGCGTCGGTGGCAATGGCGACGGCCAGACCGCCAAGGTGGCCAACCAGATCATCGTTGCCCTGAACATCCAGGCCGTTGCCGAAGCCCTGCTGTTCGCCGCAAAGAACGGCGCCGACCCGGCCAAGGTACGTGAAGCACTGATGGGCGGCTTCGCCTCGTCGAAGATCCTCGAAGTGCACGCCGAGCGCATGATCAAGGGCACCTTCGACCCAGGCTTCCGCATCAACCTGCACCAGAAGGACCTGAACCTGGCCCTGCAGGGTGCCAAGGAACTGGGCATCAACCTGCCCAACACCTCCAATGCCCAGCAAGTGTTCAACACCTGCCAGGCCCTGGGCGGCGGCAACTGGGACCACTCGGCGCTGATCA
>NZ_JBNRIJ010000002.1:239462-244246 GCF_053557675.1 Pseudomonas sp. XP1 | reverse complement strand
GGCAAGCCAGCTCCCACAGGGACCGCACAATCCCTCAATCCTGTGCTGTACCTGTGGGAGCTGGCTTGCCGGCGATGAATTCAACACCTTTGAACCTGCGACCACAGGTTCAAAGGTGGCACCGAGCAACACCCGCCCCTGGTTCGGCCTGCACGGAGGCAGTTCCAGGGGCGTTTTTGATTTTGCAGAACAACAATAATTGGGAGCCTGCCATGTCGGTCGATCCGCAAAAACTTCTCCGCGAGCTGTTCGACACAGCCATCGCCGCCGCCCACCCCCGTCAAGTCCTCGAACCCTACCTGCCCGCCGACCGCAGCGGCCGGGTCATCGTCATCGGTGCCGGCAAGGCCGCAGCCGCCATGGCCGAAGTGGTCGAGAAAAGCTGGCAGGGCGAAGTCTCCGGGCTTGTTGTCACACGGTACGGTCACGGCGCCAACTGCCAGAAAATCGAGGTGGTCGAAGCCGCCCACCCGGTCCCCGATGCCGCCGGCCTGGCCGTGGCCAAGCGCGTGCTGGAACTGGTCAGCAACCTCACTGAAGACGACCGCGTCATCTTCCTGTTGTCCGGCGGTGGCTCGGCGCTGCTGGCCCTGCCTGCCGAAGGCCTGACCCTGGCCGACAAGCAACAGATCAACAAGGCGCTGCTGAAATCCGGCGCCACCATCGGCGAGATGAACTGCGTGCGCAAGCACCTCTCGGCGATCAAGGGCGGCCGCCTGGCCAAGGCCTGCTGGCCGGCCACGGTGTACACCTATGCCATTTCCGATGTACCGGGCGACCTCGCCACGGTGATCGCCTCCGGCCCTACCGTGGCCGACCCAAGCACCTCGGCCGATGCCCTGGCCATCCTCAAGCGCTACGACATCGAAGCGCCCAAGGCCGTCATCGACTGGCTCAACAACCCAGCCTCGGAAACCGTCAAGGCCGATGACCCGGCCCTGGCCCGCAGCCATTTCCAGCTGATCGCCAAGCCCCAGCAGTCTCTCGAAGCCGCCGCGGTCAAAGCCCGCCAGGCCGGGTTCAGCCCGCTGATCCTCGGCGACCTGGAAGGCGAATCACGCGAAGTGGCCAAGGTGCACGCCGGTATCGCCCGGCAGATCGTCCTGCACGGCCAGCCGCTGAAGGCACCCTGCGTGATCCTGTCCGGCGGCGAAACCACAGTGACCGTGCGCGGCAATGGCCGCGGCGGGCGCAACGCCGAGTTTCTGCTCAGCCTCACCGAAAGCCTGAAAGGCCTGCCGGGCGTGTACGCCCTGGCCGGTGACACCGACGGTATCGATGGCTCGGAAGAAAACGCCGGCGCCTTCATGACCCCGGCCAGCTACGCCCGCGCTGAAGCCCTGGGCCTGTCGGCCAGCGACGAGCTGGACAACAACAACGGCTACGGCTATTTCGCCGCCCTGGATGCGCTGATCGTCACCGAGCCGACCCGCACCAACGTCAACGACTTCCGCGCCATCCTGATCCTCGAGACTGCCCAATCATGACGCCTGATAAAAAAGTAAAGATCCTCGCCACCCTCGGCCCTGCGATCAAAGGCATCGACGACATCCGCCAACTGGTAGAAGCCGGGGTGAACATCTTCCGCCTCAACTTCAGCCACGGCGAGCACGCCGATCACGCCCTGCGCTACCAGTGGATCCGCGAAGTCGAGCAGCAACTGAACTACCCGCTGGGTATCCTCATGGACCTGCAGGGGCCGAAGCTGCGCGTCGGCCGCTTTGCCGAAGGCAAGGTGCAGCTGCAACGCGGCCAGGCCCTGCGCCTGGACCTGGACAACACCCCGGGCGACAGCCGCCGGGTCAACCTGCCGCACCCCGAGATCATCGCCGCCCTCGAGCCGGGCATGGACCTGCTGCTGGACGACGGCAAGCTGCGCCTGCGCGTCACCGCCAAGCACAGCGACGCCATCGACACCGAAGTACTGGCCGGTGGCGAGCTGTCCGATCGCAAGGGTGTCAACGTGCCGCAAGCGGTGCTCGACCTCTCCCCGCTCACCGAGAAAGACCGCCGCGACCTGGCCTTCGGCCTTGAACTGGGCGTGGACTGGGTTGCCCTTTCGTTCGTGCAGCGCCCCGAAGACATCACCGAAGCACGCCAGCTGATCGGTGACCGTGCCTACCTGATGGCGAAGATCGAAAAACCATCGGCAGTCCAACAGCTGCAAGCCATCGCGCAGCTTGCGGATGCGATCATGGTGGCCCGCGGCGACCTGGGCGTGGAAGTACCGGCCGAAAGCGTGCCGCAGATTCAGAAACGCATCATCGGCACCTGCCGCCAACTGGGCAAGCCGGTGGTGGTGGCTACGCAGATGCTCGAATCCATGCGTTTCTCGCCAGCGCCGACCCGCGCCGAAGTCACCGACGTGGCCAACGCCGTGGCCGAAGGTGCCGATGCGGTGATGCTGTCGGCCGAGACTGCCTCGGGTGAGTACCCGCTGGAAGCCGTGCAGATGATGAGCAAGATCATCCGCCAGGTGGAGAACGGCCCGGATTACCAGGCCCAGCTCGACGTTGGCCGGCCGAAGGCCGAGGCCACCGTGTCGGACGCCATCAGCTGCGCCATCCGCCGTATCAGCGGCATTCTGCCGGTGGCGGTGCTGGTCAACTACAGCGAGTCGGGCGCCTCGACCCTGCGCGCGGCACGCGAGCGGCCACGGGCTCCGATCCTCAACCTGACCCCGAACCTGACCACTGCGCGCCGCCTGAGCGTGGCGTGGGGCGTGCACTCGGTGGTAAACGACCGCCTGCGCCAGGTGGACGAGGTGGTTTCCACTGCGCTGGAGATTGCCCAGGCACAAGGCATGGCCAGCCGTGGCGACACGTTGCTGATCACTGCCGGTGTGCCTTTCGGCAAGCCAGGGTCGACTAACACGCTGCGGATCGAGACCTTGATCTGACCGCATCGCCGGCAAGCCGGCTCCCACAGGGATCGCACAACTCTCAAGGCCTGTGCAATACCTGTGGGAGCTGGCTTGCCGGCGATTGGAGGGCAAAGCCCTCCTTGTACACAGAAACACCAGAGCTGCGGAAAACCCGAGGCCCAAAGAGGCCCACCGCGCCCCATCAACCTCACTGACTGCCCCGATGTACACCAAAAATTTCGTCAACCCGTGCCCCGACTGGGCCACGGCGTTACTCAACGGCTTCAGCCAGGTGCTGCTGCTGCGTGACCCCCTGTGCGGCCTGTGCTGCCTGCTGGCCATCCTGCTGACCGCCCCCGGCCTGGTCGGTGGTGCCCTGCTCGGCGCCCTGGCCGGCCTGCTCACCGCCCAGGCACGCGGCTACGACCGTGCCGACCGCCAAGCCGGGCTGTACAGCTACAACGGCGTCCTGATCGGCATCCTGATCAGCGTCGTACTGCCCTGGTCGGCCATCCTGCCGCCATTGATCATCGCCGCTGGCGGCCTGTCCAGCATCATCACCCACCAATGGCGCAAGCGCGGTGGCAAGCTGCTGATCGCCTACACCGCCCCCTTCGTGCTGCTTGGCTGGGCCGTATTGCTGATAGCCACCCCCTCGCCCAGCGGCTTCGTCGAAGCCGACCCGCTTTACGCGTTGGCGCGTGGCGTGGGCCAGATCTTCCTGCTCGACCAGCCCCTGGCCGGTCTGCTGATCATCATCGGCATGTTCATCGCCAACCCTTATGCCGCAATGTGGGCAGTGATCGGTTCGGCCATCGGCGGCGGCGCGGCACTGCTCACCGACCAGGCGCAAGCCGCCTGGCTGGGCCTTTATGGTTTCAACGCTGCGCTGGCGGCACTGGCGTTCAGCAGGCAGGGTGAAAAGCCGTGGGTGACACTGCTGGCCATTGCCCTGGCCCTGCTGCTGCAACCACTGTTCAAGCTGCTACCGGTGCCCGGCCTGACCGCGCCCTTCGTCGCCGCCTGCTGGCTGATGCACCTGGGCAACCACCTGGCCCAGCCTCGGCAGCGTGACGCCAGCCGCTTGCACAGCTGAAATGCAGCCCCTAGGCTCAGCCCATCGCTTTTGTGGAACGAGCCAATGAACAATCCTGCGAGCCTGCGCGAGCAGCTCTACATCATCGTCTTCCAGACCGATACCGTGGCTGGAAGACGCTTCGACAAGATCCTCCTGCTGATCATCCTGGCCAGCCTGGTTACCGTCATCCTCGACAGCATCGACGAAGTACACCAGGGCTACGCCGGCCTGCTGGCCGGCATCGAGTGGGGCTTTACCGCGATTTTCCTGGCCGAGTACCTCACCCGCCTGTACTGCTCGCCCAAGCCTTTGCGCTATGCCTTCAGCTTCTATGGCCTGGTCGATCTGCTGGCGATCGTGCCGGGGATCATCGCGCTGTACTACAGCGACGCCCAGTACCTGCTGATCATCCGGGTGATCCGGATGCTGCGGATTTTCCGCGTGCTCAAGCTCAGCCCCTATCTGAAGCAAGCCCATTACCTGATGGAGGCGCTGCGCGGCAGCAAGCAGAAGATCATCGTGTTCCTGGTGACGGTATCGACCCTGGTGACGGTGTTCGGCACCTTGATGTATGTGATCGAAGGGCCTGAGCATGGCTTTACCAGCATTCCCAAGGGCATCTACTGGGCCATCGTTACCCTGACCACGGTAGGCTTTGGCGATATCGTGCCGAAAACCCCGCTTGGGCAGGTGCTGTCCTCGCTGGTGATGATTACCGGTTATTCGATCATCGCCGTACCGACCGGGATCTTTACCGCCGAGCTGGCCAATGCCATGCGCGGGGAACAGTTGCAGCACGACTGCCCGACCTGCAGCAAGAAGAGCCATGAGCATGGCGCGGCG
>NZ_JBNRIJ010000002.1:238164-239343 GCF_053557675.1 Pseudomonas sp. XP1 | reverse complement strand
GGTACTGCACAATGCCCAAGACCTGTGCAGTACCTGTGGGAGCTGGCTTGCCGGCGATAGGGCCAGTACAGTCAGCAGCATAACCAAAGTCGTTTTAGTTCTTTAGCCGTTACAAACCCACCCGCTATAGTCGCAGGCAAACTGCCAACACCTTCTCGATAACAAGGAAGCAACGTGAAAAAACTCTTCACCGCCTCGCTGCTCGCCGCAGGCCTTGCCTTGGGCAATTTCGCCCAGGCCGCCCCCACCCTGCTCAACGTTTCCTACGACGTGATGCGCGACTTCTACAAGGACTACAACCCGGCCTTCCAGAAGCACTGGGAAGCCGAGCACAACGAAAAGGTCAACGTGCAGATGTCCTTCGGCGGCTCGAGCAAGCAGGCGCGAGCGGTGATCGATGGCCTGCCGGCCGATGTCATCACCATGAACATGGCCACCGACATCAACGCCCTGGCCGACAATGGCAAGCTGGTGCCGGACAACTGGGTCAGCCGCCTGCCGAACAACAGCGCGCCGTTCACATCGGCCACTGTGTTCATCGTGCGCAAGGGTAACCCCAAGGCGCTGAAAGACTGGCCCGACCTGCTCAAGGATGGCGTGCAGGTGATCGTGCCCAACCCCAAGACCTCGGGTAACGGCCGCTACACCTACCTGTCGGCCTGGGGCTATGTGCTCAAGCAAGGCGGTGATGAAAACAAGGCCAAGGACTTTGTCGGCAAGCTGTTCAAGCAGGCGCCGGTATTGGACACCGGTGGCCGTGCCGCCACCACCACCTTCATGACCAACCAGATCGGCGACGTGCTGGTAACTTTCGAGAACGAAGCCGAAATGATCGCCCGCGAGTTCGGCCGCGACCAGTTCGAAGTGGTCTACCCGAGCGTGTCGGCCGAAGCCGAGCCGCCGGTCAGCGTGGTCGACAAGGTAGTGGCGAAGAAAGGCACCCAGGCTGCGGCCGAGGAATACCTGAAGTACCTGTGGTCGCCTGCCGCCCAGGAAATTGCCGCACAGAACTACCTGCGCCCGCGTGATGCGACGGTACTGGCCAAGTACACCGACCGCTTCCCGAAAGTGGACTTCCTGTCGGTGGAGAAGACCTTCGGTGACTGGCGCACCGTGCAGAAGACCCACTTCAATGATGGTGGGGTGTTCGACCAGATCTACACCAACAATCAGTAATTG
>NZ_JBNRIJ010000002.1:232604-238099 GCF_053557675.1 Pseudomonas sp. XP1 | reverse complement strand
GACGGCAAGCCAGCTCCCACAGGTACTGCACAGGTCTTGAGGTCTGTGGAGTCCCTGTGGGAGCTGGCTTGCCGGCGATAGGGCCGGTACAGGCGACATCAGACCTGGCGGAATACCAGGGCCTTCAAGCCCCCCGCCGGGTCCACGTCAGGAAACTCCGGTGGGTTCTCCAGCCGTTCGACGAAATTCAGCGACGGCGCATGCTCCGCCATCCCCTCGATCAGGAACTCCGGCCCGATGCCCGGATCGTTCACGCACGCCAGCACCGTCCCGCCCTCGCTCAACAACTCCGGCAAGCGCCGCAGGATCTTCGCGTAATCCTGGGTCAGCACAAAGCTGCCACGCTGGAAGGTGGGCGGGTCGATGATGATCAGGTCATAAGGCCCGTACTTGCGTACCTTGCCCCACGACTTGAACAGCTCGTGCCCCAGGTACGCCACCCGCGACGCATCGTGACCATTGAGGCGGTGGTTGTCACGGCCCCGGGACAACGCCGACTTGGCCATGTCCAGGTTCACCACCTGCTCGGCGCCACCGGCAATCGCCGCCACCGAGAAACCGCAGGTGTAAGCGAACAGGTTCAGCACACGCTTGCCCGCCGCCTGCTCGCGAACCCAACGCCGACCATAGCGCATGTCGAGGAACAGGCCATTGTTCTGCCGCACGCCCAGGTCCAGCAGGTAGGTCAGCCCATCCTCGACCACCTCGCGCTGCTGGCACGGTTCGCCCAGCAGCCACTGGCCCGGGCTGTCGGGCAGGTAGCGATGCTGGAGAAGGATGGCCTGGCCAGTCCACTGCGGGCGCTCGGCGAGATTACGCAGCATGGCCTTTAGTTCGGCCAGCTGGCCTTCCGCTGGCTCGCGGAACAGGGCGACCGACAGCACGCCCTGCAGCCAGTCGACGGTAACCTGCTCCAGGCCCGCCCAGCAGCGACCGCGGCCGTGGAACAGGCGGCGGGTTTCCTGCGGGGCAGGGTCGAGGGCGGCGAGCAGGTGTTGCTCCAGAGTCTGGATCGGCGAAGTCATCATGGGTCGCAAGCTGGCAAAAGCGGCATTCTACCCCCTGAGGGCGCTTCGCGCCCTATCGCCGGCAAGCCAGCTCCCACAGGTCCTGCGCAAGCTTCGAGTCCATTGCAGTACCTGTAGGCAAGCCAGGCCCCTATAGGTACCGCGCTTGGCTTGAGCCCGATGCGGTCGAGGTGGGAGGTGGCTTGCCGACGATAGGCCGCAGAGCGGCCTCAATGGCCCTTGACCGCTATCGTCCTGGGCCTGAACCACCACCCCTGCTGCATTCCCGCCGCCGCCAGCAGGATCAACGCCACCCCCAGCCACTGCAACGGTGCCAGCCGGTGCCCGAACGCCACCCAGTCCACTAGAATCGCCGCAATCGGGTAGATGAACGACAGAGCCCCGGTCAGCGCCGTGGGCAAGCGCTGGATGGCGCTGTACAGCAACACATACATCAACCCGGTGTGCACCATGCCCAAGGTCAGCAGGCTGGCCAGCGCCGGCATTTCACCCGGCAAGCCGCCAAGCTTGACCCACGGCGCCAGCAACAGCACACCCGTGGCCACCTGGATCAGCGCGATCAGGTGCGGTGGCGTGCCACTCAGGCGCTTGATGATCAACGCCGCGATGGCATACAGGAAGGCCGCCCCCAGCGCCAGCGCGATGCCCAGCAAATAGTCCTCGCCGCCACCCTGCCCCGCGCCATGGGCACTGACGATGGCCAGCATGCCGAGGAACGCCACACTCAGCCAGGTGACCTTGGCCAGGGTAATCTTTTCGCCCAGGAACACCGCCGCCAGCCCCACCAGCATGAACGGCTGCACGTTATATACCGCCGTGCCGATGGCAATCGACGCCCGCGAATAGGAGGCGAACAGCAGCACCCAGTTGCCGACGATGGCAACACCGCTGGCAATCGCCAGCAGGAACGCCGTGCGGCTGATCACGCCCGGCCGCAGGAAACCGAACCCCGCGCAGATTGCCAGCAAGGTCACGGCACCGAACACGCAGCGCCAGAACACCACCTCGAGCACCGGCTGGCCGGACACCAGCACGAACCAGCCGATGGTCCCGGAAATCAGCATGGCAGCAATCATTTCCAGCGAGCCACGACGCAATGAACTGTCCATCTCATACCTCCTGTTGAAGATGGCAACAGTATGCAAAGGTTGCTGGCCGGCCTTCCAGCGGATAACGAAGGAAGATTGGAATGTTTGCCTTTACTATCAAGGCAAATCAATCGAACAACCTTATTGAGGTAACCATGACCGATGCCATCGACCAACTGCTGATCAACGCGCTCATGGAAGACTCGCGCCGCTCGCTCAAGGCCCTGGCGCAGATCAGCGGGCTTTCGGCGCCCAGCGTCAGCGAACGCCTGCGCCGCCTGGAGGAGCGCGGCGTGTTGCGCGGTTACACCGTAGAGGTCGACCCGCGTGCCTTTGGCTACCAGTTGCAGGCCATCGTGCGCATCCGCCCGCTCCCCGGGCAGTTGCAGGAGGTGGAACGGCAGATTGTCGCCATTGCGGAGTTCACCGAGTGCGACAAGGTAACTGGCGAGGACTGCTTCATTGCCCGGCTGCATGTGCGCTCGATGGAGCAGCTGGATACCCTGCTCGACCGCATCAATGTGCTGGCCGAGACCAACACCGCCATCATCAAGAAAAGCCCGGTGAAGCGGCGGTTGCCGCCGATGGATTGATTTCTTCCTGTTCTGGCCTCTTCGCGGGCACGCCCGCTCCCACAGGATCTCCACAGGCCTTGAGGCTGTGCGGTCCCTGTGGGAGCGGGCGCGCCCGCGAAGAGGCCAGCACAGGAAAAAGCTGACTAAATTTTGTACACAGGAATGTCACCTTAAGTGCCGTTTTTGTGTGCACTTTCCCAGATCACGCCCCAATACGTTACACACTTCCCACAACTTATTCTGACCAAATGATCAACTAAATCATCTTCGAAAAATTTAAACCTGTTCGTTTGGTCAACTTATATTCCATTCATTTCATAAACTTATATTTCAGAATGATAGATTCAAAATGATGGCCAACTGAAAGTTGCTACTTGCTTGGCATGGAACTCGCTTTTGTGTGTTCGTGTTTTGTATACAAATCAAGCAAAACATAAATACACAAGAACCCGCGACGCCGCCCAAACATCGGCCGCCGCGCCCCAAACCCTGAGATGCCAACGCTGCACCGACGAGATTGGCGAGCCCGTGCGCATGCCCGCTCATCGCAGTCCACGTGCATCAGGAGCCCGCCGGAATGAGTACCAGCCTCGACCTTGCCCCTGAACTATCCGTCGCCAGCACCCACCCCGCGTCCCCTCTAGCCGGCAGCCAGCCGGAACTTGCCTTGAGCCCGCGCCTGCATAACCGCGACCTTGCCCCGACGCGCATAGAAGGCCGCCGCTGGGGCGGCTACAGCATCTTCGCGCTGTGGACCAACGATGTGCACAACATCGCCAACTACTCGTTCGCCATGGGCTTGTTCGCCCTTGGCCTGGGTGGCTGGCAGATCCTGCTGTCGCTGGCCATCGGCGCGGCGCTGGTGTACTTCTTCATGAACCTGTCCGGCTACATGGGGCAGAAGACCGGCGTGCCGTTCCCGGTCATCAGCCGCATCGCCTTCGGTATCCACGGCGCACAGATCCCGGCGCTCATCCGCGCGGTCATCGCCATCGCCTGGTTCGGCATCCAGACCTACCTGGCTTCGGTGGTGCTGCGCGTGCTGCTCACCGCCGTATGGCCACAAATGGCAGCCTACGACCATGACAGCATCCTGGGCCTGTCGAGCCTGGGCTGGGTATGCTTCGTGTCGATCTGGCTGGTACAGCTGGTGATCCTGGCCTACGGCATGGAGATGGTGCGCCGCTACGAGGCCTTTGCCGGCCCGGTGATCCTGCTGACCGTCGCCGCCCTGGCGGTGTTCATGTACTTCAAGGCCGACGCCCGCATCGCCTGGTCGGTGGCCGAACCGCTGACCGGCTACGAGATGTGGCGCAACATCTTTGCCGGCGGCGCACTGTGGCTGGCGATCTACGGCACCCTGGTACTGAACTTCTGTGACTTCGCCCGCTCCTCTCCATGCCGCAAGACCATCCGCGTCGGCAACTTCTGGGGCCTGCCGGTAAACATCCTGGTGTTCGCCATGATCACCGTGGTGCTGTGCGGCGCGCAGTTCCAGATCAACGGCCAGATCATCGACAGCCCGACCCAGATCGTTGCCGCCATACCCAGCACAGCATTCCTGGTACTGGGCTGCCTGGCCTTCCTGATCGTCACCGTGGCGGTGAACATCATGGCCAACTTCGTCGCCCCGGCCTTCGTCCTCAGCAACCTGGCACCGCGTCACCTGAACTTCCGTCGCGCCGGGCTGATCAGCGCCACCCTGGCGGTGCTGATACTGCCTTGGAACCTGTACAACAGCCCGCTGGTGATCGTGTATTTCCTGTCCGGCCTGGGTGCCCTGCTCGGCCCGCTGTACGGGGTGATCATGTCCGACTACTGGTTGCTGCGCAAAGGCTGCATCAACGTGCCGCAGCTGTACAGCGAAGACCCGGCCGGCGCCTACCACTACACCAAGGGCATCAACCTGCGCGCGGTGGCCGCCTTCGTACCGGCTGCACTGCTGGCCATCGTCCTGGCCCTGGTACCCAACTTCCACGGCATCGCGCCGTTCTCCTGGCTGATCGGTGCCGGTATCGCCGCCGCCCTGTACCTGCTGATCGCACCACGCAAATGTCATTACCACGACGTCAGCGGTGAATGCATCGCCGTTGACCACAGCAGCCATTGACCAGGGAGGGCTACCCATGCGCATTCTGATCGCCAACGTCAACACCACCGAAGCCATCACCGAAGCCATTGCCGAACAGGCCCGTGCGGTGGCCGCGCCCGGCACCGAAATCATCGGCCTCACCCCATGGTTCGGTGCCGAGTCGGTAGAAGGCAACTTCGAAAGTTACCTGGCCGCCATTGCGGTGATGGATCGGGTGCTGGCCTACGAAGGCCCTTACGACGCCGTGATCCAGGCGGGTTACGGCGAACATGGCCGCGAAGGCCTGCAGGAACTGCTGAACGTGCCAGTGGTGGATATCACCGATGCCGCCGCCAGCACGGCGATGTACCTGGGCCATGCCTACTCGGTGGTGACCACCCTGGACCGCACCGTGCCCCTGATCGAGGACCGCCTGAAGCTCTCCGGCCTGTATGACCGCTGTGCATCGGTACGCGCCAGCGGGCTGGCGGTGCTGGAGCTGGAAGCCGACCCACAGCGCGCCGTGGAGGCGATTGTCGAGCAGGCGGAACGCGCCGTGCGTGACGACAAGGCCGAGGTGATCTGCCTGGGTTGCGGCGGCATGGCTGGTTTGGACGAGCAGATCCGCCAGCGCACCGGCGTGCCGGTTGTGGATGGCGTGAGCGCGGCGGTGACCATAGCCGAATCGCTGGTGCGCATGGGCTTGAGTACTTCCAAGGTACGTACCTATGCC
>NZ_JBNRIJ010000002.1:220535-232428 GCF_053557675.1 Pseudomonas sp. XP1 | reverse complement strand
TGGGGCCACCCCCGCGAAGAGGCCGGTACAGGCAAACCATCAACAGCGGATCAGGTCGGGCAGCTATGCGCACCATCATTCAGGCCCTGACGCACGTTGCGGCTGAGCAGGCTGGCCTTGCCGTCATGCCAGGTCAGGGTCAGGACGTACAGGGTGTCGAAGTCGTCGCCGCTCCAGTCCTCGGTGATCACCCGCTCTTCACCGAGGGCCTTGCCAGCCACGGCATTGATCAGGTCGGGGAGGTAGCCATGCGACCAGGCGGTGTACACGGTCGCGTTACGGTACTTGTCACGCAGCAACTCTTCGGCCAGCGCGTCGGTGTCGTTGGCGCCGTAATCGATGTTTACCGGCAGGCCCAGGCGAATGGCGCTGGGGCTGATGGTCATCAATGGGCGAATGTAGCTGTAGCTTTCGTCCTTGCTGCCTTCCTCGACATGCCGCGAGGGGTTCGCAGCGAACACGTAGTCGGCCTTGCCAAAGCGCTCGGGCAACACGGTAGCCAGGTCCAGCGCACGGTTGAGGCCCTGGCAGTTCAACTGCCCCAGTCCCTCGCCCGGCTTCTCGGCGTGACGCAGGAACACCAGGGTCTGTGTGCCATCCACCGGTTGCGCCCGGCTTTCGACAGCTTCCAGCGCCAGCGGTACGGCTATGGCTGTAAGCGTCAGGCTCAGCAACCAGTGACGACGGCGGCGGAAGAACGTTGGCAACTTCATCAAGACGGGCCCATGTGGCAGAAAGAATCGGGTAGACCCGCCACATCGCCCCGCCAACAGCACCGCGGGGCATCCTTGTAGTGAATGCCGTCCCTGGCAACGAGTGTGGGTGAGAGTGCCCTGAACCCGTTTGGTTCCTCCCTGGAGGTGATGCCGTTCCCTGGGCAAGGCTTAGATTAGAGGATGGGTGTTGCTGAAATGTGCAGGGCCCAAGAACATCAGGTTGCAATGAGGCCACTCAATCATCCCGCGTCAGCACTTCCAGCAATTCAATCTCGAAGGTCAAATCCGAATTCGGCGGGATCGCCCCCACGCTGCGTTCGCCATAGCCCAGGTGCGCCGGTACCAGCAGTTTGCGCTTGCCGCCAACGCGCATCCCCATCAGGCCTTGATCCCACCCCTTGATTACCCGACCAGTGCCGATCACGCACTGGAACGGCTTGCCGCGCGACCAGGACGAATCGAACTCGCTGCCGTCGGCCAGCCAGCCGGTGTACTGGGTGGTGATCAGGGCGCCTTTGACGGCGGCTTTGCCATCTCCCTGCACTAGGTCGATGATCTGCAGTTCTTGGCTCACGGGGCATACTCCAACACTGGAAACAAAGCCGCCCTTTTCGCAGGAATGCACCGGTTTGGCAAGTTCGCGTGCCCGTCAACCGAGCTGCTCGAAGGCTTCCTGGCCGGTCAGTTCCTTGGTCTGGTTGGCGAAGCAATACCAGGCGGGCTTCTCTTCGACGAAAATCTGCAGGTCGAAATCCCATTCCTGGTCGCCGTCGAGCAGGCCGACCGGCACGGCATGGAAGTCATTGGCTTTCAGCCGGTAGTACAGGTGCGTGCCGCACTGGCCGCAGAATCCACGCTGGGCCCAGTCGGAAGATTCAAAGACGCTGGGGGCGCGCCCTTCGATCACTGGTGGCTGGCTGCAATGCACCACCAGCAATGGGCCTCCGGTCCACTTGCGGCACATGCTGCAGTGGCAGGCGCTGATTTGGGTGTTGTCGACGGTGACCTTGAGGCGGGTGGCGCCGCACAGGCAGGTGCCGTGTTTTTCCAGGGCCATGACTGGCTCCTTGAGCGGAAGATGGGCCAGCAAGTATAGATGCCTGTACCGGCCTCATCGCCGGCAAGCCGGCTCCCACCACGACCGCGCCGCTCTCAGGCCAGTGCAGTACCTGTGGGAGCTGGCTTGCCGGCGATGGGGCCGGTACAGGCAGCACAAGGCAGTTGCCCAAGGTCAGATGTACACGGTACCGCGCAGGTACAACGCCGCCCGCCCGCTGATGATCACCCGGCCGTTACCCGGCACTTCGCACTGCAGCTGCCCTTTGCGCACCCCTCCCTGCTCGCAGCTCAGCACGTTCCTTCCCAGACGCTCGGCCCATATCGGTGCCAGCGAGGTGTGCGCCGAGCCCGTAACCGGGTCTTCGTTCACGCCGACCCGCGGGCCGAACCAGCGGGTGACGAAATCAAAGCCACGCCCTGCCGCGGTAACGGCGATGCCGCGCACATCGAAGGCCGATAGCGCAACGAAGTCCGGCTGCAGGGTGTCGAGCAGCAAGGCGTCATCGATCACCACCACGTAGTCGTCACTGCGGTACAGCGCCTGTGCCTGGCCAAGGCCCAGCGCCTGCAACAGGCCCGGCAGCATATCCACGGCGACCGGCTGCTTGGCCGGAAAGTCCATGGCCAGCAGCCCGTCGGCGTTGCGGCTGACGCGCAGCTCGCCACTGCGGGTGTTGAAACGCAGTACCTGCGCCTGCTCGCCCAGCTGTTCGAACAGCACATAGGCCGAGGCCAAGGTGGCATGGCCGCACAGGTCGACTTCCACGGTCGGGGTGAACCAGCGCAGGTCAAAGGTTTCGCCGTTGCGCACGAAGTAGGCGGTTTCCGACAGGTTGTTCTCTTCGGCGATGCGCTGCAGCACATCGTCCGGCAGCCAGCTTTGCAGCGGGATCACTGCCGCCGGGTTGCCCCCGAATGGTTCGGCGGAAAACGCATCGACCTGGAAGATTTCAAGTTGCATGCACACACTCCTTGTTGCCCGATCGCTGCCAGGCAGATGTATGAAAAGGGTTACTGGCGTACCGGGGTCAACACGGCTTCGCCGGCAAAGAACGCCTGCAGATTGCGCAGCACCAGGGTCACGGTGTCGCGCGCCGCCTCCGGCGACTGGCCGGCCACGTGGGGGGTGAGCACGGTGTTGCCAAGGGCCTTGAGGGCATCGGGTACAGCCGGCTCGTCGTCGAACACGTCCAGTGCCGCACCGGCCAGTTGGCCATGCTGCAACGCGGCCACCAGGGCCTGGGTGTCGACCACGCTGGCACGGGCGATATTCACCAGGTAGCCCTCGGCCCCCAGGGCCTCGAGCACCTGCGCATCGACCAGATGGCGAGTATTGGCACCGCCGGGGGTTGCCACAACCAGGATGTCGACGGCATCGGCCAGGTGCTGCGGGCTGTCGTACCAGGTGTACGGCACATCCTGGCGCGGCGTGCGGCTGTGGTAGCTGACGGGCATGGCGAAGCCCAGATGGGCGCGCCTGGCGATGGCCAGGCCCACCGCACCAAGGCCGAGAATGCCCAGGCGCTTGCCGCTCACCGAAGGGCTGATCACCCGGTTCCATTCACCCCGGCGGGTGCTGGCATCGGCGCGGGGTATGTCGCGCAACAGCGCCAGCAGCAGGGCGAGGGTGTGGTCGGCGACCGCCTCTGCATTGGCCCCGGCGCCGTTGGTGACGGTGATGCCGCGCGCAGCGGCGGCGGCCAGGTCCACCTGCTCATAGCCAGCACCGATCACACAGATGATCTGCAGGTTGGACAGCGTGTCGATTTCGCTGGCAGTCAGGCCCAGCGGGCCGCGGGTGAGCACGGCATCGATTTCATGGGCATGGCGCTGGATGGCCTCGGCCCGCAGTTGCGGCGAAGGGGCACGGATCAAACGATAACCGGCCTGCTCAAGCATGGGCAGGTAATCATCGACGGTTTCCACCAGCACCAGGACTGTCTTGTGCATGCCACCTCCGGGTCAGTTCGAAGCGACATTATGTGGAGTCACCGGCCAGTACAGTCAACCGAAATAAAGAGGTGAAACTGCACTGTTCTGCTTAGCTCTGCTCTTGCTCTTGCTCTTGCTCTTGATCTTGATCTTGATCTTGATCTTGATCTTGATCTTCGCGACTTCAGGAGGCCGAGCAGAGGTCTTGCGAAGGGAGGTGACGGGCATGGATGCCCGTCAAGCGCTGAGGCCCCATGGATGGGGCCTGCAGCGCGTCCTCCCGGGAGCAAGACCGGCGCGAGGGAACCCCGGAGCGTAGCGCAAGGGGCCGGATGATGGGAGCGCAGCGTTTTTTGGTTACTTTTTGCCGCGTTTGGCAAAAAGTGACTCGCCGTAAGGGCGAAAAGGTGAGTATGCGTCGCCATCGTAAATGGACTATGCGCGGAATCAAGACCAGTACTTTTCTGCTCTTCGCTCTTCGCTCCTCGCTCTTCGCTTTCAAGCGTGGGCATCAACAACAAGGTCAACATTCATTTTCGAAGGTGGCGCTTATTCACCTTTCCGCCCTTACGGCGGGTCACTTTTTGTCAAACGCGACAAAAAGTAACCAAAAAACGCTGGCTCCTATCATCCGGCCCCTACGCTACGCTCCGGGGTTCCCTCGCTACGGGCCTGCTCCCGGGAGTACGCGCTGCAGGCCCCATCCATGGGGCCTCAGCGCTTGACGGGCATCCATGCCCGTCACCTCCCTCCGCAGCCCCTTCGCTCGGCCTCCTGAAGTCGCAATCGGCGGCGCCTGGACTACCGCGCGCTTAAAAGCAAAAGCAACGGCAACGGCAACGGCAACGGCAACGGCAACGGCAACGGCAACGGCAACGTTGCAATTATTGGGCGAACGCACGCCCCAGACCACCCGGCACACCGCTGCTGTCAGTCTCCTGCCACGGCCCATCCGGGCTCAGCGACCAGCTCCAGCCGTTGTCGAAGCGGTAGTAGGTGCGCTGGCGGTAGAAGGTATTGGGCTTTTTCTCCAGCACATACACGCCCAACTTCGGGTCCCAATGGCTCGCCCCGCCAGGTGGCGGCGCGAAGCTGGCCGAGGTGCGTGGCATCGGTTTGGGCGTGGCCGCCGGCTTGCTCGGCGCAGGGGCCGGTTGCCTGTCCGGCAAGGGTTTGACCGCCGGCCCCGGCGGCGGCAGGCGTTCGATCGGTGGTTCGGGCTGCTCGTACGGCTCATGCACCGTACACGCAGACAAACCCAGGGCCAGGGTGATCAGGGTCAGGCGGACGATGCTGTGCATGGCATTGCTCTCTTACGGGTCGGGGCTGTCGATGGTCAGGTGCTGGATGGCCTGGGTGGCGCTGGGCAGTGGCGTGCCCTGGCCAATCCACTCGCCATGAGTTGGCTGGCCAGCGCGTGATACACGTGCAACGAGTTGGACTTCGGCAAAGTCCGACAGTTTCATCTGCGGCATCATGGCGTCAGCATCGGACAATTCCACTTCGATCGGCAACTGCGCCACGGTCACCCGCTTGGCCGCCAACGGCATGGGTGGGCCATTGCTGGCGCGGGCGAAAATGAACACCGTGTCGTCCGGCTTGACCTTGTCCTTCAACGCCGCCGCCAGTTCCACCCGCACCTTCAAGCGAGCCGCCACGGGCTCCGCAGCCTGCCCCGGCGAACCACCCAGGCGCTCGGCGGCGCGGTCGATACCGCCCTGCAGCGCCGCACGCGAGGCATCACCTTCCGGCAACTGCGCCAACAGGCGCTTCCAGTAATCGATGGCTTCCTGGTAACGCTCGCCCTCGAAGGCAGCGATACCACGCAGGCCCAGGCTGGTCACTTCATTGGGGTCGGCTTTCAGCGCCTCGTCAGTCAGCGCCTGCAGCTGCGGGCTCCATTTCTTGTCGGCGGCGAAGTACAGCGCCTGCGCCCACTGCCCGAGCAATTCGGGCTGGCGACCCGCCAAGGCCACGGCGCGCTCGAAGGTACGCGCGGCATCGCCAGGGCGCTGCTCAGCCATGTAGGCTCGGCCCAGGAAGTACACGGCCTCGGCCGAATCCGGCTGGGCCTGCACCACCCGTTCCAGGCGGGCAGTCATTTCCTCCATCGACTTGGGCGCCTCGGCAAACTCCTGGGTCAGTTCCACCTTGTCGGCCGCGCCGAAATGCAGGTACAGCCCCAATGCCAGCAGCGGCACCAGCAACGCTGCCAACAACGGCAGGGTCTTGCCCAGGTAGCCTTGGCGCGGAGTCTCGGTACCCTCGGTATCAGCCAGCAGCTCACGGGCGGCCTCGTCACGGCCCTTGGCCATCTGCGCCTCGTCGAGCACGCCGGCGGCCTGCTGGGCAGCCAGTTCGGCGACGCGCTCCTGGTACAGCGCCACGTTCAGGGCGGTGCGGTCTTCTTCCTGCTGGCGGCCACGGCCACGCAGGATCGGGATCAGCAGGAAGCTGAGGGCAGCGAGCAGCAGCAGGCCCGCGCTAAGCCAGAATTCAATCATGGGTCTGTTCTTTTTCCAGCAGTTTGGCGAGACGCTCGCGTTCTTCGGCGGACAACTCATTGGCGCCCTGCACGGCCGCACCGCGGCGCCGGCGCACGATCAGCGCCAGCACCACGAAACCGCCGGCCAGCAAAATCCCCGGGCCGAACCACAGCAGCCAGGTACGCCCGCTGAGCGCCGGCTTGTAGCGCACGAAATCGCCATAGCGGTCGACCATGAAGTCGACGATCTGCTGATTGCTCTTGCCCTCGCCGAGCATGCGGAATATTTCCCGACGCAGGTCGGCGGCAATCGGCGCGTTGGAGTCGGCGATGTCCTGGTTCTGGCACTTGGGGCAGCGCAGCTCCTTGGTCAGCTGCTGGTAGCGCTCACGCTCGGCATCGTCGCGGAACTGGTAAGTGTCGATGGCCGCCTTGGCCACGCCTGCCAGGCTCAACCCCATGAAGAGCCCCAGCACGGCAGCTGCCAGCCCCCGCTTCATGGCTTGGCCTCGTCGACCAGGCCCTGGTACAGCGGCGCCAGCTGCTCACGCCAGACCGTGGCATCGACCACGCCAACATGCTTGTAGCGGATGATGCCCCTGGCATCGATCAGGAAGGTTTCCGGCGCGCCATACACGCCCAGGTCCAGGCCCAGGCTGCCCTGCTCGTCACGAATGTCCAGCTGATAAGGGTTGTGGAACTCGGCCAGCCACTTCAGGGCCGCCGCATTGTCGTCCTTGTAGTTGACCCCGTGGATCACCACGCCCTGCTGGGCCAGCTGGTTCAGGTACGGGTGCTCGACCTTGCACGACGGGCACCAGGTGGCCCACACATTGACCAGTGCCGGGCGGCCCCGCAAGTCGGCCTCGGTCAGGGTACGGTCGCCCTGGGTCGAGGCCAGGGAAAACGCCGGGAACGGCTTGCCGATCATTGCCGAGGGCAGCTCGTCGGGCTTGAGGAACAGCCCTTTGTAGAGGAACACCGCCACCAGCAGGAATACCGCCAGGGGGACTACCATGATCCAACGCTTCATGCAGCTGCTCCAGACACGCCCAGGGCATCACGCACCCGGGTCTTGACCTTGACGCGATAGCGCCGGTCGAGGGCCGCCAGCAACCCGCCCAGGCCGGTCAGCAGACCGCCCAGCCAGATCCAGCGGACGTAAGGCTTGATATGCACGCGTACCGCCCAGGCACCGTTCTCCAGCGGCTCGCCAAGCGCGACGTAGAGGTCGCGGGTAAAACCGGCGTCGATGCCGGCTTCAGTCATCATCGACTGCTGCACGGTGTACAGGCGTTTCTCCGGGTGCAGGGTGGTCACTTCACGGCCATCGCGGCTAACCACCACGGTACCCTTGTCGGAGATGAAGTTCGGCCCTTCGAAGTGCCGGGCACCCTGGAACTGGAAGTGGTAACCGCCCAGTTCCACGCTCTCGCCCGGCGCCATGCGCAGGTCGCGTTCGGCGCTGTTGTTGCTCGACAGCACCACGCCCAGCGCGCACACCGCCAGGCCCAGGTGCGCCAGCTGCATGCCCCAGTAGCTGCGACCCAGGCCGGGCAGGCCCTTGAGCAGGCCTTTATGGCGGGTCTTGTCGAGTATGTCGCGCAGCCCGCCAAGCACTACCCAGGCGGCCAGGGCGAAGGCGGTCAGGGTCGGCCAGTCGAAGTCGTCGACGATAAAGCCTGCCACCGGTGCGAGGATGGCGCTGCCGAGCAGCACCGGGGTCATCATGCTGGCCAGCCATTTGCCGGGGGTGTCTTTCCAGCGCACCACCACGCCCACGCCCAGCACCACCATCAGCAGTGCCATCAGCGGCAGGAACAAGGCATCGAAATACGGAGGGCCGACCGACAGCTTGGCACCGGTCAACGCATCGAGCACCAGCGGGTAAAGGGTGCCGAGCAGAATCATCGAGGCCGCCACTACCAGTACCAGGTTGTTGGCCAGCAGCAGCGTCTCGCGCGACCACAGGGCAAAGCCGACCTGGCTCTTGACCACCGGTGCGCGCAGGGCGAACAGGGTCAGCGATCCACCGACCACGAACAGCAGGAAGATCAGGATGAAAATGCCCCGCGACGGGTCGGCGGCAAACGCGTGCACCGAGGTCAGCACACCGGAGCGCACCAGGAAGGTACCCAGCAGGCTCAGCGAGAACGCGGCGATTGCCAGCAGCACCGTCCAGCTTTTGAACACCCCGCGCTTCTCGGTCACCGCCAGCGAGTGGATCAGCGCCGTACCTACCAGCCAGGGCATGAACGAGGCGTTTTCCACCGGATCCCAGAACCACCAGCCCCCCCAGCCAAGCTCATAGTAGGCCCACCACGAGCCCAGGGTAATGCCGACACCGAGGAAGGCCCAGGCAACGATGGTCCATGGCCGCGACCAGCGCGCCCAGGCGGCGTCCAGGCGGCCACCGAGCAAGGCGGCGATGGCGAAGGCGAAGGCCACCGAGAAACCGACATAGCCCATGTACAGCATCGGCGGGTGAACGATCAGACCAAAGTCCTGCAATAGCGGGTTGAGGTCGCGGCCATCGGTCGGCACCTGCGGCAGCAGGCGCTGGAACGGGTTGGAGGTGATGATCAGAAAGCTCAGGAAGCCCACGCTGATCATGCCCATTACCGCCAGCACGCGGGCCAGCATCACCTGCGGCAATTGCCGCGAGAACACCGACACGGCGAAGGTCCAGCCGCCGAGGATCAGTGCCCACAGCAGCAGCGAACCTTCGTGCGCACCCCACACGGCGCTGAACTTGTAGTACCAGGGCAAGGCGCTGTTGGAATTGCTGGCCACATAGGCGACCGAGAAGTTGTCGGTCATGAAGGCATGGGTCAGGCAGGCGAAGGCAAAGGCCAGGAAGGCGAACTGCCCCCAGGCCGCCGGCCGCGCCAGGCTCATCCACAGGCTGTCGCCACGCCAGGCGCCCAGCAGCGGTACGCTGGCCTGCACAGCGGCAAAGCAGATGGCCAGGATCATCGCCAGTTGGCCGAGTTCGGGGATCACCAGCGCCGCGTTCATGGCCTGGCCTCCCCGCCGGTGGCGGCCTGGCCGCTTTCCTTCAGGGCCTTGGTGACCTCGGGCGGCATGTACTTCTCGTCGTGCTTGGCCAGTACTTCATCGGCCACCACCACGCCATCGGCGTTGAGCTTGCCGAGGGCGACGATGCCCTGCCCTTCGCGGAACAGGTCGGGGAGGATGCCACGGTAGGTGATCGGCACCGACTTGTTGAAGTCGGTGACCACGAAGCGCACGTCCAGCGAATCTGACGAGCGCTGTACCGAACCCTTCTCGACCATGCCGCCGGCGCGAATGCGGGTGTCCAGCGGCGCTTCGCCATTGGCGATCTGGGTCGGTGTGTAGAACAGGTTGATGTTCTGCTGCAATGCGCTCAAGGCAAAGCCGACGGCAACCCCGACGCCGACCAGCAGGCCGACGATGAGCAACAGGCGTTTCTTGCGCTGCGGATTCACTGGTTGTTCTCCCGGCGCAAACGGCGCGCCTCATCTTGCAGGTAGCGACGGCGGGCCAGCACGGGCGCGGCGACATTCAGCGCCAGCACCGCCAGGCAGATGCCATAGGCCGTCCACACGTACAGGCCATGGTGGCCCATGGCGAGAAAGTCACCGAAGGTGGCGAAACTCATTGTGCGGCCCTCCGCCCCAGGCTGTTCAATACTTCGTCCTTGACCCAACTGGCGCGCGCTTCGCGCTTGAGTACTTCAAGGCGCATGCGCAGCAACAGCACCGCGCCAAAGAAGCAGTAGAAGCCCAGCGCCGTGCACAGCAGCGGCAACCACATTTCTGCGGGCATCGCCGGCTTTTCGGTGAGCGTGAAAGTGGCGCCCTGGTGCAGGGTGTTCCACCACTCCACCGAGTACTTGATGATCGGGATGTTCACCACACCGACGATCGCCAGTACCGCACAGGCCTTGGCTGCACTGTCACGATTACTGATTGCCTGGCCCAGCGCAATAATGCCGAAGTACAGGAACAACAGGATGAGCATGGACGTCAGTCGGGCATCCCAGACCCACCAGCTTCCCCAGGTAGGCTTGCCCCAGATGGCCCCGGTGACCAGTGCCACGGCGGTCATCCAGGCACCGATGGGAGCGGCGCACTGCAACGCGACGTCGGCCAGTTTCATCTTCCACACCAGCCCCACCACCCCGGCTACTGCCAGCAGCACGTAGCAGGACTGCGCCAGCATCGCCGCCGGCACGTGGATGTAAATGATGCGGAAGCTGTTGCCTTGCTGGTAGTCCTGGGGGGCGAAGGCCAGGCCCCAGGTGATGCCGACCAGCAGCAGGAGCACGGCAGCGCCGGCAAGCCACGGCAGCATGCGGCCGCTGATGGCATAGAACCATTTGGGGGAGCCCAGCTTGTGGAACCACGTCCAGCTTATTTTCATCAGGGTACATCCAGGGTATTGGCCGGGCTTGAAAGCCCGGGACTCGTTATTCGCCGACGCTGATCTTCAGGCCGGCCGCTATCGCAAAGGGTGCCAGGGTCACGGCCAGCGCCGTCAGGCTGGCGAGCCAGAGCAGGTGGCCAGTTGCCGGCATATTCTGCAACGCCGCTTGCAACGCACCACTGCCCAGGATCAATACAGGGATATACAACGGCAGAATCAGCAATGCCAGCAGCAAACCGCCGCGTTTCAGACCGACTGTCAGCGCCGCACCCACCGCGCCCAGCAGGCTCAGCACCGGCGTGCCCAGCAGCAGCGAGCCGAGCAGCACCGGCAGGCAATGGCTAGGCAGCCCCAGCATCAGCGCCAGCAGCGGCGCCAACAATACCAGCGCCAGCCCGGAAAAGATCCAGTGTGCCAGCACCTTGGCCAGCACCAGCAGCGCCAACGGGTGCGGCGACAGCACCCACTGTTCCAGCGAGCCGTCCTCGAAATCGCTGCGGAACAGGCCGTCCAGCGACAACAGCACCGCCAGCAGCGCCGCCACCCAGACCAGGCCTGGCGACAAGGTTTGCAACAATTGGCTTTCCGGGCCGACTGCCAGCGGGAACAGCGCAACCACGATGGCGAAGAATACCAACGGGTTGGCCAGCTCGGCCGGGCGGCGGAACAGCAGGCGCGCTTCTCGGCGCAACAACAGGATGAATACGCTCATGCCGCCCATTGCCCCAGGTTCAGTTCACGGTAACCGGAGGGCTTGCGTTCCAGTGTGTGGTGGGTGGTCAGCACTACTGTGCCGCCCTGCTCGCAGTGGGCCGCCAGGTGCGCCTCGAGCTGCGCCACGCCCTGCTTGTCGAGGGCGGTGAAGGGTTCGTCGAGGATCCACAGCGGCGGGCTGGCCAGATACAGCCGGGCCAGGGCCACGCGGCGCTGCTGGCCGGCAGACAGGGTATGGCACGGCACGTCTTCGAAACCACGCAGGCCGACGGCCGCCAGTGCCGCCCAGATCGCTTCGCGGCTGGCCGGCTGGTGCAGGGCGCACAGCCAGGTAAGGTTCTCTTCGGCGGTGAGCAGGTCCTTGATGCCGGCGGCGTGGCCGATCCACAGCAGGATGCTGGCCAGGGCGTGGCGCTGCTCGGCCAGTGGCTTGCCGCCCAGCAGGATCTGCCCGGCCGTCGGCTGCATGAGCCCGGCCAGCAGGCGCAACAGGCTGGTCTTGCCGCTACCGTTGGGGCCGCTGATCTGCAGCATGTCGCCCGGCCGCAGCTCAAAAGCGAGATGCTCGAACAGCAGG
>NZ_JBNRIJ010000002.1:173427-220378 GCF_053557675.1 Pseudomonas sp. XP1 | reverse complement strand
CCTGTGGGAGCGGGCATGCCCGCGAAGCAGGCGACACGGCACTGAAGCCCTGTATCTCAAGTCGCCCCACTCGCTGCCGTTATACTGGCAACGACGGACGGTCGGCATTATTACACGCGCCGCCGCGCTGCCAAGAGGGCGGGTTCGACAGGTTGTATACAATCATGACTGAAATCAATAGTCTCGGCGCACAAACCGCGATCAGCCCCCAGGCCTTGAAGGCAGGCATGACCGGCGAACTGCTGCGCCTGACGCAACCGCAGCCCGGCTTGATGGCCCCCGGCGAAACCGCACAGGCCGAGGTCATGTCGTTGCGCCAGGTGGGCCAGGATTTCCAGCTGGTGCTGCGGCTGATGCAGGCCAACGGCACCCAGACCCAGCTGCAAGCCAGCGCCAGCCAGCCCTTGCCCCAGGGCAGCCAGGTCACCGTCAGCCAGACCGAAAGCAACCGCCTGGCGATCATGCTGCAGCAGGCCAGCGCCAGCCAGGTCGCCACCCTCACCCAATTGGACACCAGCAAGGTGCCGGTCGGCACCCTGCTGCAGGGCAAGGTCCTGACTAACCAGGCGCTGGCCCAGGCGCCCGGCCAGCCCGCCGTCTACCGGGCGCTGGTCAGCCTGCTGAACAGTGCCCAGGCCGGCGCTACCTTGAGCGTGGACAGCCCGCGACCGCTGGCCGTCGGCAGCCTGCTCAGCGCGCTGGTGCAGGGCGACCAGTCTCTGCGCTTTGTACCGCTCAGTGGCCGCCAGGACCAGCTCAGCATTGCCCAGCAGCTGCTGACCCAGCAAAACCGCCAGGCTTCGCTGCCCGGGTTGCTCAATGCCCTGCAACAGGTGGCGCGCGATCCGGGCGCCGATGGCGAACTGCGAGCAAGCGCCGAACGCCTGCTGGCCAGCCTGCCGGAAGCCCGGCAACTGGGTGATGCCAAGGCAGTGGCTCAAGCCCTGAACAACAGCGGTGCCTTTCTCGAAGCCAAACTGCTGGGCGGCTTCCCGGCCAGCGTCGCCACCGACCTGAAGGCGCACTTGCTGCGGCTGATCGCCGTCGCACCGGCGAGCGTACCCGGAGCACCCAACCTGGCGCCCGCCAGCCTGGCCGTCACCATGCCGGCCCTGGCCCGCAGTGCGCTGGGCATGCTCGAACGGGTCAGCCCCAAGCCGCAACCGGGCGCATTCCCGCTGCCATCGCGCCTGCTCAAGGCCATGGAAGACGAAGGCGACCTGCAGCAACTCCTGCGCCTGGCCGCCGCCGCGGTTTCGCGCCTGCAAAGCCATGCCATGAGCAGCCTTCAACAAACCGGTACGCTGGAAAATGGCAACCTGCAGACCACCTGGCAAACCGAAGTGCCGATCCGTCACGGCCAGGAGTTCATCCCGTTGCAGGTCAAGCTGCAGCGCGAGGAAACGCCACAACAGCAGGCCGACCGCCAACAGGAATCAGCCGACCCACTGCAAGCCCTGTGGCGTATCGAGCTGGCTTTCGACCTCTCGCCCCTTGGCCCGGTGCAGGTCCAGGCACAACTGAGCCAAGGCCGCCTGGGTGGCCAGCTTTGGGCGGAACGCGAGGCGACAGCCCGGCTGATCGACAGCCAGCTCGGCAGCTTGCGCGAACGCCTGTTGGCGCGGGGCCTGGATGTGGGTGATCTGGAATGCCATCCTGGTATCCCGCCACAAGGCCCGCGTACGCGGGTAGAACAACGCTGGGTGGATGAGAACGCATGACGCACCAACCTGCACGGCAGGCAATTGCCCTGTTCTACGACGGGCAGCAAGCCCCTACCCTCACCGCCAAGGGCGACGATGCGCTGGCCGAGGCCATCCTGGCATTGGCCCGCGAGCACGAAGTGCCGATCTACGAAAATGCCGAGCTGGTGCGCCTGCTGGCGCGCCTGGAGCTGGGGGACCAGATACCGGAGGCGCTGTACCTGACCATTGCCGAAATCATCGCCTTTGCCTGGCACCTGCGGGGCAAAGTGCCCGCGGGCTTCGATGACGAACCGGCCACCCCAGAGGCAACCCCACCGCTGCTCGGAAGGCTGCTGCCCGGAGGCGAAGGCGCCTGACCGCCATGGTATTCATGCAAATTGCCTTTTTGCGCCATCTTGGTAACGTGCCGTTCAAGGTCAGGCGCTTGGCGATGTAAGGAATACTGTAATGCGTACCATCTGGTTCTTGCTGCTCCCGGGCACCCACATCCTTGATCTCGGCGGCCCGTTACAAATCATGGCGAGCCTCGAAGAACTCCAGCTGGCACCGGTCAACGTACGTTGCATAGCCGCCAGACAACAAGTCAGCAGTTTCCAGGGCGTGACATTGAGTGGCCTGCACCAGTTGCCTGAGCGGCTCGCACCGCAGGACTTGCTGTTCGTGGTAGGCAACAAGCTCTCTGCGACACCCGCCGAAACAGCGATATTGACCGCCACCGCCCTGTGGCTGGCGAAGGTGGTCAGGCAAACGCCGGATATAAAGCTGTGCTCCATATGCACCGGTGCGTTCCTGCTGGGCGAAGCTGGCTTGCTGGATGGCCGGCAATGCACCACGCACCATCGTTATGTCGACTTGCTTCGGTCGCGCTACCCAGCAGCCAAGGTGCTGGAGAACCGCCTGTTCGTCGAGGACGATGGCGTGTTCACCTCGGCAGGCGTTTCCAGCGGAACCGACCTGGCGTTGCACATCGTCAGCCTGGAATTTGGCAAGGTAGTGGCCAACCAGGTGGCGCAGGAGCTGGTCATCTACCGTCGCCGCGCTGGCGAAGATGTGCAACTGCGCGCGGCTGACCTGGCGCGCAACCACATCCACCCGTTGGTGCATGCGGCCCAGGACTACATCGATGCACACCTGGGTACCCACTTCAGCTTTGAACAACTGGCCAGCCAGTTCAATGTCAGCTACCGGCACCTGGCGCGGCTGTTCCGCGATAATACCGGTCAAACGCTGCAGAGCTACCTGCGCACTCAACGCATCGACCTGGCCCGTGAACTTTTGCGCAGCAGCCACCTGAACGTGGAACAGATCGCCGAACGTTGCGGCTACGGCAGCAGCCATGCCTTTCGCCTGGCATGGCGTCAGGAAATGCCGCAACCGCCACTGCAGTTTCGCCATGCTCTGGCCCACGAGGGCGCCTAGATTTCGACTGCTATCGCTCGCTTATCGCAGTCGGGGCGAAGCTTTCGGTGAAAAACTCCACCACGGCCCGGCGCGA
This sequence comes from Pseudomonas sp. XP1, assembly GCF_053557675.1. Classification (NCBI taxonomy): domain Bacteria; kingdom Pseudomonadati; phylum Pseudomonadota; class Gammaproteobacteria; order Pseudomonadales; family Pseudomonadaceae; genus Pseudomonas; species Pseudomonas sp. XP1. The sequence goes on along the minus strand of NZ_JBNRIJ010000002.1, from coordinate 217,177 downwards.
AGCGTCGCGCGCTGCCGGGTCAGGTGCCGAACGCCCCACGCCGCCCTGGCCACGATGCAGGAACGGGTCCTGATACTCCTGGGCGGCCTCCAGCCCATTGAAACCGTGCTCTGCGCCGGGGTAAACCAGCACCTGCGCCCGCGCCTGGTCTTCGCTGGGCAGGGTTGAAATAAGCGACGGGCAGGCACCCGGGTCATCGTCGTACTGGTCGTTTTCCCCTACCAGCACCAGCAAGCGCGCCGGGGCCAGGTGCTTGAAGGTATAACCCGGCACATGGTTGTAACCCCAGCACACGGGGTAGAACGCGGCCATCGAGATGGGGCGTACGCCTGAGGCTTGCTCCAGCTCGTCATTGATGGGTGCAGAGGCGGCGAGCATGGCCTGTACGCCCCCCCAGGAAAACCCGAGCACCCCCACGCGGTGGCCGTCGACGCCAGGCTGCTTGGCCAGGTAAGCCAGGGCGCCTGCCAGGTCCGGCAGGGTATCGTGCACACGTGGCGGCCGCCCTTGTGCACCGCCTGTGAGCCTGCGCGCGCCCCACATGTCCAACTCCAGCGTTGCGATGCCGCGGGCATTCAGGTCACCGCCATGCAACGGACCGCGCGAATCCATCCCCGCCGAGCCATGCAGGATGATCACGGCCGGTACCGGCCCCGCGGCTTTGGCCGGCAGCGACAACACAGCCGGAACCCGAATCGGTATCGCCTTGCCAGCGGATGGCAGTGGCTGACTATAGAAAGAGACCAGCCGTTTGCTGACCGTGGCAACGGTGCCGCTGTCGCCAGCGGCGACCTCAGCCCGGGCCGTTGCGAACTGAAGGGCGCAGCCCAGCACCAAGCTGATGGCCATTACTTTGAACATCTGGTTACCCCTGAACGTCATGAGCGGGTGTTGAACCGGCACCCGTTATCGAAAATTGACGGCGCCCGGCATCAGCCGCACATCGCCAGTACTGCCAGGCCGTCGACATGCCATTGGGTGAATGCCAACGGGTCGAGCATCGCCATGCCCGTCATCACGCAACTCGCCAGCGCGAAAGCCACGGCATAGAAGCGCACTTCCTTAACGCAGGCCGTGCCATACACCGCGATCAGTGCAAGGATCTGCACCCCCACGGCGAACACGCCAATGCCGAATCCTGAAGCGAGCAGTTCAGTCATTGAACACCGCGTTCCGGGCACAGCCGACCGGCACTGTCATGGATGATTGCAAGGACACGGCGTGGAAAGCCTGTTGCAGGTCGGCCTTGATATCGTCCACACGCTCCAGGCCGACGCACAACCTGATCAAACCATCCGTGATACCCGCCTGATGCCGCGCCTGTGCGTCCAGCCGCCCATGTGTGGTTGTGGCTGGATGCGTGACCATGCTGCGGGTGTCGCCAATGTTGGTACAGCGCGCCACGCAACGCAGTTGGTCAATCCATTGCCAGGCTGCGGCCTGGCCCCCGACGATCTCGAAAGCCAACAGCCCGCCATGGCCGTCCTGCTGGCGGCATGCCAATGCGTGCTGGGGGTGGTGCTCGAGGCCGGTGTAATGCACCGCCGTCACCAGGTCCTGATGGGCAAGCCAGCGGGCCAGCTCGAAGGCGCTCTCCTGCGCCCGCATCATCCTGACTTCAAGGGTTTCCAGGCTTTTGAGCAGCAGCCAGGCGTTGAACGGGCTGCAGGAAATGCCCAAGGTACGCAGAACACCCCGCAACACCTGAATGAGGCTTTGCGAACCGGTCACGACGCCCGCCAAGGCACGCCCTTGGCCATCCATGTACTTGCCGGCGGAGTGGATGACCAGGTCCGCTCCCAGTGTGTGGGGCCGCTGAAAAACCGGGGTAAGCAAGGTGTTGTCCACCACCAGCAACGCGCCTTTTTCATGTGCCAGCAAGCTTATGGCGCGGATATCACCGATTTTCAGCAGCGGATTGGAGGGCGACTCCAACACCACCAGACGGGTCCTGCCGTCGATTGCCGAAGTCCACTGCGCCAGGTCTGTCAAATCGACGAACCGGGCCTCGATCCCGAACCGGGCCATGTAGTAGCTGAAGGCATTGACGGTAGTGCCGAACACGTCACGGCTGCAGACAATGTTGTCACCTTGCTGGAGAAAGGCGTGACAAAGCGCGGTGAAAGCGCCCATGCCGGAAGCGAACGCCACTGCGCTTTCAGCGTTTTCCAACGCTGCCACACGGCTTTCAAACGCTTGAACGGTCGGGTTGGTGAACCGGCTGTATACATTGCCCTGCTGTTGCCCGCTGAAGCGCTCGCAAGCCTCTCTCGCTGAAGCGAAGGTATAGGCGGACGTCATGGCCAAAGGCTCGCAGAACACATCGGACAGGTCACTGACCCGGTGAGCATGCAGCGCCCTGGTTGCATTGAAATCAGTTGCGTTGAAATCATCCAGGCCAATCACGGTAGATTGCATGGGTTTGCGCCTCCTTGTTTGCATTGAACAATGGGCAATTGATTGGTGGACTATTCAGGTTCGGCGAGTTGAGCGGCCAGGGTTTCGCTTGATGGGCGAACCGCTATCAGCCACAACGATGCCAGGGCAGCCACCGCCGTGGCCGTGGCCAGGCCGGCCAAGGTCAGCTGATAGCTTTGATGCCGGTCGAAATCCAGTGCGCCCAGCTGCGTGGCAACCAACGCGCCAAGTTGATGTACCAGGAACAGCATCCCGAACACCTTGCCTTTGATTTCGGCGCCATACAGCGCGAAGCAAAAGGCAGACGTGAGCACCACCGTTCCGAGGTAACTGGCGCCAAACAGCACAGCGAACACGTAGGTTCCGAGAGGCCCAGGCGTGGTCAGCAGCACGATGACCGCAGCGGTTCGCAGCAGGTAGAACATCATCAGCAGCAGCCCCTTGTTGTAGCGGGTGGCCAACCAGCCCGCCAGCAGGCCACTGACCAGCTCCAGCACACCTAACAGGCTCAGGCCGCTGGCCTGTACCGAACTGGGCAGCGCCTCACCCTGCCAGAACGACACCAGGTGAACATCGATGAACGCCATGGTGGCACCACAACTGGCGAAACTGAGGGCCAGCACGAAGAAGCGCGGATCACGCAGCAGAAACGTCACCGGATGCCTGACCTTTGCCGCCTGCGGGTCCGGCTTCAACGGCACGGTGCGGGATACCCAATACAGCGCCAGGCTCAGAGGCACCAGGAAGATCAGGCCAACCCAGGAGAACACCGACTGCCAGGGCACGCTCTGCTGCAGCATGATCCACAACGGCGACAGCACGATGAAGCCGATGGAGGTGCCGTTGGTGACGAATGCGAAAGCGAAGGCCTTGAACCGTTCGGCGACCAGGCGATCGACCAGAATACCCATGGGTACATAGGTCATCGCAGCAAGGGCAAAGGCGCCGAGCAGGCCATACAACAGGGTGAACACCAGCAGGTGCGAGCCCGCGAAGGTCACGCCCAGCAGCACCACCCCGCCGCTGACACTGCCCAGGGCCACCGTGCTCAAGGGGCCGACCCTGTCGCTCAACCAACCCACCACAGGCGATACCAGGCCGATGGTCAGGACGAACAGCGATCCTGCCGTGGCCAAGGCTGCGCGCCCCTCGCCAAAGTGGGAGGCCAGGTCGACGAAGTAGACCTGGTACAACCCCTTCAAGGCGCTGGACAGGAACATCACCACGAAGCCGACTACCAGCACCGAGACGATCAAGGTAGAGCTGAATTTCTGTTTCATGGGCAATCCTTATCGTGTGGGCATTACACCGCCTCGGCTTGCGGAGCTCGGCAATACGCCTGGTACATGTTTTCGTACATCGCGTAGAACAGCTGGCAGGTGTGGTCTACCGCCTGCAACGCCTCTTCCTGCATCTGCGCCGTGGTGCACAACTGCGAGACAAGGTCCAGGCCTTCATTGACATGGCCCACGTCTTCCTTCTGGTGTACCGAAAAGAACAGCAAGTCTTGTTCGGCCAGGCCATAGGCACGCCCCAGCAGCACATGCCGTGCATCACCTGCGACGGTCTCGAGGTTCTGCCCCTCGCTGGCGATCATCACTGCTGCCGCACCAATGTGATAACGCGCCGGGTCACGTACCGCTTGCAGGCGGAAATCGATCAACTCCCATGTAGCTGGCAGCGGTTGCTCGGCATCACGCTCGGCATCGCTGATACCGAGCGCCCTCAGGAAGTTCTGCATGAGCACGACATGATTGTCGGTGCGGGACAGCCGACCGGTTTCTTCTTCGAAACAATTGGTGATCAGCGCCCGCTTGTGAGCGGGCAGCGGGCAATGGAAGAACAAGTGCTCGACATAGGTCAGGAAATACTTGGTGAGCTGGTAGCCTTGCAGCGCGACCTTGCGCAGCAGCGGCCTGTTGCCCTCAGGCGCAAGCAGTTCCTTGAAAATCGGGTGGGACAAGGTCAGATGGTGGTGCAGCTTCTGCTCCAACTGATCGCGAAAGTCTGCGGTAGATAAGGCCATTGGGGGTGTTCCTTGGGTCAGAAAGGCGGGTGCCGTTGACGGCGATGGCCGCAGGCAGTGTCAACGAAGGGCAAGTCAGTTCAGGTTGAGTCGCAGCGTAAGGCCTTCCACGGACTGGGCCATGTAATGGCCGCGGTGCTTCACGCCGTCGACCCGTGCGTAGTCGTCCAGCACGCCGTAGGTCTGGAACCCGAAGGTTTGCCATAACCGGTGCGCCCGGGTGCCCTCGCGTACATCCAGGGTCAACAGCTCGATACCTTGGGCCTGGCACAGGCGCACGACTTCCCTGAAAGCCCTTGCCACCAGGCCGGTCCCGCGATAGGCCGGATGCACCACGCCCTTGCTCAGGTCGGCAATATGCCGGCAGTTCGGCATGCTGCTGCGCGAAACAATGACCAGGCAGGCAGGCCCGGCCATTGCCTGGCCGAGCAAGACGTGGGTATTGCCGCCATGGATGCGCTCTTGCAACGCGGCAGTGAATTCGACGCTCTGCCCGGCAGACATCTCGTGCTCGTAACCCAGAACACCGCCATCGCCAACCGTGCTGTTGATGAGTTGCATGATGGCCGGCGCGGTATCGCTGTCGGCCTGGCGCAACCACTGCAACTGTGGCTCGCCGGGGGCCACCTGCTTTGAAGAGAGGGTGTTCATTGCGTAAATCCCTTGTGCGTACAAGCAGGGATTTAAACGTTTAAGGGCGACGCCGGGTAAGAAGGGAACCGGACAGGAAGCGGAAGGATAGTGACATGCACGACCAAAATGCCATCAGCGCCGGAGGGCCGGGGGGTGACGAGATCGGCCAGGCCGCGTACCGACATATCTACCACCGCTTTTACGTACCCCTGCTTCAACCTTGCCGGCTTCCTCTCAGCGCAAGGTACCCCCATGCATTCGACTCGCATCAACGTGATGGGCACGCATTACGTTATAGACCACCTCGGCCATGTGCCTCGCCCCGATCAAGAAGCCAACCGCGCCATCCGCCAATGGCTCGCGCAGCAAGGCCATGACCTGGACCCAAACCAGCTTGACGTCGTTACCCTCCACTACTGCCCTGACGGTGCAGGTGGCCAGCTGGCCGCAATCAGCCAACGTATCAGCCTGACCCAGGCACTGCTGGGCAACTGGCAGGGCGAGGCGGCCAATGACGTGTTCGGCAAGCTGCTGCAAGCACCGTGGGCAGGTACATTGCCCACAGGCCCGCTACGGTTGGTGGACACCCTCCCGGCACCCGCCTTCAATCACTACGGGGCACCCTTCGAAGTATTCAACGGCCTGTTCCGGCGCACTGCCCCGCAACGCTACGACGCTTCCACCCATTTGCCGGTAAGCGCCGAAGCCTTCCAGCACTTCATCACCCAACTGGATTTCCAGCATCCTTTCAAGGCGGCGCTGGATGCCTACTGGCGAGACCATCTGCGCAGTCACAGGCTGGCGCTGAAGCTCAACTTCATCGCAGCTTGCAATAAACAGGTCAACGAAGGCAGCCTCAGCGAGCCGGCGCGGCAACTGATCTGGCAAGCGGCCGGACTGATGCCACGGCGCGACACGCTGCGGCGCAGCACGTTGAGCATTTATGGCTATGCCGCGACCGACCTGCTGTACCTGAACGACCCCGCCACCGATCTGACGGTGTTGTACGTACCTGGCAATAGCTCACCATTGCTGACGTTCAGCAGCGAACGAGAATTGAAGGCCTGGGTCGGCGAACAATGCAAAGACCCGGCCAGGCGCCAGGCCCTGAAACAGCATTTTCGCTTGGCCGATTACCCGCAAGGCCTTGATTTCAGCGGCCTTGACACCGCCATGGAGGGGCTGGGCGCCTTCCCTGAGCGTCACCTGCTGCCGCCCGAACACGGCTATTTCAACGACGACGGCACCTGGCCACCGCAAACCTATGTCAACTACCGGCCCGCCAAATACAACCCCAGGATCAAGGGTGACCTGTTCCAAGCGTTGGCCGAGCGCCAGCGCCAGCGCAGCTACGACGATGCCGCATTTCTGATCACTGCTGACAGCGAGGTTACCAAGGCCAGATGGCGTGGCTACCTCACCACCACGCTCAACCTGCTTGCGCCACTTTGCATGGTGGTGCCGGGCCTGGCGCCTCTGCTGGCCGTCGGCGGCATCGCCCAGTTTGGCCTGGGGCTCGACCAGGCGATCAATGGCAAGTCATTGCAGCAGCGCCAGGGTGGCATCGACAACATCACATGGGGCCTGTTCAACGCGCTGCCACTGGCGGCAGACGGGGCCTCGAGGGCCTCGGCGCTATTCGAATTCAAGACCGAGGGCTTCGCCCCACCGACACGGTTGCGTGATCAGATCGGCTACCCACTGAGCCCGCTGTATCCACCGCGCTTTCCCGAACCCGAGGGCGCCCGCTATTTCCATGTCACCGACCCGATCGAGCCCCTGGCGGACAGCGATCAGGCAGTTGCCGACGCAGTCATTCGCACACCGCAGTACGATGGTGAACCAGACAAGCTCGCAGCCAGCATCGATACCTACAACACCCTGGTCATCTACGACATGGCAAGGGACGTGTTCATCCAGGCCGAGGATGTGAACCAGGTCGACCCCCTCGGCTTCGTGGCGGTACCCGGCAGCAGAGACCTGCGACCTGCACCGCAAGGGCGTGTGGCAACCAATGCAATGCGCGTCCGAACCCTGCGGGCGCTGGGCGTGGACCTGCCATTGCCGCTACAGGTGCCGGCCAGAGCGCCGGGCAGTTGGCCAATACCCAAGCACATCTCCTGCCTGTGGGTCGGTGACCAGGTCATCGGCCCGGAACTGCTGGCCAACCTGGGCCAGAACGCAGCGCGGTTGCAAGGCAGCGAATACAGCATCCGGTTGTTCCTTTCCAGCACAGCCCGGCAGGCCTATGCCGAAAACCTGGACCTGCTGACCAGTCATGCCCCGGGCTTGCAGGTGCTGCCGCTGGAAGAGCAGGCCTTCTTCAGGGCTTTCCGCCAAAGCAGGTACTACACGCAGTACGACGCTGCCCTGGATGGCAACGGCGGTGTCGCCCGCAACTATGCATCGGCATGCGATGTGCTGCGCTACCCGATGCTGCACCACGAAGGTGGCTTGTACATGGACGTCGATGACACGTTGCTGGCACCAGGCGAATACCCATTGATCATCGACGGGCGACCGGAAGGTGACGCCAGTGAGCCCATCGACCAGGTCGAGCTGAGCACCGACGCCAATGGGCTGCTTCTGGCACCGCCCATGTCCAACGAAAAGATGAGCATGAACTGCCTCTACAACTCCAGCCTTATCGGCAGCCACCCCGGCAACCCCACCCTGGAGGCCATTTCCGAAGAGATGTACGCACGCTACCAGCTCAATCGCGACTTCTACGACAGCAAACCCAGCCTTGCCGACGACCCGGCGAACTTCTATTTGTACGCCAAGCGCCTCAGCTATCTCACCGGCCCTGGCTTGCTCAGCGACGTGGTCGATAGGCAACTGCCTAGCCTGCGTCTTCTGCGACAGCTCATCAATCTCTATGGGATACCGCGCATCAACGCCTACCAGTTCGTCGATTTGCCGCGCATGTGCGAGGCGGTTCGCAAGCTGCTGCCCCTGAACCGGTTCTCCAAGGTCGGTGGCAACCATTCCTGGAGCCGAACATGACCCAGCGCCAACCCGTGGTCGGCGCAGCCGGCCAAGATTACGTCAAGGCAATGTTGGGTTCCGTGCCACGCCCGGACCGCAATGCCAGTGCCGCCATCCGCGACTGGGCACGCCAGCAGCAACTGGACCTGGAACCCGACAACACACTTGCGGTGACCTTGCATTGCAAATTCGTACCCAAGCGGGGTTGGCTGGCCAAGGTCGTCCAACAAATGAGCCTGACCGAAGCACTACTGAGCAATTGGCAGCAAAGCGGCTATTCCAAGGCTGCCGAGCAAATCGCGCAGCTGCTGCTAAAAGGCGGAACGGCTGCCATCGACCTGCTCGGTTCACTGCCAGACCTGTCCCTGCTGCACGGTCGAGCGCGCTGGGCCCAGGAATTCAGTCACGGCCAGGTGACTATCGTCGATGAGTTGCCCGGAAGCGGCCTGGCCCATGACATTGATGTGCACACCGAATTCCATGGCCTTTTCCGCCAGACCGCACCCATGCGCTACGACGCCGGCACTTATGTCCAGGTAGACGCCACGACCTTCCAGGCTTTCATCTGGCAGCTCGACTTCCAGAACGTATTCAAACGCCAGCTCGATGACTTCTGGGCCGGTACCGCCAGCCAGTACAGCGCCAGCGCGTGCATCGCATTCCTCGCTGCCTGCAACCGGCAAGCCTTGCGTGGCAACCTCAGCGAACATGGGCGCAGCCTGGCGTGGCGGGCGGCTGGAGTGGAACGCCGTCACCACGGCGCAAGCCTAAGTGCCAACGGGGTAGATGCCAGGCTGCTTAACATCAATGGTTACCCATCAAGCGACATCCTCTGCCTGAGCGATATCCGCAGTCACCTCACCCTGCTGTACATCCCGGGCAATTCGACACCGCTGCATGAGTTCGCCAACCCGGGCGCCATGCGTGCGTGGCTTGCAAGGCAATGCCGCGATGCAGCCAAGCGGGCTGCCCTGCTTGCGCACTTCAGGGCTTGCGATGTTCCGGACAGGATTGGCCGGTCGGGGTTGCGTCGGGTGCTTCGGGGCCTGGCCGATTTTCCGCCCCGCCAGATCATTCGGCCTGCAACCAGTGTGTATCGCCTGGTCAGGGTATGGAACCCGCATACCCTGATCAACTACAAGCCGGACACTTACAGCCCACGCGTCGAACACAACCTGTTCGACGCATTGACGGTGGCCCAACGTCAACGCAGCCAATCCGACGCCGGCTTCCTGATCACGCGCGACAGTGAAGTGACCAAGGCCGCATGGCGCAGCTATTTCTACCTGACCATGAACCTGGCCACACCGTTTCTGCTGGTGGTTCCCGAACTGGTCCCCCTGGCTGTCGTGGCCGGGGTTGCGCAATTTACAGTAGGCCTGGACCAGGCACTGCATGACAAGCATCCGGACCAACAGCTCGAAGGTGCCGAGCAGGCCGTGTTCGGCCTGCTGAACGCAGCCCCGGGGCTGGCGCGCGGGGTCAAGGCGAGCAAGGCGCTGTTCGGCCGACGCCCTATTGGCTTCATCAAACCGGTGAGGCTCAATGGCCGCATAGGTTACCCGCTGAGCCCGGTATCGCCGCCACGCTGGCCCGGCCCGGCGATGACACCCTATTTCCAGGACCTCGCAGAAGCAGGTGACCAAGTGGCTGCCACCTGGCCCGGCGCCGACTCACACGTTGCCCGCTGCGTAACGCGGCGCAGGGCATTCGGCACGGGTGACGAACTGATCGGCGATGCGGGCAACGGCCCCCACCCACTCTACTACGACGCCCGACAGGACAGTTTCGTGCTCAAGTACCCCAACGGCACACGCGGCGCCCAGCACTATGTGGCCAGCACCGACCCGCTGCAGCCCTCGATCAGCCGGCTGCTGCCCGATACGGACCCGTCGCGGGAAATCAGCCCGGCATCGCGCTCGCGTACGCTGCGGGCACTGGGTATCGATCTGCAGCTGCCCGTCGACCTCGACGCCCTGGGGACCGCACCAGGCATACCCGTCCCCAGGCAGGTTTTTCACATCTGGCTGGGTGACAGGACGATCGCCGGTGATTACCTGGCTGCGCTCGACAACAACGTACAGGCACTGCGCAACAGCGATTTCACGCTCAAGCTCTACCTCTCCAATGCAAACCCTCAGGCATTCGAACGCAACATGACCCTGCTGCAGCCCCGCATCGCCGAGGGGCTGAAGGTGGCGGTGCTGGAGCACCAGACCTTCTATCGCCAGTTCGAGGCAAGTGAATACTTCGGCCAGTACCAGGCTGCGCTGGAAGGGAATGGCGGTGTGGCGAGCAACTTCTCCTCGGCCTCGGACATCTTGCGCTACCGCGTCCTGCACAGCGAAGGGGGCATCTACCTGGATATTGACGACCATCTGCTGGTCGAGCCGGACGCAACCGGGCAGCTGCGGGCAAAGATCGACAGCGTACCGCTCACCACGCCCCTCGACGGGCTGCTGCTGAGGAGCCCGGTGTGCAATGCGCAATTGGGCATGTATACCAGCTACAACACCAGCATGATTGGTAGCCGTGCTGGCAATCCGGTGCTGAATGCCATATCCGACGAGATCCTGACCCGCTACCTCACACCGGAGGGCCAGGCGTTCTACCAGGTCCCCAAGCCGCCGCGACAGCATACGGCGGCATTCCAGGCCTATACCGAAAGGCTCAACACGCTGACCGGGCCTGCGGTGCTCAACCACGTGATCGACCAACGCCTACCTGAGCTGTACACCTTCAGGCAGGTGGCAGACCTGGCAAACATGCACACCCTGAATTACGACGCGCTGCTGGATGAAGCAGCACAACGGCGTGCAGAGCTGCGCTTGCTGCCACTGGAAGAGGTCGCAATGGCGGGGAACGCACAGGGCTACTGACTGCCGAGCGAGCCTGCACGGCCGCTGCAGCAGATGGCCGCCCAATGCTCATGGCAATCAGTTGCTGCGATGCAGCTTGCTCATCAGCTCGGCCTCGGCCTGGGTGAGGCCGCAGCTTTCGGTCAGCTCGGCCACGCTGGCCCCCATGCCCACCAGCTTGGCCGCCTGGGTGAAGGTGACGTTGTGCGGGTCGCGTTGCTCCAGCTGCTGGATCTTGTCTGGCAGCGGAGCAACCGCCACGCGCAGGTCATGCAGCGCCTCGCCCATGCGCACGGTACCGTTCTGGTAGTCGTCCAGGCGCTTGGCCAGGTCCTTGATGCGCTGGTCACGCAGCGCATCACCCGCTGCCTGCTGCGCAGCCAGCTCGCGCTGGCGCTTGCTGTAGTTGAGGAAAAACCACAGGCTCAGCGCCCAGACCAGCGCCAGGAAGATGACAGCAACCTCTAGGATCAACTCAGATATTCTCCAGCTCGGACCATTCTTCCTCGGTCATCATCTTGTCCAGCTCGACCAGGATCAACAGCTCGCCGTTCTTGTTGCAAACACCCTGGATGAACTTGGCCGACTCTTCGTTACCCACGTTCGGCGCGGTCTCGATCTCGGACTGACGCAGGTACACCACCTCGGCCACGCTGTCGACCAGGATCCCGACCACTTGCTTGTCGGCCTCGATGATGACGATACGGGTGTTGTCGGTGACTTCGGTCGGCATCAGGCCAAAGCGTTGGCGGGTGTCGATCACGGTCACCACGTTGCCGCGCAGGTTGATGATGCCCAGCACATAGCTTGGCGCACCCGGCACCGGGGCGATCTCGGTGTAGCGCAACACTTCCTGCACCTGCATCACGTTGATGCCGTAGGACTCATTGTCCAGACGGAAGGTAACCCACTGCAGGATCGGATCTTCGGAACCTTGTGCAGACGACTTTTTCATTCCCCTACCCTCAAAATCCGCCATCGGCGGTGTGTTCGGTGTCATTTCTGTTTGGCGTGCATCTGCTTGACCGCGCCACTGGCGATCAGCTCGGCCAGTGCCGCGACGTCGAGCAGTGCACACATGTGTTCAATCACCGTGCCGGCCAGCCACGGGCGCTGGCCACGCTGGCTGCGCCACTTGATCTCGGACGGGTCCAGACGCAGCGAGCGGCTGACCTGGTGCACGGCCAACCCCCATTCGTAGCCCTGCACGGAAATCACGTATTGCAGGCCTTGGCGAAAATCATCCCGGTAGCGGTCGGGCATCACCCAACGCGCGGTATCCAGCACCTTCAGGTTGCCTGCCTGGCAGGTCAGGATGCCGAGGAACCAGTCGGGCTGGCCGAACAGCGGTGTCAGTTCCTGGCCGGCCAGGGTGTAGATCGAGCCAAGGCACACCAGCGGCACCGCCAGGGTCAGCCCGGCCACATCGAACAGCAGGCATTCGAACGGCTCGGCGGCCCAGGCCGGGCGGCCATCGACCGTGGCCGGGGGCACAGGCACCTGCGGCGCCGGCAGGTGCACATCCACCAGCGGCACTGCCGGTTCCACGGTTTGCTCTTCGACCAGCACCGGGATGCTTGCCTCGGCCACCACTTCGCGCTCGACCACCGTCACCACCGGCGCTTCCACCGGCATCACACGGGGCAGCACCGCCAGCCTGGGCTCGGCGAATGGCCGTGGTGCGGGGCTGACGGTTGCTTCGGCTGGCGCAGGCCTGGCTTGCTGCAAGGCATCACGCGCCTGCTCTTCGCGCACGGCCTCGGCGAACTCGTCCGCCGCCGCTGGCGCCTCGAACAGGTCTTCGTCTTCGGTAGCCTCCTGCAGCAGGCCGTCGAGGTACGACTGCAGGGCCATCTGTGGCCGGTTGCTGGTTTGCCGGGTCTGGGTCATCAGGCCACCTGCGCTGCAGTCTTGTAGGTCAGCAGGTGCTTGAGCAGCGCCCGATAGGCAATCAGGCCGCGGCTCTTGCTGTCGAATTGCGAGGGTGTGACGCCCTTGCGGCTGGCATCGCGCAGGCGCGTATCCACCGGGATGTAGCCCTGCCACACATGTTGGTCGTAGGTGTCTCGCAGCAGCTTGAGCGTGGCCAGCGAGGCCTGGGTACGGCGGTCGAACAAGGTCGGCACTATCTGGTACGGCAGCGCCTGTTTGCGCGAACGGTTGACCATGGCCAAGGTACCGACCATGCGCTCCAGGCCCTTGACCGCGAGAAATTCGGTTTGCACCGGGATAACCAGCTGCTGGCTGGCTGCCAGGGCATTGACCATCAGCACGCCGAGCAAGGGTGGGCTGTCGATCAGGGCAAAGTCGAAATCCTGCCACAGCTGCGCCAGACTCTTGGCGATCACCAGGCCCAGGCCGTTCTGCCCCGGTGACTGGCGCTCCAGCACCGCCAGCGCGGTGCTCGACGGCAACAGCGAGATGCGCTCGTCACTGGTGGGCAGCAGCAGTTGCCCGGGCAGGCCCTCGGGTACCGCGCCCTTGTGCAGGAACAGGTCGTAGCAGCTGTGCTCCAGGGCATCGGGGTTGTGCCCGAAATAACTGGTCATCGAGCCGTGCGGGTCGAGGTCGACAACGACCACACGCTTGCCGGCCTCGGCCAGCAGGCCGGCCAGGGCGATGGTAGTGGTGGTCTTGCCGACGCCACCTTTTTGATTGGCTACTGCCCAGACTCTCATCAAGCAAACTCTATCTATTGATTTGGCAGGGACACTGTAGAAAACAACTCTTTAAAAGCCTGCACGATTCCTGTGGGAGCGGGCGAGCCCGCGAACACCCGCGCAGCCGGTGCCATTCACCGCGTCGTCTGCTTCGCGGGCATGCCCGCTCCCACAGGGGACAGCGCCATCTTCAACATCGTGTTCATAGCAACGTCGGGGAATTGACGGATCACTGCCCCGCCACCGTCGCAGGCGATGCTGGTGCACTTTGTGTGCCAGCCCGACGCAATGCGGCATCCGGCGTGGCATTTGCACTGCCCGTTCCAGTCAGGCTGCGGCGCACTTCGAGATTGCGCGAAATCACCAGCACCACGCGGCGGTTGCGCGCACGGCCTTCGGCAGTGTCGTTGCTGGCCACCGGCTGGTACTCGCCATAGCCGACCGAGGCCATGCGTGCCGGGTTGACCCCTTCCATGGCCAGCAGGCGCACGATGCTCGCCGCCCGCGCCGATGACAGCTCCCAGTTGGTCGGGTACTGCGCGGTGCGGATCGGCAGGTTGTCGGTAAAGCCCTCGACATGCACCGGGTTGGCGAACGGCTTGAGAATGCCCGCCACCTTCTCGATGATGGCAAACGCCTTGTCGCTGGGCATGGCATCGCCACTGCCGAACAACAACGAGGAATTGAGCTCGATCTCGATCCACAGCTCATTGCCGCGCACAGTCATCTGGTCGCTCTTGATCAGGTCGCCAAAGGCATCGCGCACGTCATCGCTGATGGTTTTCAGCGGGTCGACACTGCTCGCCCCAAGTCCCGCATCGGTCTGCTCGCTGTCCTTCACCAACGGCTCGGCCGGGCGCACGCTCAGCGGCCGCTCTTCACCGATGGGGATCGGCTTCATGCTGCGCTCGGGGTCGTTGAACACCCCGAGCAAGGCCTGGGAAATGACCTTGTACTTGCCCTCGTTGATCGAGGAAATCGAGTACATCACCACGAAAAAGGCGAACAGCAGGGTAATGAAGTCGGCGTACGACACCAGCCAGCGTTCGTGGTTTTCGTGTTCCTCGGTATGACGACGGCGACGCATGGGTTACTCCATGAAGCCTTGCAGCTTCAGCTCGATCGAGCGCGGGTTCTCACCCTCGGCAATCGACAGCAGGCCCTCTAGCAGCATCTCGCGGTAGCGCGACTGGCGCATGACGATGGCCTTGAGCTTGTTGGCGATCGGCAGCAGCACCAGGTTGGCGCTGGCCACCCCGTAGATGGTCGCGACGAAGGCCACGGCAATGCCGTTGCCCAGTTGCGACGGGTCGGCCAGGTTGCCCATCACGTGGATCAGGCCCATCACCGCACCGATGATGCCGATGGTCGGCGCGTAGCCGCCCATGCTCTCGAACACCTTGGCAGCCTGGATATCACGGCTTTCCTGGGTCAGGAAGTCGACTTCGAGAATGCTGCGGATAGCCTCCGGCTCCGCGCCATCCACCAGCAACTGCAGGCCCTTGCGCGCATAAGGGTCAGGCTCGCCGTCGGCCACCCCTTCCAGGCCCAGCAGGCCTTCCTTGCGCGCGGTCAGGCTCCAGTTGACGACGCGGTCGATCCCGCCCGCCAGGTCGACCCGTGGCGGAAACAGGATCCAACGCAGAATCTGCAAGGCACGCTTGAACGACGACAGCGGCGACTGCAGCAAGGCAGCCGCCAGCGTGCCGCCCAGTACGATCAGCGCCGCCGGGCCATTGATCAGGGCGCCGACATGGCCGCCTTCGAGAAAGTTGCCACCGATGATGGCGACAAAGGCAAGGATCAGGCCGATCAGGCTGAGTACGTCCATCAGACGCACGCCTCCACCAGGTGCTTGCCGATTTCGTCCAGGCTGTACACCGCGTCAGCCAGGTTGGCCTTGACGATGGCCATGGGCATGCCATAGATCACGCAGCTGGCTTCATCCTGGGCCCACACCGTACTGCCGCCCTGCTTGAGCAGGCGCGCACCTTCACGGCCATCGGCGCCCATGCCGGTAAGCACCACCGACAGTACCTTGTCGCCATACGACTTGGCCGCCGAGCCGAAGGTGATGTCCACGCACGGCTTGTAGTTCAGGCGCTCGTCACCGGGCAGGATCTTCACCGTGCCACGGCCGTCGATCATCATCTGCTTGCCACCTGGGGCCAGCAGGGCCAGGCCCGGGCGCAGCATGTCGCCGTCCTCGGCTTCCTTGACGCTGATGCGGCACAGTTTGTCCAGGCGTTCGGCAAAGGCCTTGGTGAACGCCGCCGGCATGTGCTGGATGAGCACGATCGGCGCCGGGAAGTTGGCCGGCAGCTGGGTCAGCACGCGCTGAAGGGCGACCGGGCCGCCGGTGGAGGTGCCGATGGCCACCAACTTGTATGGCTTGCGCTTGGGTGCCGGCGAGTGTGCTGGCGCTGCCGCCGGGGCCGCCGCACGCGCAGGCGCAGGCGTACGCGCCGCTGCCGGGCTGGCGAAACCGCTGGCGGGTGCGTGGCTGCTGCCTGCCGGCGCTGGTGCGGCAACCGGCGCGGGGCTGGCGTAGCTGCCAAAACGGCGGTTGCTGCGGGAAATGGTATGCACCTTCTCGCACAGCAGTTGCTTGACCTTGTCGGGGTTGCGCGAGATGTCCTCGAAGTTTTTCGGCAGGTAATCCACCGCACCGGCATCCAGCGCATCGAGGGTGACACGGGCGCCTTCATGGGTCAGCGACGAGAACATCAACACCGGCGTCGGGCAGCGCTGCATGATGTGCCGCACTGCGGTGATGCCATCCATCATGGGCATTTCGTAGTCCATGGTGATGACATCGGGCTTGAGCGCCAGCGCCTGGTCGATTGCTTCCTTGCCGTTGGTCGCGGTACCCACTACCTGGATCGTCGGATCCGCTGAGAGGATTTCCGAGACGCGGCGGCGGAAGAAACCGGAATCATCCACCACCAGGACCTTGACTGCCATAAACACTCCATTAGGTGGCGCAACCCGCCAGGGTGCGCCACCGAAATCAAATACGCCGCGCGGCGTAACGCTTGAGCATGCTCGGGACGTCGAGAATCAACGCAATGCGACCGTCGCCGGTGATGGTGGCCCCGGACATGCCCGGGGTGCCCTGCAGCATCTTGCCCAGCGGCTTGATTACCACTTCTTCCTGGCCAACCAGTTGATCGACGACAAAGCCGATACGCTGGGTACCGACCGACAGGATCACCACGTGGCCCTCATGCTGCTCTTCGTGCACCTGGCCCTGGACCAGCCAGCGCTTGAGGTAGAACAGCGGCAGCGCCTTGTCGCGCACGATCACCACTTCCTGGCCGTCGACCACGTTGGTACGCGACAGGTCGAGGTGGAAGATCTCGTTGACGTTGACCAGCGGGAAGGCGAACGCCTGGTTGCCCAGCATCACCATCAGGGTGGGCATGATCGCCAGGGTCAGCGGCACCTTGATGACGATCTTCGAGCCCTGGCCCTTGGCCGAGAAGATGTTGATCGAGCCGTTGAGCTGGGAGATCTTGGTCTTCACCACGTCCATGCCCACACCGCGGCCGGACACATCGGAAATCTCGGTCTTGGTCGAGAAGCCCGGGGCGAAGATAAGGTTGTAGCAGTCCGACTCGCTCAGGCGATCGGCGGCGTCCTTGTCCATCAGGCCCTTTTCCACGGCCTTGGCACGCAGGATGTTGGGGTCCATGCCCTTGCCGTCGTCAGAGATCGACAGCAGGATGTGATCGCCTTCCTGCTCGGCCGACAGCACCACCCGGCCGGTGCGCGCCTTGCCGGCGGCTTCACGCTCTTCGGGCATTTCCACGCCATGGTCGACGGCGTTGCGCACCAGGTGCACCAACGGGTCGGCCAGGGCCTCGACCAGGTTCTTGTCGAGGTCGGTCTCTTCGCCGACCAGCTCCAGGTTGATCTCCTTCTTGAGCTGGCGGGCCAGGTCGCGCACCAGGCGCGGGAAGCGGCCGAAGACTTTCTTGATCGGCTGCATGCGGGTTTTCATCACCGCGGTCTGCAGGTCGGCGGTGACCACGTCGAGGTTGGACACCGCCTTGGACATGGCCTCGTCACCGCTGTTCAGCCCCAGGCGCACCAGGCGGTTACGCACCAGCACCAGTTCGCCGACCATGTTCATGATCTCGTCCAGGCGCGCGGTATCGACCCGCACGGTGGTTTCCGCTTCACTGGCACCATGCTTGTCGGCGGCCGGGGCCGGGGCGCGAGGTGCTGCGGCAGGTTTGCTGGCAGGCGCCGGTGCCGGCGCAGCTGCTGCTGGCTTGGCCACGGGCTGGCTGTCGGCCTTGGCCACGACCGGCGCTTGCGCCTTGGCTGCAGCCGGGGCTTCGACGGCGGCAACATCGCCACCGAACTTGCCCTTGCCGTGCAACTGGTCCAGCAGCGCCTCGAACTCGTGCTCGCTGATTTCATCGCTGGCTGCACTGGTGTCAGTTGCAGCAGGCGCCGGCGCCTTGGCACCAGGCAAGGCATCGGCCTGGAAGGTACCCTTGCCATGCAACTGGTCCAGCAGCGATTCGAACTCGGCGTCGGTAATTTCGTCGCTGGCCGCTTCCGGCGCGCTGGCAACCGGCTGCGCGGCAACCTCGGCGCTGAACTGGCCTTTGCCGTGCAACTGGTCGAGCAGCGACTCGAACTCGGCGTCGCTGATTTCGTCACCTGCGCTGCTGACGGTCTCGCCCTGCATCTGCTCGTCGGCCGCAGCTTGTGCCTTGACCGCATCGAGCGAATCGAGCAGTTGTTCGAACTCGCTGTCGGTGATGTCCTGCTCTTCCACCGGCGCTTCGGCAACCGGCTCCGGTGCCGCAGCGGCAGGCGCCTCGACGGCTTCTGCGCCGCCCGGCTCGGCCAGGCGCGACAGCGCGGCCAGCAGCTCGGGGGTAGCCGGGGTCACTTCGGCGCGCTCGCGCACCTGGCCAAACATGCTGTTGACCGTGTCCAGTGCCTCGAGCACCACATCCATCAGTTCCGCGTCGACCCGGCGCTCACCTTTGCGCAGGACGTCGAACACGTTCTCGGCGATATGGCAGCACTCCACCAGCTCGTTCAGCTGAAGGAAGCCGGCGCCCCCTTTTACAGTGTGGAAACCGCGAAAGATCGCATTGAGCAGGTCGGCATCGTCGGGCCGGCTTTCCAGCTCGACCAGTTGCTCGGACAGTTGCTCAAGAATTTCGCCGGCTTCTACCAGGAAATCCTGGAGGATTTCTTCATCGGCGCCGAAGCTCATCAAACGTGCTCCTTAAAAACCCAGGCTGGACAGCAGATCATCGACATCGTCCTGACCGGACACGACATCTTCACGCTTATCGGCATGAATCTGCGGACCTTCACCCCGAGTCGGATGTTTTTCTCGATCTTTTTCTGCGCGCAGTTGATCGTGGTCATGCTGGATGCCCGCAAAGCGGTCGACCTGGCTGGCCATCAACACCAGTTTGAGCAGGTTGCTTTCCACCTCGGTGACCAGGGTGGTGACGCGCTTGATCACCTGGCCGGTCAGGTCCTGATAGTCCTGGGCCAGCAGAATGTCGTTGAGGTGGCCGGCGACCTTGCGGTTACCTTCGGCGCTGAGCGTCAGGAAACTGTCGACGCGCTTGACCAGGTCTCGGAACTCCGGCGCAGCCACTTCGCGGCGCATGAAACGCTGCCAGTCGGTGCTCAGGGCCTCGGCCTCGCTGGCCAGGTCGTTGAGCACCGGGGTGCTTTCCTCGACCAGGTCCATGGTGCGGTTGGCCGCGCCCTCGGTGAGCCTGACCACGTACGACAGGCGCTCGGTGGCGTCGGTTATCTGCGACACCTCCTCGGCCTGCGGCATGGTCGGGTCGATCTGGAAACTGACGATGGCACTATGCAGCTCGCGGGTCAGCTTGCCGACTTCCTGGTACAGGCCGCGATCACGGGTCTGGTTCAGCTCGTGAATCAGCTGCACCGCCTCGCCGAAACGGCCACGCTCCAGGCTTTCGACCAGCTCCTGGGCATGCTTCTTCAGGGTCGATTCGAACTCGCCCAAAGACGTTTGTGATGAATCCATGGCGCGCCCCCTGACGTGACTCAGCCGTTGACGCGTTCGAAGATCTTCTCGATCTTTTCTTTGAGCACCTGGGCGGTGAACGGCTTCACAACGTAGCCATTGACGCCGGCCTGGGCCGCTTCGATGATCTGGTCGCGCTTGGCTTCGGCGGTCACCATCAGCACCGGCATGGTTTTCAGGCGATCGTGGGCACGCACCTTGCGCAGCAGGTCGATACCGGACATGCCGGGCATGTTCCAGTCGGTCACCAGGAAGTCATAGTGGCCGTTCTCCAGCATCGGCAGCGCCGTGGTGCCGTCATCGGCTTCTTCGGTGTTGGTGAAGCCCAGGTCACGCAACAGGTTCTTGATGATCCGCCGCATCGTCGAAAAGTCGTCAACGATGAGGATTTTCATGTCTTTGTTCAAGTAGACCTCCAAGCAGTCTCAAACGCGCTCGGCCCCGAGCGCGCATTCACAATTCGGTACAACGTAGAAAACGACTGCAACGACAGCGGGCTCAACGCGCCCGCCATTCCCCCAGGCGGCTGCGCAGGCGCGCGGCACACTGGCTGTGCAACTGGCTGACCCGCGACTCGCTGACCCCCAGCACCTCACCAATTTCCTTGAGGTTCAGCTCTTCGTCGTAGTACAGCGCCAGCACCAGGCGCTCACGCTCCGGCAGGTTGGCGATGGCCTCGGTCAGGGCAGCCTGGAAGCGCTCGTCTTCCAGGCCACGCGCAGGTTCCACCTGGCCACTGGCGCCATCCTCATGCAGCCCTTCGTGCTCGCCGTCCTGCAGCAGGTCGTCGAAGCTGAACAGGCGGCTGCCCAGGGTATCGTTCAAGATCCCGTAGTAATCATCGAGACTCAATTGGAGTTCGGCAGCAACTTCATGATCTTTAGCGTCACGACCGGTTCGGGCTTCAACCGCACGCATCGCGTCGCTGACCATGCGGGTGTTGCGGTGCACCGAACGCGGTGCCCAATCGCCCTTGCGCACTTCATCGAGCATGGCCCCGCGAATGCGAATGCCGGCGTAGGTTTCGAAGCTGGCGCCCTTGCTGGCGTCGTACTTGTTGGCCACTTCCAGCAGGCCGATCATGCCGGCCTGGATCAGGTCCTCGACCTGCACATTGGCTGGCAGCCGCGCCAGCAGGTGGTAGGCGATGCGCTTGACCAGCGGGGCGTAGCGCTCGATCAGCTCGTACTGGGCGTCTTTCGACGCCCGGCTGTACATCTTGAAACCGCTGGCGTTCATAGCACAGGTCCCGCGCTGGTGGGCTGCACCAGGCGCTCGACAAAGAACTCCAGATGGCCGCGCGGGTTGGCCGGCAGCGGCCAGCTGTCGACCTTCTGGGCAATCGCCTTGAAGGCCAGCGCGCATTTGGAGCGTGGGAAGGCTTCGTATACGGCGCGCTGCTTCTGCACGGCCTTGCGCACGCACTCGTCATACGGCACGGCGCCCACGTACTGCAGGGCAACGTCGAGGAAGCGGTCGGTGACCTTGGTCAGTTTGGCGAACAGGTTGCGGCCCTCCTGCGGACTCTGCGCCATGTTGGCCAGCACCCGGAAACGGTTCATGCCGTAGTCGCGGTTGAGCAGCTTGATCAGGGCGTAGGCATCGGTGATCGAGGTGGGTTCGTCGCATACCACCAGCAGCACTTCCTGGGCGGCGCGGACGAAGCTGACCACCGAATCACCGATACCGGCAGCAGTATCGATCACCAGCACGTCGAGGTTGTCGCCGACTTCGCTGAACGCCTGGATCAGCCCGGCATGCTGGGCCGGGGCCAGGTGCACCATGCTCTGCGTGCCCGAGGCAGCCGGCACGATGCGCACGCCACCGGGGCCCTGCAACATCACATCGCGCAGCTCGCAGCGACCTTCGATGACATCGGCCAGGGTCCGCTTGGGGGTAAGGCCCAGCAACACATCGACATTGGCCAGGCCCAGGTCGGCGTCGAGCAGCATGACCCTGCGGCCAAGCTCGGCCAGCGCCAGGGACAGGTTCACTGAAACGTTAGTCTTGCCGACGCCACCTTTGCCACCGGTCACGGCGATCACCTGTACGGGATGCATGCTACCCATGTCTGTTCTTTACCTTGTCTCGCTGGGACTCAGGCCACACGTAGGGCAATTCTGCGTACCCTTTGGCATAGCTACCTTGCACACGCTTCATCATCAACCCGCTCGCCGTGGGTTGTGATAGAGATCAGCGAACATGTCGGCCATGGCCTCTTCGCTGGGCTCGTCCTGTTGCTGCACATTGACCGCGCGGGAGACCAACTGGTGCCCTCGAGGCAGGTGCACGTCGTCAGGAATGCGCGGCCCATCTGTCAGGTAGGCCACCGGCAGTTCATGACTGATGGCAAGGCTCAGCACGTCGCCAAGGCTCGCCGTTTCATCGAGTTTGGTCAGGATGCAACCGGCCAGGCCGCAGCGCTTGTAGCTGTGGTAGGCGGCAGTCAGCACCTGCTTCTGGCTGGTAGTGGCCAGCACCAGGTAGTTCTTCGCGGCGATGCCACGCCCGGCCAGGGTGTCCAGCTGCATGCGCAGGGCCGGGTCGCTGGCCTGCAGGCCGGCGGTATCGATCAGCACCACGCGCTTGCGCAGCAGCGGCTCCAGCGCCGCAGCCAGCGACTGGCCCGGGTCGACGTAGGTCACCGGTACGTTGAGGATGCGACCCAGAGTCTTGAGCTGCTCCTGGGCACCGATGCGGAAACTGTCCATGCTCACCAGCGCCAGGTTCTGCGCGCCGTACTTGAGCACGTAGCGGGCCGCCAGCTTGGCCAGGGTGGTGGTCTTGCCCATGCCGGCCGGGCCGACCATGGCGATCACACCGCCCTCTTCGATCGGCTCGACTTCGGGGATTTCGATCATCCGCGCAAGGTGCGCCAGCAGCATGCGCCAGGCCTGGCGTGGCTCGTCGATCTCGGCAGTCAGGTCCAGCAGCTCACGGGCGATCGGCCCGGACAGGCCGATGCGCTGCAGCCTGCGCCAGACAGTGGCCTGCTGCGGCTTGCTGCCCTGCAACTGGTTCCAGGCCAGCGAGCCGAGCTGCACTTCCAGCAGCTCGCGCAGGCCCGACAGTTCGGAGCGCATGGCATCGAACAGGCGCGGGTCGACCGGTGCCGGCGCCGGGGCTGCAGCTGCGGCCTCGGGCGCATCGACGTGCGGTTCGATCAACGGCTCGGCGGCGGTCAGCGACTGCCCGGCGAACAACTGGCGGTTGTTGTCGCTGCTGTCCTGGCGGTGACCCAGCTCGGCCTGGGCGGTGGCGATGCGCGTATGGGTCTTGCGCAGCTCTTCTTCCAGTTCGGCGTTGGGCACACGCGGGGCCAGGGCGGACAGCTTGTAGTCCAGCGCGGCCGTCAGCTCGACACCGCCGGCGATGCGACGGTTGCCGATGATCGCGGCATCGGCGCCCAGCTCGTCACGGACCAGCTTCATGGCCTGACGCATATCGGCGGCGAAAAATCGCTTAACTTGCATTATCCCCTACCTCAGCCATTAGGGCCCACGGTGGCAACGATGGTGACTTGCTTGTTGTCCGGTATTTCCTGATACGCCAGAACATGCAAATTCGGTACAGCCAGGCGACCGAAACGCGACAGCATGGCGCGGATCGGGCCGGCGACCAGGAGAATGGCCGGCTGGCCCTGCATTTCCTGGCGCTGGGCCGCCTCGATCAGCGAACGCTGCAGCTTCTCGGCCATGCTCGGCTCCAGAAGAACACCGTCTTCCTGACCTTGCCCGGCCCTTTGCAGACTATTGAGCAAAATCTGTTCCAACCTTGGCTCCAGGGTAATCACTGGCAGCTCCGACTCAACGCCGACAATGCTTTGCACGATGGCGCGACACAATCCGACGCGCACCGCCGCCACCAGTGCGGCGGTATCTTGACTCTTGCCGGCGTTGTTCGCGATCGCCTCGGCGATACTGCGAATATCGCGCACAGGCACCTGTTCCGACAACAACGCTTGCAGCACCTTGAGCAGGCCCGACAAGGAAATGACACCTGGCACCAGCTCCTCTGCAAGTTTAGGCGATGCCTTGGCCAACACCTGCAGCAGTTGCTGGACCTCTTCATGACCGATCAGCTCGTGGCAGTGCTTCTGCAGGATCTGGTTCAGGTGGGTGGCCACCACGGTGCTGGCGTCGACCACGGTGTAGCCCAGCGACTGCGCCTGGGAGCGCTGGCCGACATCGATCCACACGGCTTCAAGGCCGAACGCCGGATCGCGCGCGGCAATGCCGTTGAGGGTACCGAACACCTGCCCGGGGTTGATTGCCAGTTCGCGGTCGGGGTAGATCTCGGCCTCGGCCAGGATCACCCCCATCAGGGTCAGGCGATAAGCGCTGGGCTGCAGGTCGAGGTTGTCGCGGATGTGCACCGTGGGCATGAGGAAGCCCAGGTCTTGCGACAGCTTCTTGCGCACGCCCTTGATCCGCGCAAGCAATTGGCCACCCTGGTTGCGATCGACCAGGGGGATCAGCCGGTAGCCGACCTCCAGGCCAATCATGTCGATCGGCGTGACGTCGTCCCAGCCCAGCTCCTTGGTTTCCAGCGCGCGCTGTGGCGAGGGCAGCAGGTCCTGCTGGCGCTGCGCCTCTTGCAGCGCCTGCGCCTTGGCCTTCTGCTGCTTCTTCCACACCAGGTAGGCGCCGCCACCGGCCAGCAGGCCGAGGCTGAGGAAGGCCACGTGCGGCATGCCCGGCACCAGGCCCATGACGATCATCAGTGCGGCGGACACCGCCAGGGCCTTGGGCGAATCGAACATCTGCCGGTTGATCAGCTTGCCCATGTCCTCGGAGCCTGAGGCCCGGGTGACCATGATCGCGGCAGCGGTGGACAGCAACAGTGATGGCAATTGCGCCACCAAACCGTCACCGATGGTCAGCAAGGCGTACACCTTGCCGGCATCGCCAAAGCTCATGCCGTGCTGCAGCATGCCGATCAGCATGCCGCCGATCAGGTTGATGAACAGGATCAGCAGGCCGGCGATGGCGTCACCGCGGACGAACTTGCTGGCACCGTCCATCGAACCGTAGAACTCAGCTTCCTGCGCCACTTCGGCACGACGGTGCTTGGCCTGGGCCTGGTCGATCAGGCCGGCGTTGAGGTCAGCGTCGATGGCCATCTGCTTGCCGGGCATGGCGTCGAGGGTGAAACGCGCGCTCACTTCCGAGATACGCCCGGCGCCCTTGGTCACCACCACGAAGTTGATGATCATGAGGATGGCGAACACCACGGCACCGACCACGTAGTTACCGCCGATCACCACCTCGCCGAAGGCCTGGATCACCTTGCCGGCAGCGCCGTGGCCCTCCTGGCCATGCAGCATCACCACCCGGGTGGAAGCCACGTTAAGGGCCAGGCGCAACAGCGTGGCCACCAGCAGGATGGTAGGGAACGCGGCGAAGTCGAGCGGGCGCAAGGCGTAGACGCAGACCAGCAGGACCACGATCGACAGGGCGATGTTGAAAGTGAAGAACACGTCGAGCAGGAACGGCGGTATCGGCAACATCATCATTGCCAACATCACCAGCAGCAACAGCGGCACACCCAGGTTGCCCCGACCGAGCCCGGCCAGGTTGTTACGGGCGTTGCTGATTAACTGAGTGCGATCCACCGCGAGTCCTCTTGATGCAAAACTTTGACGCACAGGGAGCGCCTGGCGCTGGCTTTGCAAGAAGCCTTCCAACTTTGCTCGACGGGGGATTTATGTTGCCTGTTCCGGCCTCTTCGCGGGCACGCCCGCTCCCACAGGTACAGCGTTGCTCTCGAGGAGCATGCCGCCCCTGTGGGAGCGGGCGTGCCCGCGAAAGGGCCAGAAGCCCTGACACAAGGTCAACTGTCGCGGCGCAGGTCCGGCGGGATCGGCAGGTCGTCCTTCAGCGGCTCTGGCCGCTTGCCCTTCCCAGCCCGGTACTGGCGGATCTGGAACACATAAGCCAGCACCTGTGCTACCGCCAGGTAAAGCCCGGCAGGGATTTCCTGCTCGAGTTCGGTGGAGTAGTAGATCGCCCGCGCCAACGCCGGCGATTCGAGGATCTGGACCTTGTGCTCCACACCGATCTCGCGAATCTTCAAGGCAATGAAATCCGTGCCCTTGGCCAGCAGCAACGGCGCCGCCCCGCCCTTCTCCGGGTCGTATTGCAAGGCCACCGCATAATGCGTCGGGTTGGTAATGATTACATCGGCTTCGGGCACAGCCGCCATCATGCGCCGCTGCGAGGCCTCACGCTGCAGCTGGCGGATTCGCTGCTTGACCTCGGGCTTGCCTTCACTGTCCTTGTACTCGTCCTTGATTTCCTGCTTGGTCATCTTCAGTTTGTTGTGCGCCTGCCACAGCTGGAACGGCACATCCGCCGCCGCAATCAACAGCAGCCCGGCCGACATCCACAACGCACTCCAGCCCACCACCTGCAAGCTATGGATGATCGCCTGCTCCAATGGCTCATTGGCAATGGCAAGCAGCGCCTGGCGGTCATTGACCAGTACCACCACCGCCACGACCAGAATCACGAAAAACTTGGCGAGTGCTTTCACGAGCTCCGTCAGCGCGTTCATCGAGAACATCCGCTTGATCCCCGACAAGGGATTCATGCGGCTGAATTTAGGCTGCAGCAGGCTGCCGGAAAACAGGAAACCGCCCAGGGCAATCGGCGCGACGAAGGAAATCACGAACAACAGGATCAATATCGGCTGCACCGCCCAGATGGCCATCTTGCCCGAGGCCAGCAGGAGTGCACCCATGGCCCGCTCATCGACGACGAAGTCGCGAGTCAGGCTGAAGTTCATGCGCATGATCGCCAACAGCGTCTCGGCCAGGTGGCCACCGAACGCCAGCAGGCCACCGGCACCGGCCAAGGTCACCGCTACCGTGTTCAGCTCCTTGGAACGCGCGACCTCGCCTTTTTCGCGGGCATCGCGTTTGCGCTTGTCGGTGGGTTCTTCTGTCTTGTCCTGACCGCTTTCGCTTTCCGCCATGCTCAGCGCGCCCTCGCCAGTTCACGCAGCCATTGCAGCGCTTCGCTGGCCAATGCCTGGTAATGGGAAAGTATGTCGGCCAGGCCGACCCAGAAAATGAACATGCCCATGACCAGGGTAAGCGGAAAACCGATGGAGAAAATGTTCAACTGCGGCGCGGCACGCGTCATCACGCCAAAGGCGATGTTCACCACCAGCAGCGCGGCGATAGCCGGCAGGATCAGCAGCAGGCCGGCGCCGAACACCCAGCCCAGGCGCCCCGCCATCTCCCAGAACTGATTGACTACCAGCGCATTGCCCACCGGCAAGGTGGTGAAGCTTTCGGTCAGCACCTCGAACGCCACCAGATGACCGTTCATCAGCAGGAACAGCACGCTCACCAGCATGGTCATGAACTGGCTGATCACCGCAACGTTGACGCCGTTGGCCGGGTCGACCATCGACGCGAAGGCCATGCCCATCTGCACCGCGACGATCTGGCCAGCGATCACGAAAGCCTGGAACAACAACTGCAACGACAACCCGAACAAGGCCCCGACGATGACCTGTTCGGCACACAGCAGCAGGCCGCGCAGGCTCAACGGGTCGAACTCGGGCAGGGGCGGCAGGGCCGGGACGATCACCACGGTGATGGCCACCGCCACGTACAGGCGCACCCGCGCAGGCAGCATGCGGGTACCGAAGATGGGCATGGTCATCAGCACCGCCGTCACCCGGAACAACGGCAGGATGAAGGTGGCGACCCAGGTGCCGATCTGCGTGTCGGTCAGCTCCAGCATCGGGACGTCAACCGATCAGCTGCGGGATGCTGGTGTAGAGGCTGGTGAAGTACTCCATGAACTTCTGCACCAGCCACGGCCCGGCGACGATCAGCGTGATCAGCATCACCAGCAGGCGCGGCAGAAAGCTCAGGGTCTGTTCGTTGATCTGCGTGGCGGCCTGGAACATCGCCACCACCAGGCCCACCAGCAGGCTGGGCACTACCAGTATGGCGACCATCAGGGTGGTCAGCCACAGGGCATCACGGAACAGGTCGACTGCGACTTCAGGTGTCATCGGCGGCTCTCCTTGACGGCGTCAGACGCCGCCGAAACTGCTGGCCAGGGTACCCATGATCAGGGCCCAGCCATCGACCAGCACGAACAGCATGATCTTGAACGGCAGCGAAATGATCAGCGGCGACAGCATCATCATGCCCATTGCCATCAGCACACTGGCCACCACCATGTCGATGATCAGGAACGGGATGAAGATCATGAAACCGATCTGGAACGCGGTCTTCAGCTCGGAGGTGACGAACGCCGGCACCAGGATCGTCAGCGGCACCTGGTCCGGGCCGGCGATGTCGGTACGCTTGGACAGGCGCATGAACAAGTCGAGGTCGCTTTGCCGGGTTTGTGCCAGCATGAAGTCCTTGAGCGGCCCCTGGGCCTTGTCGATGGCCTGCTGGGCGGTCATCTGCTCTTTCAGGTACGGCTGCAGCGCGTCCTGGTTCACCCGGTCGAACACCGGCGCCATGATGAACATGGTCAGGAACAGCGCCATGCCGGTCAGCAGCTGGTTCGACGGCGTCTGCTGCAGGCCCAGGGCCTGCCGCAGGATCGAGAACACGATGATGATGCGGGTGAAGCTGGTCATCAGGATGACGAACGCCGGGATGAAGCTGAGCGCCGTCATGATCAGCAGGATCTGCAGGCTGACCGAATATTCCTGCTGCCCGTCCGCGGTATTGGACAGGGTAATGGCCGGGATCGACAGCGGGTCGGCCCCCAGGGCCAGCGGCGCAGCCAGCAGCAGCGCCAGAGTCAACAACACACGCAGCGCGCCACTCATCACTTCTTGTCCTTAGGGTCCTTGCCCATCAGCTCCATCAGCCGCTGGGCAAACTCCGGCGTCGCCTGGCGGGCGTTTTCCGGCACTTCCACGGGTTCGGCCAGCACATGCAGGGTCTCGATGCTGCCGGGGGTATGGCCGATCAGGATCTGCTCCTTGCCCACCTGCACCAGCAGCAGGCGGTCACGCGGGCCAATGGCCCGGCTGCCGACGATCTCGATCACCTGCCCGCCCTTCACCGCCGTGCTTTGCATGCGCCGCAGCAACCAGGCCAGGAAGAAGATCAGGCCGACCACCAACAGCAGGCCGAAGACCATCTGCGCCAGCTGCCCACCGAGGCTGCCAGGCGCGGTTGCCGGGGTTGCCGCCGGTGTGGCCGCGGCCAGGCAGGCCTGGCTGGCGAGCAGCGCGGCGACCGCCGCGATGGCGCGCATCGTGCCCTTCACTCAGCGCAGCTTCTTGATACGTTCGCTGGGGCTGATCACGTCGGTCAGGCGGATGCCGAACTTCTCGTTGACCACCACCACTTCGCCATGGGCGATCAGCGTGCCGTTGACCAGCACGTCGAGCGGCTCGCCGGCCAGGCGGTCGAGTTCGATCACCGAGCCCTGGTTGAGCTGCAGCAGGTTGCGGATGTTGATCTCGGTGCTGCCCACTTCCATGGAAATGTTCACCGGGATATCCAGGATCACGTCCAGGTTAGGGCCTTCGAGGCTGACGTTTTCGCTCGGCTTCGGCGAGCTGGCGAACTCCTCCATCGGCAGGCGGCCCGCGCCGCCAGTGCTGCTACCGGTGTCGCCACCCAGGAGTGCATCGATATCTGCCTGGCCGGCAGCACCGGTTTCTTCCAGTGCCGCAGCCCATTCATCGGCCAGCGCCTGGTCCTCTGCAGAGGTGATCTCGTTTTCGTTAGCCATGGTTTCCTCGACAGGCATTCAATTCGTTATGAGCGACCGGCACGCCGTCAGCGGCGTTCGATCGGGTCGATGATCTGCAGCGCCAGGTTGCCCTTGTGCGAACCCAGGCGCGCCTTGAACGACGGCACGCCGTTGGCGCGCAGCACCAGGTGCTCGGGCAGTTCCACCGGGATCACATCGCCGGGCTGCATGTGCAGGATGTCGCGCAGCTTCAGCTGGCGCCGGGCAACCGTGGCGGTCAGCGGCACGGCAACGTCCAGCACGTCCTCGCGCAGGGCCTTGACCCAGCGCTCGTCCTGGTCGTCCAGGTCGGACTGGAAACCAGCATCCAGCATTTCCCGCACCGGCTCGATCATCGAGTACGGCATGGTCACATGCAGGTCGCCGCCACCGCCGTCCAGCTCGATGTGGAAGGTGGATACCACCACTGCCTCGCTGGGGCCGACAATGTTGGCCATGGCCGGGTTTACCTCGGAGTTCATGTACTCGAAGGTGACCGGCATGATTGCCTGCCAGGCTTCCTTGAGGTCGACGAAACACTGGTCCAGCACCATGCGCACCACGCGCAACTCGGTGGGGGTGAACTCGCGGCCTTCGATCTTGGCGTGGCGGCCGTCGCCGCCGAAGAAGTTGTCCACCAGCTTGAACACCAGCTTGGCGTCGAGGATGAACAGCGAGGTACCGCGCAGCGGCTTGATCTTGACCAGGTTGAGGCTGGTCGGCACGTACAGCGAGTGCACGTATTCGCCGAACTTCATCACCTGCACGCCACCCACCGCCACGTCGGCGGAGCGGCGCAGCAGGTTGAACATGCTGATACGGGTGTAACGGGCGAAACGCTCGTTGATCATTTCCAGGGTCGGCATGCGACCCCGCACGATACGGTCCTGACTGGTCAGGTCGTAGCTTTTGATGCTGCCAGGCTCGGATGCACTCTCGGTCTGCACCAGCCCGTCGTCGACGCCATGCAACAGGGCATCGATTTCATCCTGGGACAGCAGGTCCTGTACGGCCATTGCGGACTCCTACTGCAATACGAAATTGGTGAACAGCAACTGGTCGACGACCGGCTTGCCGACTTCCTTCTGCGCCACTTCCTGAACCACTGCGGTGGCCTTCTGGCGCAACATTTCCTGCCCCACCGGGCTGCCGGCCAGGGTGTCGAAGCCTTGCCCGGAGAACATCATCACCAGGTTGTTGCGGATCACCGGCATGTGCACCTTGAGCGCATCCAAGTCAGCCTGGCTGCGCGCTTGCAGGGTGATGCTCACCTGCATGTAGCGCTGGCGGCCGTTCTGGTTGAAATTGACCACGAAGGCCGGGGCCAGCGCTTCGTAGATGGCCGCTGGCTTGACGTTGCTGGCTGCAGGATCGGCGGCCGGGGCCGGCTCGCTCTTGTGCATGATGAACCAGGTAGCGCCCACCGAAAGGCCGATCGCCAGCAACAGGCCGACGACTGCCAGCAGGATCAGCTTGAGTTTGCCTTTAGTGGCGGGGTCTTTGACTGCTTCGCTCTTCGCCATGCCAATAATCCGTCGTCCATCGGGGGTTCAAGGGAGGATGGCTTGGCTTGAGCAAGTGTTATGCCAGATTTCGCAGAGGATGGGTTCCAGCAGGTTTTGCGGTGCTGCCTTCTTCGCGGGCACGCCCGCGAAGAGGCCGGCTCAGGCTAACGGTTATCAGGCGTAATAATCGACCGCACTGTCGCCAACAACCACCTGCTGCTCCACAGGCCTTGCGCTATCGACTGCCTCTGCCCCACCCTGCTCGGCCCGGCGCGCCGCCACCCCGGACAGGTTGCTGCCCTGTGCCTGCCCCTGCTGCTGTTGCTGCTGCCCGCGCGACTGGTCGGCCACGTTGACGTCCGGCTGTGCCAGCCCCTGCTGGGCGAACAACTCGCGCAGGCGGTGCACCTGGCTGTCGAGGGCGTCACGCACGCCGGCGTGGCCGCTGATGAAGGTGACCTGGGTCGACTGGTCCGTCGCAACATTGACGCGAATGTCCAGGCGGCCCAGTTCCGCCGGCTCCAGCTGGATATCCGCCGATTTGAGGTTCTGGCTGGACAGGTACATGACCCGGTTGACCAGGCCCTCGGCCCAGGCGTTCTGATTCATCGGCAACGGTTGGTGCAATGGGCTGGCATTGGCCGGCACGGCATTGGCGGTCTTGGCCGTGGCAGCCTGGGTCAGGTTGGCCAGGCGGTTGGCGAAATCGTCTACGCGTGTATCGCTGCCAGCGCTCTTGGTGTCTTTCAGGCCATCTTCGAGCAAGCCAGCAAAGGCCTTGTCGCCAGGCTCGCCCGTTTCACCCTCGGCATTCTCGACCAGATTCGCCAAGGTATTGACGGCCATCTGCCCCTCTTCGCCCTGAGCTTGCGAAGGGTCCAAGGCATGCGCCGACGTCGCCCCCTTGGCCTGGGCGCTTTGTTCCAGCGCCAGGCGCAGGGTAGGCAGGTTGGCCAAAGGGTCGGAGTCAGGGTCGAAGGCTTCCTCGGCGAGCGGCTCCTCGGGCAGCTCGGCGGTGACCTGCGCCTGCGCCGTGGCGGCCTGCAACACCGGCGCCACCGCTTCGGCCTGGGCCTGGATCAGTTGTGCGCCAGGCTGGGCGTCGGTTACCTGGCCGGCCACCAGGCTGGCATCGCGCAAGCCGGTGTCGGCCTGGGCCTGGTCGTCGGCTGGCAATTGTTTGCCGTCATCGGCAACCGCGGGTTTGTCGGCAGGGTCTTTCTTGCCGCCCTGTGCCGCCTCGGGCTTGTCCTTGGGCTTGGTCTGGGCGACCTTGTCGTCCTGCCCGGCAGCCTTGTCTCGACCCTGTCTGGCCATTACCTGGCCGAAGCCGTCGCCCTTGTCGCCCGGCGCCTGCAGCGGCTTGTCGGCCTGTACGGGGGCCGAGCGCGAGGTGTTGGCAATGGCGTTGCCTTGCAACAATGGGTTGGGTGCGACAGGCATCGAGCGGTCTCCGCGCCAGAAACAAAAAAAACATCCAGCCAGAGACAGGCAAGACTCGCGCCAAGTCTTGTATCAACCCGCCAAAATGCGTTGCTGCTCACTTTGGTAGAAGCGCTGCACCTCGATGAATTCGTGGTCGATGCGGTTGATCAGGTCCTCGATGCCATACAAAGGACGCTGCCTTGCACGCTCCTCCAGTTGCTGGCACAAGCCGGCCAACGCAAACGCGCCCATGTTGCTGCTGCTGCCCTTGAAACTGTGGGCTGCGGAACCGAGCTCTTCGGCACTTTTGGCCGCGTGCAGCTGGCCCAGGCGCCGTTCGGAATCGTCGAGAAAAGTCTGCACCAACTGCAGGTAGCCATCTTCCATGACCGCACGCAGGTCACTGAGTACCTTGTGGTCAATATGCAAGTCAGTCACTTGTTCACTCCTTGATCAAGCCAGATTATGCCCGAGCCAACCCGTGGCTCACCAGACGAACTCCACATGCGCGCAACGCCCGCCCTCACTCCAGTGCGCGCTGGTGGCCAGCCGCCGCACCAGGTTCAGGCCACGCCCGCTCAGCCCCTGCTCCAGCGAGGGCCGCGACAACACCCGCTGCACATCGAACCCAGCACCACTGTCACGCACCTCGATCATCAGACGCCCACCGCCGGCATGCGGTTCAACCTGGAAATCGATGCGTACGTAACCGTCGGTCAGCACTCCAAGGCGCCGGGCGCGTTCCTGATAATAGTCGGCAAAGCCCTGCACATCACACTTGAGCTGCGAGTCCAGCCCCAGTACGCCGTGCTCCAAGGCATTGGAATACAGCTCGCTGAGCACGCTGTGCAGGTTGCCGGTACGCGCGCGCAGGCCGTGAATCTCCTGCAACAACTGCA
Source organism: Pseudomonas sp. XP1 (assembly GCF_053557675.1). Lineage (NCBI taxonomy): Bacteria > Pseudomonadati > Pseudomonadota > Gammaproteobacteria > Pseudomonadales > Pseudomonadaceae > Pseudomonas > Pseudomonas sp. XP1. The sequence continues at coordinate 183,997 of NZ_JBNRIJ010000002.1, read as the reverse complement.
CCAGGTACGGCACCGGATTGAAGCGCTTGAGGCTCTGGCCACGAACCTCGAACCCCAGCGACCAGTCCAGCGGGCTGGAGCGGCCGCTATCAGAGTAGATCATCGGCGCTGGCACCCGCTCCTCGGCGCTGAACATACGAATGTCGCACAGGCTGATGTCATCGCGCGGACGCCCGCCAAAGCGCTCCAGGGCCTGCATCACTTCGTCGAACAACCGCACCGGGTCACGGTTGTCGGCCAGCACCCTGAGCAGGCGCTGCACACCGAACAGGCGTTCCCGGTCGTCGGCGGTGTCCAGCACGCCGTCCGACAGCAACAGCAGGCGCTCGCCCGGCGCCAGCGGCAACACTTCGGTACTGTCATCGAAACGCTCGGCATCCAGTATACCCAGCGGCAGGTGGCGCGAAGTCAGCGCCGACAGCACTTGACCGTCCACTGCCAGGCGATAACCATCGGGCATGCCGCCGTTCCACACTTCCACCGAACCGCGCTGCATGCTGAGGTTGAGCAGCAGCGCACAACAGAACATGTCCACCGGCAGGATACGTTTGAGCTTGGCGTTCATCTCGCGCAGGATCTGCGCCATGCCGTAGCCCTTGGCAGTCATGCCGTAGAACACTTCGGCCAGCGGCATGGCGCCCACCGCCGCCGGCAGGCCGTGGCCGGTGAAATCGCCGAGCAGCACCCGCATGTCGCCGGACGGGGTGAACGCGGCCAGCATCAGGTCGCCATTGAACAGCGCATAGGGCGATTGCAGATAGCGAATGTTGGGCGCGGCCAGGCAGCCGGAGTGGGCCACCTTGTCGAATACTGCCTTGGCCACCCGCTGCTCATTGAGCAGGTGGTGGTGGTGCCGGGCAATCTGGTCGCGCTGCTCCAGCACGGTGGCCTGCAGCCGTCGCAGGCGGTCCATGGCGCGGATCTTGGCGCCGAGGATCACCGCACTGTAGGGCTTGGCCATGAAGTCGTCGCCCCCGGCCTCCAGGCAGCGCACCAGGCCTTCCTCCTCGTTCAATGAAGTCAGGAAAATGATCGGCACCAGCGCTTCGCCCGCCAGCGCCTTGATCTGCCGTGCCGCCTCGAAGCCATCCATCACCGGCATCAACGCATCCAGCAGCACCAGTTGCGGGCGCCGCTCGATGAACAGCGCCACCGCCTGCTCGCCGTTTTCCGCGGTGAATACCTGATGACCCTGACGGCGCACGATCTGCGCCAGCAGCAGGCGGTCGGCGGCACCGTCTTCGGCAACCAGCACGGTCAACGCCTGTTCGGCCGGCATATCGGCGCTCAACTGATATCGAAGAGTTTTTCGAAATTGGAGATGGCGAGGATCTTGCGCACGTCGGAGCTGGCATGCACCACACGCACATCCGACTCATCGCCGCCCGCATGGTCACGCAGCAACAGCAGCATGCCGAGCGCGGAACTGTCGAGGTAGGTAGTGTCCTTCAGGTCGACGACCACCGAGTCGGGCCGGCTGGGCTGGCGTTCGTAGGCATCACGAAATTCCTGGTGCTTGCCGAAATCGAAGCGCCCCTTGATCTTTATCGTCAGCTTTTTCCCGTCCTGCGAAAAATCAGTCTCGACTGCCATGCTAGCGATTCCTTCGATGATGGCGGATGCAACTCCTTACAGGTTTAGCAGGCGATGGCGGGGGTGGCAAGCATGGGGGCTGCCCGTCCCGGCCTCTTCGCGGGTAAACCCGCTCCCACAGGATCTCCGCGAATTCGCGAAGAGGCCAGTACAGGCTATAGGTGATTCTGCCGCGGCAGGCGTTGTGACAGCTCGTCGAGCAAGCGCTGCTCACGCTTGTCTTCGGCCCGCCGAGCTTCCTCCTGGTAGCGCTGCACCAGCTTGCGCAAGCCTTCGACACGGGCATAGGCCTGCTGCCATGTGCCGCGCGCGTTGTTGAGGTTGTTCTGGTGCCAGACCAGGCTCTGGCGCTGCTGAGTCATGGCCGTTTCCAGCTGCCCGAGGAAGCGCTGGTAATTGACCAGCCAGCTACCGTTTACCCCCTGCCCGCCACGATTGATCCATTGCAGCTGGTAATCCTCGCGAAACCGCTCGAGCTCGGCCAGCTTGGCCTGGGCCGTAGCCACCTGCTGCTGGAACTGCCCAAGGCGCTGGGCGGCCTGGCGCTCGGCCTCTTCGGCCATGTCCACCACCGGCGCCAGGCGCGCGGCACGTCCGGGCAGCGCCATGGCCTATCAACCGCCCGCCGGGGGCGCAAAGATCGCCCCCAACTGTTCGCGGCTTTGCGCCATGTCCACGCTCTCGCGCAGGCCCTGGCGCAGAAACTCCAGCAGCTTCGATTGCAGGGCAATGGCCAGGTCGGTTTCCGGGTCGCCACCGGCCACATAGGCACCCACGCTGATCAGGTCGCGGCTTTGCGACAGGCGCGACCACAACTGCTTGAACTTTTGCGCCTGGCGCAAATGGTCGGCATCGACCACCTGGGGCATGACCCGGCTGATCGAGGCCTCGATGTCGATGGCCGGGTAGTGGCCTTCCTCGGCCAGCCGCCTCGACAGCACGAAGTGGCCATCGAGCACACCACGCGCCGAGTCGGCAATCGGGTCCTGCTGGTCGTCACCCTCGGACAACACGGTATAGAACGCGGTGATCGAACCACCACCAGGCTCGCCGTTACCGGCCCGCTCCACCAGCTTGGGCAGCTTGGCGAACACCGACGGCGGGTAACCCCGGGTGGCCGGCGGCTCGCCGATGGCCAGGGCAATTTCACGCTGGGCCTGGGCGAAACGGGTCAGCGAATCCATCAGCAACAGCACGTTCTTGCCCTTGTCGCGGAAGTACTCAGCAATACGTGTGCAATACATGGCAGCACGCAAGCGCATCAGCGGCGCATCGTCGGCGGGCGAAGCGACCACCACCGAGCGCTTGAGGCCTTCTTCACCAAGGATATGCTCGATGAACTCCTTGACCTCGCGGCCCCGCTCACCGATCAGGCCGACGACGATGATCTCGGCTTCGGTGAAGCGGGTCATCATGCCCAGCAACACCGACTTGCCCACACCGGTACCGGCGAACAGGCCCAGGCGCTGGCCGCGCCCGACGGTGAGCAGGCCATTGATGCTGCGAATACCCACATCCAGCGGCTTGCTGATGGGGTCGCGATTCAACGGGTTGATCACCGGGCCGTCCATCGGCACCCAGTCCTCGGCCTTCATCCCGCCCTTGCCATCCAGCGCGCGGCCGGCGCCGTCGAGCACGCGGCCGAGCATGCTCATGCCCATGGGCAGGCGGCCGCTGTCATCCAGCGGCACCACCCGGGCACCGGGGGCGATGCCAACGATGCTGCCGACCGGCATGAGGAATACCTTGGGCCCGGCAAAGCCCATGACTTCGGCCTCCACCTGCACCGGGTGGTAGCTGTCGTCGTTGATTACCAGACAGCGGCTGCCGACTGCAGCGCGCAGGCCTTCGGCTTCCAGGGTGAGGCCGACCATGCGCAGCAGGCGGCCTTCGACGACGGGCTGGGCCGGCAGCTCGATGGCCTCGGCGTAACTACCCAGGCGCTTGCCGAAACTGGTGCGCTCAAGATGCATCCGGGCTACCCACGGCGTGCTCTGGCAGGCTATTCAGGTCTATCGTCATGTCCGGCGCTGCCGGGTGCAGCGAATGGTCGTGCAACTGGTCGAACAGTTGTGTCACGGCTTTATCGATGCGGGTTTCCATGGTTGCGTCGATGCGGCTGTGCGCGGTCTCGATACGGCAGCCGCCTGGTAGCAGTGCGCTGTCCTCGAGCAGCCGCCAGCTTTCCTCATGGCGTTCGCGCAGGGCCTTGACCAGCTCGAAATCCTGCGGGTTGAGGTGGATGCGGATATTGTCCGCGCCCATGGGCAGCAGCTTGAGCGCTTCGCGCAGTACCTGAGTGATCTGGCTGGAATCGCCGCGCAGTTCACGACCGATCACCTGGCGGGTCATGTGCGCCACCAGGTGGACCAGGGCCTTCTCGATCTGCGTGTCCTGCTCGGCGATCGGCTCCATCAGGTTGGTCATCAGCCGATCGAGGCTTTCCAGCTTGGTCTTCAGTGCCTCTTCGGCTTCCTGGCGGACCTTGAGCTGGGTGCTATGGAAGCCCTCGCGCTCACCGGTGGCGAAGCCTTCGTTGTAGGCCTCCTGGCGGATGGCCTCGAGTTCTTCCAGGGTCAGCGGCTGGACTTCTTCCAGCGGCACTTCCTCGACTTCTTCCTCGACTACCTCGGGTTCCGGCTCCGGTTCGGGCTCAGGCTCCGGGTCGAAGCTGGGCAGCGCCCATACGTCCACGCCCTCGAGGTCGCGGGCGCGGATCAGGTCGCTGGGGTGATGTTCTTTGGTGGACATGTTTTCAGGTACTCAACAAGCCTGTTCGACAAATGCGGGGCCCTGTGGGAGCTGGCTTGCCGGCGATCAAGGGCGAAGCCCTTGCCATACAGCAGCGGTGCCTGGGCCGGCCTCATCGCCGGCAAGCCAGCTCCCACAAGTACCGCACCAGGCCGCAAAATTCATTTGCCTGCCCTGGTGGATCAGATCATTTCCTCGGCACCCTTGCCGCCGAGCACGATCTCGCCGGCCTCGGCCATGCGGCGGGCGATGGTGAGGATTTCCTTCTGCGCCGTCTCCACGTCGCTGACCCGCACCGGCCCCTTGGCCTCCAGGTCGTCGCGCAACAGCTCCGACGCACGTTTGGACATGTTCTTGAAGATCTTGTCCTTGACCCGCTCGTCGGCGCCCTTGAGCGACACCACCAGCACGTCGGACGAGACTTCGCGCAGCAGCGCCTGGATGCCACGGTCGTCGACGTCGGCCAGGTTGTTGAAGACGAACATCAGGTCTTCGATCTGCTCCGACAGGTCGCTGTCGATCTCGCGGATCGCGTCCATCAGTGCACCTTCCACCGAGCTGTCGAGGAAGTTCATGATGTCGGCGGCGCGCTTGATGCCGCCCAAGGTGGTACGCGCCGCGTTGGAGTTGCCCGAGAACTGCTTCTCGAGGATCTGGTTCAGCTCCTTCAACGCCGCCGGCTGCACGGTGTTCAGCGACGACACGCGAAGGACGATGTCCAGGCGCACCTTGTGGTCGAAGTTGCTCAGCACTTCGCCGGCCTGGTCGGGGTCGAGGTAGGCAACCACGATGGCCTGGATCTGCGGGTGCTCGTAGCGGATCACGTCGGCAACGGCGCGCGGCTCCATCCACTTCAGGCTGTCCAGGCCGCTGGTGTTGCCACCGAGCAGGATGCGGTCGACCAGGCCGTTGGCCTTGTCCTCGCCCAGGGCCTGGTTGAGCATCTTGCGGATATAGGCATCGGAGCCCACGCCCAGGCTGGTCTGGTCGCCGACGATTTCGACGAACTCGCTCATCACCTGCTCGACCTGTTCACGGTGCACATTGCCCATCTGCGCCATGGCCACACCCACCCGCTGCACTTCCTTGGGCCCCATGTGCCGCAGCACCTGGGCGGCATCGGTCTCGCCCAGCGAAAGCAGGAGGATCGCTGCCTTGTCGACGCGGCTCAGCTTGGCGGTAACGGCTCGGTTATCACTCATCGGCGTTGATCCACTCTTTCACGACCTGGGCAACCCGGCCCGGGTCTTCGGCCACCAGGCCTTTGATTGCGTTGAGCTGTGCCTCGTAACCCTCGTTCGGGCTAGGCAGCAGAATGCTTGTCGGGCCACCCAGGCTGACGCGGTCGTTGGCCAGTTCGCCATCCAGACCCATCATGCCGCCCAGCTCCATGTCGCTATCCGAGGCAGCCTGCTTGCCGCCCCCTGTAATGTTGTTCAGTACCGGCCGCAGCACACCGAACACCAGCACCAGGATGAACACCACGCCCAGCACTTGCTTGACGATGTCCCAGAACCACGGCTGCTGGTAGAAGGCGATGTCGGCGATCTCTTCGCCACGGTCAGCGGCGAACGGTACGTTGATCACCGTCACGCTGTCGCCACGGCTGGCATCGAAGCCGACCGCGTCCTGTACCAGGCGAGTGAAGCGTGCCAGGTCCTCGGCGCCCCATGGCGCACGAGTGGCGTCGCCGGTGGCCGGGTCGATCTTGACCTGGTCGTCCACCACCACCGCCACCGACAGGCGGGTCATGCGCCCCTGCTGCTGGCGGGTGTGGCTGATGGAACGGTCCAGCTCGAAGTTCTTGGTGCTTTGCTGGCGCTTGTCCGACGGGTACGGCGCGAGCATCGGCTGGCCGGTGGCCGGGTCCATGATCTGCTGGCCGTTGGCATCCACCAGCGGCTGGCCAGGCTGTATGGCCGCGGCCGGGGTAGCGGCACCACCGGTGGTCTGCGGTGCCGAGGCCGGGCCTGGCGGCTGGTTGCTCAGCGCGCCGGGCACACCTTGCGGGCCCTGGCTGCTGGCACGTTGTTCGTCGACCGACTGCTCGCTGCGCAGCGCCGGCTGGTCTGGGTTGAACTGCTCGGAGGTGGATTCGACCGCGCTGAAGTCGAGGTCGGCGGACACTTCGGCCTTGTAGCGGTCATTGCCCAGCACCGGCTGCAGGATGTTGTGCACCCGCTGGGTGAGCATGCTTTCCACCCGGCGGCTGTAGTCGAACTGTTTGCCTGCCTGGGTCAGGGCGGTGTCCTGGATCTGCTCGGACAGCAGGTTGCCCTTCTGGTCGACCACGGTGACCTGGGACTTGTCCAGTTCCGGCACGCTGGTGGCAACCAGATTGACGATGGCCATCACCTGCCCGGCTTCCAGGGCACGGCCCGGGTACAGCTCGACCAGTACCGAAGCACTGGGCTTGCGTTCGTCACGCACGAACACCGAGCTTTTCGGGATGGCCAGGTGCACGCGCGCACCCTTGACGTTGTTCAGGCTGGACACGGTACGCGCCAGCTCGCCTTCCAGGCTGCGACGGTAACGGGTGGCTTCCATGAACTGGCTGGTGCCCAGGCCCTGCTCCTTGTCGAGCAGCTCGAAGCCGACATTGCCATCGCTCGGTGCCACGCCAGCGGCCGCCAGTTTCAGGCGCGCACGGGAGAGGTCGTCGGCCTTGACCAGCAGAGCGCCGGAATTGGGCTCGACGTTGTAAGGGATGTCGGCAGCGGCCAGGGTATCCATGACCTGCTTGGTGTCCATGCCCGCCAGGCTACCGTACAGCGGACGGTAATCGGGTTGTTGCGACCACAGCACCACGGCAAAGCCGATCGCCACGCTGGCGGCCAGGCCGACCAGAAGGCCGATCTGACGCAGCATGGGCATCTGCGCGATGTTTTCCAGAAACGCCATGCCGAACAGCGGCGGCTTGGCCGCGGGCGGGCCGCTTTTGGCAGGGGGGTTGTCGACGACTGCTTCAGCCATGGTTTACGTCCGTCCTCAAACCGGCATCTGCATGATGTCCTGGTACGCCTGGACCAGCTTGTTGCGTACCTGGGTCAGTGCTTGCATCGACACACTGGCCTTTTGCGAAGCGATCATCACGTCGGTGAGGTCGACACCACTCTTGCCGATCTCGAAAGCGTTGGCCAACTGGGTCGAAGCCTGCTGCGTCTCATGCACCTTGCCGATGGCCTGGCCGAGCATGTCGGCAAAGGTACTCTGCCCCGGTGCCAACTCGGGGGCGGCAGCCACCTTGGGCAGCGACATGGCATCGGCCTGCATGGCCCGCATGTCCAACATCAGACGATTGAATTCAACACCTTGGCTCATGACCCTTCTCTCTCCTGCGGCCGCATTTTTTTGACAGTGATGCGGCGGATAGCCAACCTAAAGCAACAAAGGTGCCAGCCTTGGCGAGCAACGCGATCCCTGTGGGAGCGGGCGTGCCCGCGAACACCGGCGCAGCCGGTGCCCGCCACCGCGTCGAATTCTTCGCGGGCACGCCCGCTCCCACACGGGGACCGCGCCAGCAGCGGTATATATTGCCCGTCAGCCGAACAGGCTGGCCTCGACGTCAAACCCGGCATCGCGCATCTGCGCCAGCTTGTAGCGCAGGGTACGCGGGCTTATCCCCAGGCGTTCGGCCGCCTCTTTGCGGCGGCCGCGCTCGGCGCGCAGGGTGTCGATGATCATCTGGTACTCATGACGACGCATGTCATCGCCCAGCCCGCCAGCCTCGGCTACCACCTCTGGCGATGGCTCGATGCCAGCTGACAATGGAATGGCGCCTGCCAGACAAAAATCCGCCGCCTCGATCACCCCTCCCTGCTGCAGGATCAGCGCCCGCTGCAGGGCGTTGTCCAGTTCGCGTACATTGCCCGGCCAGGCATACGCCTGCAGGCAGGCCCGGGCCTGGGGCGACAGCTGCACCGGGGCGTGCTTCATCTTGGCCACGTGACGCGCCAACAGGCGCTCGGCCAGTTGCAGAATGTCACCCGGGCGTTCGCGCAGCGGGCGCCAGGCCAGGGGGAACACCGACAGGCGGTAATAAAGATCCTCACGGAAACGCCCGGCCGCCACTTCGCCAGCCAAGTCACGGTTGGTGGTGGCCAGCACGCGGATATCCAGGCTGATCGGCTTGCGCCCGCCTACGCGCTCCACCTCGCGCTCCTGCAACACCCGCAGCAGCTTGGCCTGCAAGGCCATTGGCATTTCCGAGATTTCGTCGAGCAGCAAGGTGCCACCTTCGGCCTGCTCGAACTTGCCGGCCTGGGCAGCGATGGCACCGGTAAAGGCACCCTTCTCGTGGCCGAACAGCGTGGCCTCGAGCATGTTGTCGGGGATGGCAGCACAATTGATCGCCACGAAAGGCTGCGCCGCCCGCGGCGACTGCTGGTGAATGAAGCGCGCAAGCACTTCCTTGCCGGTGCCGGATTCGCCGGAAATCAGCACGGTCGAGTCACTGCGCGCCACCCGTGCGGCCAATTCCAGCAACTGTCGACTGGCCGGTTCGCAGGCCACCGGGCCTTCCTCTTCAGCCACGCGCCCGGCGGCATGCCGCTCGACCAGGCTGAGCAATGCCTTGGGCTCGAATGGCTTGACCAGATAGTCGGCGGCCCCTTGGCGCATCGCCTCGACGGCACGCTCCACCGCGGCATGCGCAGTCATGAGCAACACGGGCAATTGCGGATGCTGGCGGCGCAGCTGGGCCAGCAGTTGGTGCCCATCCATGCCTGGCATGTTCACATCGCTGACTACCAGGCTGAAGGCCTCCTCCAGCACCGCTTCCAGCGCTTCTTCGGCACTGCCCACCGCCTGGTAGGCGAAGCCGCCGATTTCCAGGGTATCGCCCAGCGCCTGGCGCAGTACGCGGTCGTCCTCGACCAGCAGCACCTTGATCGCCATTACATGCCCTCCGCCAGCTGCCCGTCGATCAACGGCAGCTCCACTCGCACACAGGTACCACGGCCAACCTTCGAGCGCAGGCGCAGCGTACCCTGGTGCGCGCGCACCACGGCCTTGACCACGGCCAGGCCCAGGCCGGTGCCAGTGGCCTTGGTGGTGAGGAACGGCTCGCCCAGGCGGCCGAGCAGCTCGGCATCGATGCCACTGCCGGCGTCGCTTACACACAGGTGCAGGCTGCGCTCGCGGCGGAACAGGTGCACCTTCAGTCGCGCCGGACCATCGCTGGCTTGCAGTGCATTTTCGATCAGGTTGAGCAATGCACCAATCAGGGTGTCGCGGTTGCATAGCAGCTCACCCAGGTGGCTGTCGCACTGCCAGCGCACGGCGTGCCCTTGCACATGCGCCTGGGCAGCCTGCTGCAGGGCCTGGAACAAGGCTTTTGGCGTGACCCGATCACTCAACGGCAGCTCGCCACGGGCGAACACCAGCATGTCACGTACCTGGTGTTCCAGCTCGTGCAAGCGCTCCTTCAAGGTGCCGGCAAAGCGCTGGCGGGTTTCCGCGCCCAGCTCTTGTTCTGGATCAGCCAGGTGGCTGGCGTAGAGCATCGCCGCCGACAGTGGCGTGCGAATCTGGTGCGCCAGCGAAGCGACCATGCGCCCCAGCGACGACAGGCGCTCGTGTCGGGCCAGCTGGTCTTGCAGGCGACGGGTTTCGGTCAGGTCGTTGAGCAACACCAGCTGGCCGGGCTCTGCATCCAATGAGCGAGTGGCAATGGACAGGCGGCGGCCATCACGTAGCGAGACTTCGTGACCGTCATCCTTGCGCGGGGCAAAGCTGCGGGCGATCACTTGGCGCCACAGCTGGCCGACCAGCGGCTCGCCGAGCAGCTCACAGGCGGCCGGGTTGGCTTCGCGCACCAGGCCCTGGCCATCGATCACGATCACCCCGCCGGGCAGCAGGTCCAGCAGGTTCTGCAGGCGGTTGGCCAGGCGTTCCTTTTCGCTCAGCTCATCGATGCGCTGGGCGCTGACCACCGCCAGCTCGCCCTTGAGTTCACTGACTCGGGCTTCGAGCAGGCTGTAGGACTGGCTCAGCTGGCTGGACACCTGATTGAACAGGGCGAAGGCTTGTTCGACACCCTGGCGGCTTTCCTGCTCGACCAGGGATTGCCCCTGCGGATCGGGGACTAGGGATACGTGGGCGGCCTGGGGCATCGTGCTCTCTCGCGTGGCTGACCGTCATAAAAACGGTGTGTTGCCCAGGGTGTAGCAATAGCCGTGCCGGAGATAGGGATTTGGGCTGGCTGTGCCGGCCTCTTCGCGGGCAT
>NZ_JBNRIJ010000002.1:97818-173242 GCF_053557675.1 Pseudomonas sp. XP1 | reverse complement strand
GCGGGCGTGCCCGCGAAGAGGCCGGTACAGGCAACCGACAGGCGTCAATCCTCCGCCTGTTCCTCGCCGCCCTGACGGCTCATGCCGTACTTGCGCATCTTCTCTACCAGGGTGGTGCGGCGAATACGCAAACGTTCAGCTGCGCGTGCAACGATACCGTTGGCATCGTCCAGCGCCTGCTGGATCAGGCCTTGCTCCAGGCTACCCAGGTAGTCCTTCAGGTCCAGGCCTTCAGGTGGCAACATGGCGTGGTTGCTGAAGTTCGGCGTATGGCCGTTGATCGCCACGCGCTCTTCCAGGTCGCTGCGCAGGCTGTCGACCATCTGCTCGTCTTCGTCATCGACGTAACGGAATTTCTTCGGCAACTCGGACACGCCAATCACCCCGTACGGGTGCATGATCGCCATGCGCTCGACCAGGTTGGCCAGTTCGCGCACGTTGCCCGGCCAGCCATGACGACACAGCGACATGATCGACGCGGAGTTGAAGCGGATAGAGCCGCGCTTCTCGTGCTCCATGCGCGAGATCAGCTCGTTCATCAGCAGCGGGATGTCTTCCACCCGCTCACGCAGCGGCGCCATCTCGATGGGGAACACGTTCAGGCGGTAGTATAGGTCTTCGCGGAACGTGCCCTCCTCGATCATGGTCTCGAGGTTCTTGTGGGTCGCGGCGATGATGCGCACGTCGATGCTCTGGGTCTTGTTGCTACCCACGCGCTCGAAGGTACGCTCCTGCAGTACGCGCAACAGCTTGACCTGCATCGGCAACGGCATGTCGCCGATTTCGTCGAGGAACAGGGTACCGCCGTTGGCCAGCTCGAAACGCCCGGCACGGCTGGTGATCGCCCCGGTGAAGGCGCCCTTCTCGTGGCCGAACAGTTCGCTTTCCAGCAGCTCGGCCGGGATCGCACCGCAGTTGACCGGCACGAACGGCGCTTCGCGGCGCTTGGAGTGGTAGTGCAGGTTGCGCGCGACCACTTCCTTGCCGGTGCCGGACTCACCCAGGATCAGCACGCTGGCATCGGTATCGGCCACCTGCTGCATCATCTGCCGCACGTGCTGAATGGCACGGCTGGTACCGACAAGGCTGCGGAACAGGTTGGGTTCGCGCTGGCGACCACGCTCGCGCGCCTGGTCGTACATCTCGCGATAGACCTGGGCACGGTGCAGCGAATCCAGCAGCTGGCTGTAGCTTGGCGGCATTTCCAGGTTGGAAAGCACCCGGCGGCGAAGGTCTTCCGGGAACTCCGCAGAAGAAATTTCACCTAAAAGCAGAACCGGAAGGAACTCATCCCACCCAGCCACTGTCTTAACGAGCCCAAGCACACCGCCCGGGGCATTTACAGTGCCGATAAGCACGCACAGCACTTCGCGACTCGAAGACAACGGCTCGACCACTTGCTGCCAGTCCTGGCTGGAGCAAGCGAGGTTTTCTTCGCCGAGGAAGTTAAGCACCACCGCCAGGTCGCGGCGGCGTGCGCTGTCGTCGTCGATCAGCAGAATCTTGGTTTCACGCCACATGCAATAGCAACTTCCCTAGTCATATCGGCGCCCGAGGGCGTGCTCGACATCATTCCGACTGAATGGTCAGTGTTCGGACGTCTGAAATTCGAAAACAGCCACTAGTAAAGTCAAAAAACACCAGCCAGTCAAATTAATGGCGCATGGCTTTTGGCAACGTCTGTGGTCAGGTGAACAAATGGTATACCTTTGCCGCGTTCTTCGCCTGACGGATTTTCGTCATTTCATCCACCAAGGATTGACGTTCACCACTTGCAACATCGATTAGTTGACGGTATACGGCCAACAACTGTTCAAGGCTGGCACTGACATCGGCCTCGTTGCCTTTCGCCTCGCTCACCATGTCACCGATGCGCAAGCGGCATTCCAGGTCCAGCTCGCCGACAGCCTCCCAGTTACGCTCGGCCAGTGCCGCCAACAGCATTTCCCGAGTCTGCTCGATCCGGGCGATTACTTCGCTCATGTCATCCTCCTTTATCAGGAAGCCGACGACTGATCGCCGATTGCGTCCCAACCTTCTTTCACAGTGATCAGCAGGCGCGCGACCTCGTCGATGATGGCCGGGTCACCCGTGACGTTGGCCTCGATCAGGCGGCGGCTCATGTACATGTACAAGCTGTCCAGCTCAGCCAGGCTGTCGGCATGGTTTTCCAGGTCCAGGCCTTCACGCAGGCCGCCGATGATGTCGATGGCCTTGCCAATGAGGATGCCCCTTTGCGCGATGTCGTTGCGGGCAATGGCACCCTTGGCCTGCGCCATGCGATCAAGGCCGCCCTGCATGAGCATCTGCACCAGGCGGTGCGGGCTGGCTTCGGACGTCTGCGCTGCGCCGTTGACTTTCTGGTACTGCCGAAGGGCCAACATCGGGTTCATGGATCTGCCTCGTTGCTGCGGTAAAAAGTTGCTTGTACCTGCTGTATCGCCTGTACGTCAAAAAACTTTAGGGAAAAAGCAAAAAGCCCGGGGCATCTTGGGGACGCCGCCGGGCTTTTGGCATGTTCAGCCGATCAGGATTTCTTGGCCTGGGCGTTGATCGCTTCGAAGATCGAGGTGATCTGGTCGGCCTGGGCCTTCATCTTGCCTAGGGCGGTGTCCAGGGCCACGTACTTCTTGGTCAGCGATTCGGTCAGGGACTCGGTGCGGCGATCGAGCGCGGCCTGCTGGTTGGCCAGTTCCGAGACCGCCTTGTCGAGGTTCGACTTGCGCGCTGCAAGGCTACCATCGGTCTTGTTGTAAGGATCGATGGCCTTGTTCATGCGCTCGAAGATACCGTCGGTGCCGGTGAACAGCTCCTGCACTTCCGGGCCGAGCTTCTTGTCGTTCATCGCCGAGGTGAACTTGCTGCTGTTGAATTCGAGCGTGCCATCCTTCTGGGTGTTGATACCCAACTGGCTCAGCGTGGTCAGCTGGTCGCCGGCCCCCACCTCACTCAGCACCTTGCGCACATCACCCAGCAGAGAGCGGGTGGTCGGGTCGTTGGTGAGCGGGCCGAGCACCAGCTTGTCATCGTCATCACGGCTGGTCGACGTGAGCGAAGTGATCGCCTTCTGCAGCGTATTGTAGGCATCGACGAAGCTCTGGACCGACTTCTTCAGGCCATCGTTGTCCGCCGCAACGGTGACCGCGGTCGGCGTACCAGTGGCGACGCCGCTGGCCTTGGGGCTGACCCCGGTCAGCTCGAGGGTCATGCCGCTGATCGCGCTATCGAGAGTATTGGAGGCACTCTTGACCTTCAGACCGTCGATGGTCAGCTCGGCGTCCTGCGCCTTGGCAGTGATGAAGCCGGCGCCAGTGCCGGACATCTGCGTGGTGCCATCGATGGTCAGCTCGGGGATACCGCTCAGGGAAATGTCACTGCCGGCACCGGTGGTGGTCGAGCTGAGCACCAGGCGCGAGCCACCTTCTTCATTGACGATGTTGGCGGAAATACCGTTGGCGCTCATTTCCTTGTTGATCTGGTCACGCACGCTCTGCAGCGTGGCACCGCTGGCCACATCCAGATCATAGGTCTTGCCACCCTGGCTGATGGTCAGCTTGCCAGCCGTGATCGCACTGCTGGCACCGCCGGCGAACTGCTGGCTGGCGACTTTCGAGCTGGTGGCCAGCTTGTCCACCACGATGTCGTAGCTACCCGGCACGGCCGTGTTGCTGGACTTGATCTTGACCACCGACTCGTTGGCCGAGGTCGCTGCATAGGCGTTGAACGACGGCGCATCCTTGTTGTTGAGCGCCTTCATGGCGTCCTGGAATGCCGTGAGGGCACTGCGCAGCGAGCCGATACCCGAAATCATCGCAGTATTGTTGCTGGTTTGCCGAGTGATCTGCGCCTGCTTGGCGGATGTATCGGCCTTGACCAGCGCGGTCACGATATCGGTAATGTTGAGACCAGAACCCAGGCCTGTACTGGAAGTAATCGGGCTTGCCATGCTGTAGTCCCTCTCATCAACGCGTCAACCCGCTCCTGCGGGACTGACATGCATCACTTCATTGGTGTTCGCCGCCAATCATACCTTGGCGTCGAACAGAACACTTTTGACATCGCTCAGGCTGTGAGCGATCCGCAGGGCCTCTTCCGAGGGCAACTGGCGAATCAGTTCACCACTGTCGGTAGCGATGACTTTGACCACGATCTTGCCGGATTCTTCATCCGTGGAAAATTCCAGATTGCGCTGCGATGCCTTCAGGAACTTTTCGATCTCCGAAACGGCATGTTTGACCTTGTCGGCATCCTGCACCGCCTTGGCGTCTTTCTTGTCGTCTTCGGGTTTTACGTTTTCCGTCGACCGGGCAACCGGTTTTTCGGCAACCTGCTCGGCCGGACGTGCGGCCGGATAAGACAGGTTCAGCTTGACGCTCATGTCCATGCCCACCACCTCGCAATGAAAAGGCGGGGAAGTGCCTTACCAGCACTTCCCCGCCAGCAACCAGGCAGATTAGCCCAGCAGCTTCAGTACTGCCGATGGCAGCTGGTTGGCCTGGGCCAGAACCGAGGTGGAAGCTTGCTGCAGGGTCTGCTGCTTGGTCAGCTGGGCAGTTTCAGCAGCGAAGTCGGTGTCCTGTACGCGGCCACGGGCAGCTTCGGCGTTTTCGTTGATGTTTTGCAGGTTGTTGATGGTGCTGGTCAGACGGTTCTGCGCGGCACCCAGGTCAGCACGGTTGCTGTTGATGGTTTGCAGAGCGGCGTCGATGGCCGAAACAGCAGCGCTGAAGTTGGCTTCGGCGGTGGTGGTGTCGGAACCCTGAATGTTGATCGAGGAAGTAACGCCCAGGTCCGAAGCGGTGAACTTGGCGCTCAGGTCGATGGTGATCTGGTTGGCCGAACCGGTGTTGGAACCAACCTGGAAGGTCATGACCGAAGCCGAACCGTCCAGCAGGTTCTTGCCGTTCAGCTGGGTGCTGTTGGCGATACGGGTCAGTTCCGAAGCCATCGACTGGAATTCTTTGTCCAGAGCGACACGGTCGTTGGTGCTGTTCGAGTCGTTTCGGGACTGAACGGCCAGTTCACGCATACGCTGCAGAATGTTGGTCTGCTCTTGCATCGCGCCTTCAGCGGTCTGGGCGATGGAGATACCGTCGTTGGCGTTTTTGATAGCCATGGTCTGACCACGGATCTGCGAAGTCATGCGGGTAGCGATCTGCAGGCCGGCGGCGTCGTCTTTGGCGCTGTTGATTTTCAGGCCGGAGGACAGACGGGTCATCGAGGTGCTCAGCGCTTCGGAAGCACGGTTCAGGTTTTTCTGAACGCCCAGAGAGGTGGTGTTGGTGTTAACAGTCAAAGCCATGACGAATTCCTCGTTGGATTGGGTACTACGGCTTCCGGCCTTGGCAATTCGCCGGGTGTGGCACAGAGAACCTTCGTAATGTTTATCGTCGTCAGGGCAGTTTGCTTTAGGGCGATTTCTCACTTTTTTTGCTGGCATCCGGCCATCCCAATGAAATCAAGGGTTTGACGCCAGATTACAGGCGCACTCACTGTGCAGGAGAAAAGAAAACGCCGCCTGAAAGCGGCGGCGTCTTGAAGTCGACAAAGGGGGTCAATCGCGGCGCTCGATGATTGCCGAACCCCAGGAAAGGCCTACGCCGAAACCGCTCAGGGCAACCCGCTGGTGCTGCGAACCCAGCACATGCTTTTCCAGCAGCAACGGAATGCTCGAAGAGACGGTATTGCCGGTCTCGACCATGTCCTTGACGAACCGCTGCCTGTACTCGCCCTCCACAAAGCGCGCCGAAACCGCATCCACGATTGCCGCGCTACCTTGGTGAAGGCAATAGAGGTCGATATCGCCCGCCTTGAGGCCGCTGGCATCGAGCAACTGCTGAAGGTGCGCAGGCACCTTGACCAAGGCGAAGTTGTAGACCTGACGACCATTCATGAAGAACTTGCCGTCGGTAGTACGCAAGTGCTCAGCCCCGGCTCCGTCGCTGCCGAACAGCGACTTGCCGAGCTGCCACGCAGCGCCCTCGCCCATCCAGGTCGCAGTGGCGGCATCACCAAACAGCATGGTGGTATTGCGATCTTCGGGATCGACGATCTTCGAGTAAGGATCTGCGGTGATCAGCAGGCCGTTTTTCAGCCCGGCCGCTTCCATGAAGCCCTTCATGGCATACAGGCCATAGACATAGCCCGAGCAGCCCAGAGAAATATCGAAAGCTGCAACGTGGGTGCTCAGGCCCAGCTTGTGCTGCACGATCGCAGCGGTATGCGGCAAGCCTTCGGCGTCGCCGTTCTGGGTCACAACGATCACGACATCGATGGACGCAGGATCAAGGCCAGGGTTGGCAGAAAACAGGTTTCTTGCTGCCTCCACGCAAAGATCAGAGGTTTCCTGGGTGGCCTCCTTGCGCGGCAGGAAGGTCGAACCGATCTTGCCGAAGATGAAATCCTGGTCCTTGCCGAATTTCGCGCCCTGCGCGTAATTGTCGACGCCCTCGACAGGTACGTAACTGGCGATGCTTTTGATGCCAATCATTGTGGCTTCCCGATAGATATGGCGAAAATTCGCGGGCTTTCGCGCCGGGTTCAGATACCTCGGGTGAAAAGACGACGAGACTGCCCGCAGACTCGATAGCTTAGAGATGCACGTTTCGACTGCCAAGTCACGATCGTTCATACGATCGGCCAATCGCCCGACAAGATCAATGCCCCTCGTACGCAACCACGGCCCTGTGTGCGCTACCGGATACCCGCCTCAAGCGGGTACCCGGCATGCATCGTGGCTCAGGAAAGCCAGGCCCGGCGCCAGGCCTCCAGGCGCTCCCCCTGAAGCAGCCAGTTCGACCGGACAGCATTCTGCAGGGCATCCCCCAACGCTGCCGACGCGTCGCGGTCCTCCAGATGCAGATGGATGGCCCGCAGCCAGTCAGCCGTCTGGTTTTCCACCCTCGACAACGGCAAGGTGTCTGCGCCGGCAAAACCGGCCACCCGGCTACAGATCACCGGATGCGCGCAAGCAGCGTGCTGAAGCACCCGCAGGTCGGCCGAGCAGGCATTGCCCAGGGTCTCGGCCATCGGCACCAGCGCCAGGTCGAGATTCAGGGCTGCAAGGCTATTACCCAGGTTTTCATCAGAAACATGCGGGTGGTGCTCCCGGACGAACGGCCGCAGCGCTGGTGGGCAGTCGCCCAGAACGACCCAATCGACCTCATGCGCCATCGCCGGCACTACTTCGGCCAGCAAGACGGCATCCTTGTTACCGATCCAGCCCAGACGCGGCTTTTGCGCCATGCGCCGCAAGCCTTGCAACTGGCCCCAGGCGACAGGTAGTGCGCTTTCGAGCAGGTGCACGTCATCGTGCTGGCCTTGCAACAGCTCCGCCAACGCCGGGGCAGCGACGACCACCCTGTCTGCCTGCATCAACCCGTAGCGCATGCGCTGCAGTAATTCATCCGCACCCAGGCCGGCGGCGAACCCCATTTCCGGGATATAACCGTCCAACTCATACACCTTGAACGCTTGAGAGAAGGCACGTAGACGACGCAAGGTCTGCAACCCCCCATCCGCCAGCGGACGCTGCAAGACAATACTCGAAGGCGCATAGCGCTGTATGTCCACCAGGGTCAGAACCCCGATGGTCACCGAACCATCGATCACGCCAGCATTCCGCAATGCCATGAGAGGCTGTATTACACGGGCCTGTCCAGCCGCCTGCTGGTCAGCAGCGAAAGCCAGCACTGTCGGAGCGATGCCTTGCAATGGTCGCCAGCACAGCCCGTTATCCTGCCGCGCATGGCTGTGACCTACAAGCAATGACTGGTTGGCGTTGTAGGAGGGATCACTGACCAGTTGCGGCAACCAGCGAGCGTAAAGCGCATCTTCCTGTTCAGCACCGATTGCATCAGCGGGGGCTGCTTCCAGCAGCAGCCTGGCACGTGGAGTCCAGACATTCAGGTAGCCGGCCTGCTGCAAACGCAGGCACAGGTCGGCTTCAGCCCAGGGTTCCAATAACGGGTCGACGGAGAAACCACCCGATTCAAGGAAGGTTTCACGCCGCACCATCAGACAACGATCACCCACGACCACACCGTTGCGTTCGGTCACCAGCGCCGCCAGGTCGCCCTTATCGCCCAGGACCTGCCCGGCAAATGCAGGACCGACGCTGCCGCCCATTCCGAGTACCTGGCCTGCCTGTTGAATCACCCCATCGGGGCTCGCCAGCATGCACCCCACAGCACCGACCTCAGGGCGCTGCGCATGGTTGAGTAAGGCAAGTAGCCAATCACCATCATTGACCATGGCGGCAGCATCCAGCCATAGCAGAAACTCGCCCTGCGCCTCCTGAGCCGCTGCGTTGCACATGGCCGCACGAGACTGCCCCGGCATGAAACGCAGTACCTGGACACGTCCTGGTTCAACCTGGCTCAGCATGTCCAGCCACTGAAGCAACACAGGATCGTCATTGCCTGGCTCTACCAGCAGCACTTCATGCGTGACAGCTGCCGTGTTCTGCAACAACTGCTCAAGGCAGCGCTGCAACCGTGACAAGTCGCCTTCGATGTAGATGATCAAACTCACCGAGGCCGGCCGCGAATGCCCATAGTCGATCTGGTAGCAATTCGCCGCCTGCTCGATCGAATCAACCTGCGCCTCAGGATAACCGCGCTCCAGCAGGTGCTTCTGGATGACCGTTCGCTCATCGTCGCATACCGTGACGTCTGGCCGATTGGCGATCAACAGCGGCTCGCTGATATGACCCACCACCCCCAACCCATGCTCGACAATCAAGCGTAACTGGTAAGCCAGTTCGTAGGCGCCACCTGCAGCCGGGTCGAACCCACCCTGCTGCACGAGCGTGCACCTGTGGTACAACCAATGCCGCGACAATGCGGCCGGATGTGCCAGCAACATGTCCAGGTTGAGGTCGGGTCGCAGGCGAGCTTCAACGCTGTCATCGGCTCCACGCACAGCCTCGTCGGCAAACACCGCACCAAATGCCACCTGGGTCTGTGACAGGTCGAGGGCCGCCACCAGCAGGCCACTGGCAGTGAATTCCACTCCTGCGTCAACCACCATGCACCAATCACAAGGGCTGCTTTCCAGCAGGCCATTGATAGCGGCCAGCGGCGCTCGAGCATCAGCAGGCACCCACTGCACGTTCGGACGACGCGGCTCCATCGCTCCCAGCACACAGACCTGGATGCGTTGATACAGCACGTCGTCCAGGCTCCCGAGGGTACGCGCCAAGGCTCCCGGATCGCCATGATCCAGCACCAGCACGGCAATCGAAGGCGCATCGGGTGCCGCCAGCCGGTCCTGCATCAACTGCAACTGCTGCGGCAGCGGGTAACGCTGGCGCAGCCATGTCAGCATCCCGCCGTTATTGCCGGCCGTCTCGCGACGGGCTGCAAACTGGGTCTTGGCGATGAACACCTCGAGTTGCTGCCAGAAGGGTGCCGTTCGCTCCACATAACGCTGCAGTGCACCTTCCAGCCCTGCACTGGCACGCTCGAACGCGTCGGGCCGATCGAGCATGGCGAAGCCGTGGCTGCCGATGAAGCTGGCTTCAAGAAACTGCTCGTCGATGCCGTGCCCAGGAATGAAGATCACCGGGCAGCCACAAAGGACCGCGATCACACAGGTCATCGACCATTCGTGGGTATAAAGCACCTCGGCCTTGCGCAGCAGCACTGCCAGCTCGGGTAATGTCAGGGCATTGGCCATGCTCAGCAGTTGGATATCGCCAGGCAACTGCGAATAGTCGATCTGCTCCAGCGGGTGGCGATTCTGGTAAAGGTACTTGCCTTCACGTAGCGTGCCCGGTGCCGGAGCACTGAACAGTTCGACATCGATCGTCGGCAGGCACAGCAAATCGCCATCGGGATAACCATGCCGCGCGGCGATCAGGGCACCGGAATAGAACAACAGGTCTCTGCCTGCAGCCTGCATGCTCTGGCCGGTAAGAAAACCCTCGAAGTTCAACAGGAAGCGCGCTACCACATCGCAGCCAAGCGGGTTGCCCACCACCACTTCCGGATAGACAGCGATCGGTACCTTGCCTTCGGCCTGATGCCGCTTCTGGGTCAGCGGGTCCAGCAACGGCGTTTTCAGGTCCGGATTGACCACCTGACCACCACAGATATAAGCCTCGCGCCCGTTGAGGTTGAGCACGTGGCAAAGATAGTGCAGCGACGCGACGCCCGAGGAGGTTTCCCGGTAGTCTGGTGCCAGGATGTAATACGGATGCTCCGGTTTGGCGTACATCAACCTCAGGCGCGTCAGTGCCTGGTCGAGCGAATGGGCGTCAACCCGGGCAGAATTGGGCATCGCTTGGAAACTCCAGAATCAGGAAAATACAGGCAGCCGGCCTCAGACAGCACGTGGCTCGGCAAAGAACTGGGCGATTGCTGTACACACACGGGCAACCTGGCGAGCAGTCATGTCCGAGTAGAGTGGCAAGCGCACCAGACGCTGGGCAACATCGCAGGTTACCGGCAGTTCTCCGACGCTGCGGGAATACCGCAGGCCGGCAGGTGAATCGTGCAGCGGTACATAGTGGAACACCGCATGGATATCCCGCTCGCGCAAGAACTGGATCAGTTCGCTGCGCTCATGGTTGTTGCGCATCAACAGGTAGAAAATGTGCGCATTGGCTGGCCGTCCGCCCGGCGTACGGGGAAGCTGGAAGCAGCCATCGGCTTCCAGCGCCTGCAACTGATTGTAATAAGCTTCGTACAAAGCCCGCCGATGGGCGTTGATGCTTTCCCCCTGCTCCAGCTGTGCATAGAGGAAGGCAGCCGTCAATTCACTGGGAAGGAACGAAGAGCCGACATCGACCCAAGTGTATTTGCTGACTTCGCCCCGGGCGAACGCCTTGCGGTTGGTACCCTTCTGCCAGATGATTTCTGCGCGCTCGATCAGTTTCGGGTCGTTGATCAGCAACGCCCCTCCCTCACCGCTGATGACGTTCTTGGTTTCATGGAAACTCAGGCAACCGAGGTGCCCGATGGTACCAAGCGCACGGGTCTTTTCCCTGGCGAGAATCGCCTGCGCAGCGTCTTCGATAAGCATCAGGCCGTGGTTGTTGCAGATGCGCAGCAGCGCCTCCATGTCACAAGGCTGCCCAGCATAATGAACTGCCACGACCGCCTTGGTTTTCTCGGTGATCGCGGCTTCGACCAGACGCTCGTCAAGGTTGAGGCTGTCCGGGCGTATATCCACGAATACCGGAACCGCACCACGCAGCACGAACGCATTGGCGGTAGATACAAACGTGAAAGACGGCATGATGACCTCATCCCCCGGACCGACATCGGCCAGGATCGCCGCCATCTCCAATGCAGCGGTACAGGAATGGGCCAGCAGCGCCTTCGGGCAACCCAGGTTGTCTTCCAGCCATTGCTGGCACGATTGAGTGAACTGTCCATCGCCAGCGATGCCGCCATTCATCACTGCCTGGGCGATATAGAACAATTCCTTGCCAACGACGAAAGGCTTGTTGAAAGGTATGACCTGATTGCTCACGTTCGTATTCTCCACCGCGTGCGTCAGATGAAATCGCTCAGCGGCAGGTAGCCGCCGATGAGCGCATCGAGAAACTCGACCTGTACTGCCTTCTCCAGGCCGTTACGGGCAAAGAAATCCCTCGCACGCTGGTAGTAGTGGCCCTCAAGCGCCTGGTCGGCATCGGTATGCCCTGCGTCATAGCCATGCTGGGAAAGCGCCGAACATTTGACTGCCGCGTATTTGCGGCAGCACGCTTCGACTGAATCATCAAGCATTGCGCGCCGAAGTGGCCGGGTGTATTCGAAATACGCGCGAGCCTGGGGCGAGAGTTGCAGTCCCTGTAACAGCGCCGACAGGTTATCGGCCAGCCAAGGCGCAAAGTGATAACCATCCCGCCGCGTGCCGGTCGCAATGAAGGTGTTGTCATTGAGTTGGCCGATTACCGGATAGCCATCAAGGCTGACCGGTCGATAGCCGAAGTTGTACCGCACGAAACCGCTGGCACGGTGCATCTGGTTGACCTGGTTGATCGCTCCATTTATCAGGGCAGCCACGGACTCGGCGCGTGGCACCTGTTCGTCGACCGTGGTGATCAGGTTGGTCGCTCCAACCACGAACAGATCGTCCTGGTACGGCGCATGGTAGATACCACAGGCGCCACCTCGATTTGGCGTACGAAGCACGTAACGTCCCTGGATCCCCGGGTTCTTCAAAACGACCGTAGCACCGACGCCGTTGATGACCCGAATGCAGTCGCCTTCGGCCCACAGCCGGGTCGCCTTGCTGCCGTTGGCCAGCACCAGACGTTCCGCAGCCAGCACTCGGCCATCGGTCAGGCGAGCACCACAGGTTCGGCCTCCGATCTTGTCGAGAGACTCCACCACGCCCTCGACGAAGCGCACACCGCGCCTTGCCAACGTCTGTTGCAGGGCCTGGATGACACCATCGGGATTGACCACGCCTTCGCGGGGCAGGAAAAGGGCGTTGCGGCTTCGGTAGGCCGAAGCCGGCGAATAGGCCGGCTCCAATGTCGGCTCGATCCGCTCGTACGGCTCGGCAAACTCCTCGAGATAATCGGCGATGGCGTCAAACGCCTGGTCCTCGAACCTGTTGGAGGCATTGTTGTTGACCAGCACGGTACCCAGCCGGTAGTGCTCTGCGGGAATCTCGAACTCTTCGACAAACGCCCCCCACAACCGCGCGGAAGCCTGGCTCAATTCGAACTTAAGGCGGTCGCGCGGTTTGTCCAACGCACCCGGCTCCAGCTCCGCGAACGAGTTGAGCATGGCTGCAGCAGCCATGGAGGCGCTGTAAGGCCGCGACATCGGGCCTACCACTGTAATGCGCTCGGCAGGAACCGAACGGGAAAGGCCGGCAGCGATCGCCAGGCCAACCATGCCGTTACCAATGATCAGGAACATGGCATGCCCTCTTACAGCACTTTGACGATGCACAGGGACGGGTAGGTCTGCGATCGCTTGATCTCGTGACGCACCTTGCCCAACACTTCAGCTACGTAGGCGTAACCTTCGCCTGGCAGAAAATCACGCTGCAACTGGAAGAACACCAACTGCGAACCGGGGACGCAGCGCGGCAGGATCTGTTCCAGGGCAAAGCGGGTCGGCCCCTCCAGGTTCATGTCGAAAAAGGCCAACGCCACCAGCAGGTTGCGATTCTCCTCGATGAACCGTGGCAAGGTATCCTTGATATCACCCTCGACCACCTGATGTCCGCTGGAAACCTGTGGCAGGGCATTGATGCTCTCGTGCAATGCCAGCAAGTGACGCAGGTAATCGGCATACCCGCTACCGGTATCGTAGCAACCGTCCTGGAAGTGCTCGTTGGTCACCTTGCTGTCGCTGGCGTGCGATTTGTAGCCGGCGAAGGTATCAAATGCCGCGATGCGGCGCTGTTTGTTGAACGGTTCGAAAATGGCCCTCAGATTCTCGCAGAGCACGGCGTTCTGGCCACGCCATGTGCCAAAGTCCAGCACCGAGCCGGGCAGCGAGACGATCTCGCGGTACAGGTCGGAAATCGCCAGCATCCGCGCAAGGGAGGCCGAGCGGATGAACAGGCCGAGGTTGCGCTCTTTTTCGGCGTCATCGAGCGGCGCATTGGCAAATGACTGCCAGAGTCGCTCCCGCGCCTCGAGCTGGCTGTCGCTGGACTGGGTTACGGAAGTAGAGCCTTTCTTGAGCATGGATATCTCCAGGAAACAGGGAAGTCGAACGGCAGGTCACGGGGCCTTGCGCACGAGGAGGGTGAATTCGTACAAGCCATAGTCATGCAAGAGTGCCACCTGCCTGGAGTAGGTTCTTTTGCACAGATCAAAGTAGAAGCACGGGTCACCGTAATACAGGTAGTCGCGCATGAATGGCGCGTCGGAGTAGCTGGTGAGGCAGTTGAAGGCAAAGCCTTTGGTCGAGCAGGCATCCATGTTGCGAAGCACCTCGGCAATATATTGTTCCCAGGCTTCCCGCGGGGTTTGCTGTGACACATTGAAAATACCGCTGGCTACCGCGTAATCGGCAGTCCGGGTGGGCCGGTCGGCGACCTCGAAGCAGGTGAACTGATCCGCACCGTGTTTGGCGCGAGCCGACGCGATCATCTCGGGCGACAGGTCATAGCCGTGATAGTCCACTACGCCGCCGCGCTCGCGCAGCCAGTCGAGCAATGCCCCGTAGCCACAACCCACGTCGACCAGACTGAAGCCTCGCTGCCATTCTTCCTGCGACACCAGCTTGAGCAACTGTTCGAAGCGCAGGTGCTGCGAAGCGCTTCCGTTCCAGTCAACTCCTTCCGGAGTGGCGCCATGCTCACGAATGCGCGAGGAATAGTACTGTTCGACTTCTCGCAAAATGGTCGTGCTCATGGGCGCCGCTCCAGGAAGGCAGGCGCGTCGGCGCCGGTGTTGAACAACAGGTCGATGACACTCACCGCATGCTGAAACTCGCCGTACAGCTGCGGGTACTCGAGATAGCCGTCATAACCCATATACGACAGGCCAAGGCCGGCAGTGGCGAACGCGGCCTCGTCCAGGTAACAGCTGGCTGCCGGTCCCGACAGGTAGTGCGTACCACCTACCGCCTGGCACAACTGGATGAGGCGCTCGTTCTTGCCAGTTGCATGGCCCAGATTTTCGGAACGGTACAGCGGTGTGCGGATACCCAGCAGAGGGCACAGGCCGGCAATGAACAGGTGATTGATTTGCGAAAGATGAGCGAGCTCGGCGGCCTGCTCGTAAAGCGCCCTGACAGGCCCTTCCATCTGCTGGAAGCAGGCCGCGCGGCGGTAGCTCATTTCGATGGTCTTCCAGTGCGCAGCCGCCCAGCCAGGCTCACTGACCTCAACTTCGTTGATCAACTGCTCGTAGCGCCCCTTGTTCTTCACCGGGATGCTCAGCCAGTGCTCTCCGTGGGCAGTCTTGATCTTGTTGCGGTTACGCCAGTCGCGGCGCGTGTACTGGACATCATCGAAGAGGATGAACGCATCGACGCTGCCGATCAGGTCGAAGTACCCTTTCCAGGGAATGTAGTTGGACTGCAGCACAGCCACTTTCTTTTGCATTCACAACCTCGTCCACACCACGTGAAACCAGGCGCCACGCCTGTCAATTATTTGCCGCCAGGCACAAAAAAGCCGGGCTCCTGCCCGGCTTTTGCAATTCCCGCGCCAGCTACTTGAACGGCGCCAGCCAGCTTGCTTGGGCACTGGCCCGCCGACCATCGATCGCCACGTCACGGGCAAATGCGCCCGGCCACTTCGCCAGCAACGCCTTGGCCGCCTCCTCGGGTGCCGGGGAAACTTCACCATCAATCATCAGCTGCGCCTGAGGAGTCCATACCACCAGGCTGCCGGCAGCGGTGACGGCAAGGCACAGGTCGACATCGGCCGCCACATTCCCCTGCAACCCGTCGCATTGCTCGAACACACCGGCACGCACCATCAGGCAATTCCCCGACACCGCCGGGCAACCACGCACGACGCCAGACCAGTGATCCCGGCTGCCGGGCTCTTCCGGCGAGCTGGCCCAGGGTGCATGCACACGCGGCCCTGCGAGCAGATCGTAACCGGCATGCGCAAGGCTGCCATCCATGCCGACCAGGCGCGCGCCAACCACCCCAACCTCCGGTCGTTGTGCCTGGTTGAGCATTGCCTCGATCCAGGCCGGGGAGATCACCTGGCAACGCTCGCTAAGCAGCAGCAGGTATTCACCGCGCGCGTGTCGGGCAGCCTGGTTGAACAGGTTCTCTCCAACTTCGGCGGCGACCAGACGCAGACGGCCGGCGAACGATCGAAGTGCGTCTGACAGCAGGCCATGTTGCTCCTGGGTACAGATCAGCACGATCTCGTAGCGAGGGTAGCGAGTACGCTGGAACAGACTGGTCAGGCTGCGCTCAAGCGCAGACCGGTCGCCCTCATGAACCATCAGGATGCTGACAAGCGGGGTCGAGTTGTGCCGGAAATCGATGGCCAACCCGGCAGCGCCCTGATCGCTGACCTGTGCCTGATAGCCCAGTCGTTTCAGGTGACGGTCGAGAATGTCCACCGCCTCGGAACGCATCGGCTCCGACGCCTGTCCGCCGATCACCAGATATTCGTCCATGTGCGCCATGCCGCCGAGCCCGCGCTCTTCGACAAGACGCAGCAACAGATCGTATTCAAGCGCGTGGCCGAAACGGCTATCGAAGCAACCCAGATCAAGTACAGCCTGGCGGCGAAGCAACCAGTGACGCGACATCAGGGCCGGCTGGCTACGCAGCAGGTCGAGGTCGCTACCAGGGCGCATGATACCCAGCAAACGCCCCTCTTCATCGCGTTGTATCTCATCGGCACAAATGGCATCGCAGGCCGGAGACTCTCCCAGTTCCAACTGCAGCCGCAGCAGGCCGCCGCCGGCAAGGATGTCACCCGCCTGCAGCAACATCACCCATTCACTCGGCAACTGGCGCAGCGCGTGATTCAGGTGTGAAACCCAGTTACCTGGTTCCACCTGGACGAAATGCAAGGTATCCCGCGCGGTGGTGATGGCCGGCGGTTTCCCGGCTTTTAGCACCACCAGCTTGAAATTGCGCAGCCCGGCCGCCAGCAGGCTGTCGAAGGTCGCCTGCAGGGCCAGGTCATCGTCCTGCAGGTCCGCGACCACGAAACCAATTTGCGGGCCGGGCCGCTTGGCCAGTTGTGCAAGCACGCGTTGACGCACCGCGGACGCTGGCGTTGCGTCCGCCAACACCTGCAACAGCCGTCCCGAGGCAGTAGTTGCCAGCCACCCAGGCACGTCCTGACAGGGAAGGCTGTCAAGGCGCTCAAGCCAGGCA
The DNA here is from genome assembly GCF_053557675.1 of Pseudomonas sp. XP1. Lineage (NCBI taxonomy): Bacteria > Pseudomonadati > Pseudomonadota > Gammaproteobacteria > Pseudomonadales > Pseudomonadaceae > Pseudomonas > Pseudomonas sp. XP1. Next base: position 156,464 of record NZ_JBNRIJ010000002.1, on the reverse strand, counting down.
CTCAATTCGCGGACTTTTTCCGCCTGCACTTCGTCCTCCAGGGTCGCCAGCAGACGCTGGCAGACGTCGCGGCTGAACAAGCCCAAGGCCAGGGCCTGCCAGTAACGCTGCTGCAGACTTTCTTTGGTGTCATTGGGATGCACCTCGAGCAGTTCACGCTGACGCACCCAGGTGCCTTCAAGTGCATGACGGTGCTCTTGCCCGGTTGGCCAGCCATGGCAGAGGAACTCGAGCTGCGCCAGGCGCTGGAACAGGCCCCTCTGGTAGTACGGCATCTCAATGTACTGCCGGGGTTCGAACTGGCGGTCCGGGTCGGCGATCACACTGGTCCAGCGCGAGGTGAACAGCAACGGCGGCTCGCCTGCATCGTAGCTGCCACGCACCAACCGGTTGAGCACGACAAAGCCCGCATCGTCGGTACATGTACCATCACGTTCGGCGTCCCACGCACGCAACAGACGCACAGTCCGCACCAACTGCTCTTCCCGGGCTACCGGCGACAAAGTGCGCGGCGCCAATTCACAGATGACGTCGGTCTGATCAAGCTGAATGATGGCCCCGTCGGCCAGCAACGCCAACGACAGCGCAACCCGCCAGCTGGCGAAATCCAGATCCTCCGGCAAATCCTTCAGCACCGAACGCAGCCTCTCGACCCTGACCACGGCGCGCCAGGCTGGCTGGTTCGCCAACGCATGCGCCCGAATACGCGCCGAGGCCCCCTCCCCTTCCTGCGCGGGAAATGCGTGGCCCAGCTTGTAATAAGCCACTTGACCATTGCCCGGAACATATCCCAAGGCGTAACCCTGAGCCCCTAGCGCCAGTGGGTTGGCACTCAGGCAGTCGGCAGCACTGTCCAGTGCCGGAGCTTGCACGAAGTCGGCATCCAGGGCCAGATTGACCAGCGGCGTGGCAACCTGCTGCAGCGCCTGACTCAGACGCGCGCTGCACACAGCGCCCGGACTATGGGCTTCAAGGGCTTCCAGTGCCAGACAGGCAATGCCCGCCTGGCGGTAGTAATGCAACGCTCGCTCACGATGAGCGGCCTGATCATGACCCAGCAGCACCACCGTTACATCACTGCGCGGTCCGTTTGCGATATCGACCATAAAGCACCTTCGAAGGGAGAGTTGGGCGCCCGCTCGCAACGAACGCGAAAAGAATCAATCCGCCAGCCAGGCATTCGACCATTGCTGCAAATGCTGCGGCATCAGCACATAGTCCCGCAGCACCGTTTCGCGCAAGGCATCACCCTGGCGGTAGCTGGCCTGAGGGTCGGCCAGGTGCATGCGGATCGCATCCAGCCATTGTTCCGAGGTGTTGTTGCGAACCCGCGTGCAAGGCAGGTAGCCGTCATAGGCCTTGGTGTCGGTGCAAATCACCGGGAAACCGCACGCACCATACTCAAGCAGGCGCAAGTTGCTCTTGCAGTCGTTGAACAGGTTCTGTTCGAGCGGTGCCAGCGCCAGGTCAAGGTTGAGACTGGCCAGCTTCTGCGGGTACGACGCCAAGGGCACGCCTTTGTGGAATTCCTTCACATAAGGCCGCAGGATATCCGGGCACATGCCGAAGAATACCCAGTCGACCTCGTCGGCCAGGGCCTTGATGACGTCCAGCAACAGCTCCAGATCGCCCCGGTGGCTGGTGCCCCCCGCCCAGCCAACGCGTGGCCGCGCGCTAGTCTGGCGCTCGCTGGCCAGCCCGGCCCACAGCGGGGCGGCGAGCATGTTGGGGACTACCCGGATATCGTGGTGCATGCTCGACAGTGCATCAGCCAGCGGCTGGGTCGACACCACCACCCGGTCGCACAAGGCAATGCCTTGGCTGACCAGCTCGCGCATGTTGGCCGGTATGTTCCGGGCATGGGCGTTCTTTTCCGGCACCTCGATGATGTAGTCGTCGATCTCGTAGATGCGCCGGGCGTTCGACAGGCGCTTGAAGCGCGTCATTTCATCGATCGAATTGACCGTGTAGCGACACTGCAAGATCATCACATCGGGCTTCTCGCGTTCGATATCGATCATCTCCGGGGTACTGTAATCAAGCCGCCCCTGGATCCAGCCCGCACGCTCCAGCTCGGTGAACGGCTGTGCCACCCGGTAGTGACCGACCGCCGAGGTGTTGATCGGCAGCGCCAACACCGACGGCAGCACACGGCTGATGAACGGGTCCCAGCCACGACGCTGTCCGGCATCAAGGTTGAAGCTGGCCATCTTCAGGCTCAGGTTGCGGTTGTAGGCAGGGTCGCGGGCAACCTTGGCCAACCAGCGTTCATGGAAGATGTCCTTGTCCAGCACCTTGCGCTGGCTGTCGATCCGCACGTCGCGGGTCGAAGCGAAGCGCACGAGCACCGCAAGGGGTGTCCATACCGCCAGATAACCTTGCTCGCGGATGCGCAGACAGAGGTCGGCGTCCTGCAGGCCGCCCTTGAGTCCCTGCACATCGAAACCGCCCAGCGTGGCGAACAGCTCGCGGCGCACCAGCAGGCAGTCCAGGCTAAGCGCGCTCCAGTTCTGCACGGCATTGAGCCGGAGCATGTAGCCGCCGCTGTCAGCCGGCATGCCAACGAACGGGCTGCTGACGCCACCATGCAGCCCCAGGACCAGCCCGGCGCCAAAGATCTCGCCGCTTTGGGTACATAGCTTGGGCGCCACCACGCCGACCTCCGGGCGCTGGGCCTGAACCATCAACTGCTCCAGCCAGGGCCGGTCGAAGGCGGCGCAGGCGCTGTCGAGCATCAGCAGGTAGTCGCCACGGGCAGCCTCGCTGGCCTGGTTCAACTGCGCCAGCTGGCTGCCGCTGACCACCTCGATCACCCGCAATTGGCTGCTGCCCAGCCCCTGCATGGCCTGCAGCCATTGACGCAGGTCGGCAGGCGTATCCGGCGAGGCGATCAGCAGTACCTCGAATTGGCCATACTGGGTGTGTTCGAACAGGGACTCGACACAACGCATTGCCGCGCTCAGGTCGTCACCGAGCGTCACCAGGATCGAGACCAGGGCTTGCTCCGGGTGCCGGTACGCCACCCGGCACAACGACATGCCTTCGGCACCGACAACCTCGGCATCGACACCCAGGCGCCGCAGATGGGCTCGCACCACGCGTGGCGCCTGCTGCACGCAACGCGGGTCGCGCAGCCACTGGCCAAAGTCATGCTGGCAATGCACCAGGAGTTCGTCGATGTGCTCGATGACTTGCAGGCCCTGGCTTTCCGCCAGACGCCAGAGCAGGTCGTGGGGTGCCAGGGTATCGAAGTCCGTGTCGAAGCCGCCGACCTCGCGCAGCGCCGCACAGTTGAATGCCAGTACGCGTCCTACATACGGCAGGCTGCGCATCAGGTCGAGGTTGAAGTCCGGCTTGAAGATGGGGGTTGTCGGGCGCAGCCCGTCATGGCTACCTTCGTCGACATAGATACAGGCCCGCTCGCGAAGTGCCATGCGCTCGCCCATGATCGCCAGGGCATGGGGCACGAGGCGGTCGCCAGCGCGCAACAGCAATACCCAGTCGGCATCGCCGGCGCGTGTCAGGCGCGCCTGCAACTGGGCCAGGCCATTGCCTTGCACCAGCATGCGCTCAACCCCGACCGGGTGGCCTGCCAATTCCAGCGTCGCAGGCGCCAGCAGCCAGCAGCCAGCTGCGGAATAGGACTGCGCAGCAAGGCTGTCGAGGGTCGCGCGCAGGGCCAGTTCATCACCCGCCTCGGCCCAGATCACCGGGACGATACGCGGCTGCCGGGCCCACTGCTCGAAGCGCTTGGGCAGGGCCTTGAGCTGTGCAGCCGACAGGTCACGGCACTCCAGCCACTGGGCATACACCTCTTCAAACGACAGGCAGTCAGTGCCAACCTGCTGCGCCTGGCGGGCCTGCTGAGCCCCGTAAAGGCGGTTGAGTTCGTACTCGTCCCACTGCGCGCCCTGCTCGCCCTGGTACCGCTCCAGTGACAGATAGCGCACCCAGCCACTGGCTGGTGCGGCCTCGCTTGCCCGCGCAGCCAGCATTGCCTTTATCCAGTCGGTCTCGATCGGGAAGGCCAGGGTCATGCTTGCCTGGTGACTCAAACGTGCAGGGTGCAGACGCTCCATGCTGAGAAAGCGTGACAGATGCCCCAGATTGCCTCGGCGCATGAGGCAAATGTACAGCGCCATGTCCAGGCGCGCGGCAAACCCGCTGCCCTCCTGCACCAGCGCCGGCAGGAACTCGGCCACCAGGTCACGGCGCATCAGTGCATGGCTGAGGCCGCCGAACAGGTTGGGTGCGTTCGTCTCCAACGCTTCGAGCAAGTCGCTGCCCTTGACTACCGCATCCTCCGGGCACATCACTGCATTGAGCATGCGCGGCGGTAGCAAGGCATCGTCGGCTGCGCACAGCATGCGCTGGCAGATGGTCATGCTGACATCGGCATGCTGTTCCATGACCGCGGCCTGCAGGCCGACACATTCAGGGAACAGTCGGTCGTCGTCACAGAGAAACTTGATCAGCGGCCCTTCAGCATGCTCCAGGCACGCCAGCAGGTTGCGGGCGAACCCAAGGGTCTGTGGGTTGCGCACGTAGCGTACCGGCTTGCCGGTCTGGCTCACTACCTCGTCGACGATACGCTGGATCTCCAGGCCACGGCTGTCATCGCAGACCAGCACCTCCAGTGTCGAGTAATCCTGGTTGAGCGCGCTGAGCAAGGTGGCGCGGAAAAACTCGGGGTTGAAGGCTGGGATGGCGATGCTGACGAGGGTCTGTTGATTCACGGCGAAGACCTTGAAGAGGTGGCGTGACCAGCACCGAATGGGCTGGCACACGCCGGATGACGCGAGAGAGGTGAAATCAGATGTAGTTGACCAACGACAGGCTGGCGACCTTGGCATAGGCCTGCAGCGACGCTTGCAGCATGTTGGTCTGCATCTGCAGGCGCAGCATCACTTCAGCCGGGTCGCTTTCGCGGATCGAGCTCTGGGTCTTGGTGTTCTCGGTGCTCAGCGCCTCGTTGGTTTCGGCCTGCACATCCAGCGCCTGGCCACGGCCGCCGATCGCACTGACCGACGACGACACCTGGTTGGTCGCACTGGCGATGTTGCCAACCGCCGAATCCAGCGCGGCGAGGAAGTTCTGCCGCGCCACCGGGTCGTTGTCCACCGGGCTGGTCAGTGCGGTACGCAGCTTGCCGATGGTGTCGAGGATGTTCTGGGTCTGGTGGGTATCGACCTTGACTGCGAACGAGTCCCCGGCATTCGGCGCACCGGACAGCTCGAAGCTGACCCCTGCCGCGGTGGCGGTGGTGCCGTTCGGCCCGCCCAGTGCACCCGATGCCACCGGGCGGCTGTCAGCAGTGACCGGTGCGGCGTATAGCTCGAAGGTGCTGCTGCCGGTGAACTTGAGTACCGCGCCACCGCCAGGGAAAGCGGCCTTGTAGGCAGCCTCATCGGTGATGGTCGCGCCCGTCACTTGCTCGGAAGAGGTATTGCCGGGGCTACGGGTGCCGGAAACCTCATCGGCCTTGGAACTCAGGCTGAACGTATGCCCTGCGATAGCGGCATCTTCATTACCCTTGTCGCCATCCTTGAAGGTGATGTCCAGGCGCAGATCGACACCGCGGAAGCTGATGCTGGTGTTGTCGCCATTGGGGTCGAACTTGCCGCCCTGGCTGGCCTCGAGCGTGACGTCATTGCCGTCGACGTCGGTGATCTTGTATTCGGTGCTGCTGAGGAATTCGATGGTGTACGGCTCGCCACTGCGGAAGCGATCGTTGTACAGGCTGTTGCCGGAGACCTGGCCGTTGGACAGGCTGACGCGGCCATCGTCGGTCGCCGGCGCGGTCAGGCTGGTCTGGCTGCGGCTGGTGTTCAGCGCCTGCTCGAAGGCATCGTAGCCGGTTTCATTGGCCGCCAGGCTGAGCATGTCACCCACCTGCAGGTTGAGCTTGCCCTGGTCGCCCTGGTAGCTGTAGGTGCCATCGGCATTGCGCGCGTAAGGCGGGGTATCGCCCTTGGAGCCAGAGAAGATGTACTTGCCGTTCTCGTCCTTGCTGTTCATCAAGGAGAACAGCTGGTCTTCCAGCGACGCCAGTTCGTCGGCGTTGGCCTTGCGGTCGGCATCGGTGAATGTACCGTTGCCAGAACTCACCGCCAGCTCGTTGACCCGCTGCAGGATGGTGCCGATGGAGTTGAGGGTGCTTTCGGCAGTGCCCAAGGCATTGCGCACGTTGACGATGTTGCTGCTGTACTGCTTCAGCATGTTCTGCTGCTGCTCCAGCTGCAGCAGGCGCGCCGCCCCCACCGGGTCATCCTTGGCCGAACGCACGCGAATGCCATCGCTTGCCTCCTGCTGGCTCTTCACCGTCTTGGCAAAGTTGCTCTGGTAGTTGGCCTGGTTGGTGTTGTAGAACTGCGAAGTAGAGATGCGTACGCTCACGATCTACGGCTCCTTAAAGACTGTTGATCAGGGTGGCGAAGGTTTCCTGGGCCGCCTTGATGATCTGCGACGACGCGGTGTAGTACTGCTGGAACTTGATCAGGTTGCCGGTCTCTTCATCGATCGACACACCCGACAGGCCGTTGCGGCTTTCCACAGCAGAGGTATGCAAGGCTGTGGTTGCATCGCTGTCCATCTGCGCCTGGCCGGCCTTGCCGCCAACGTTGGAGACCAGCTTGGCGTAGGCATCGGTGAAGCTGATGCCCTTGCCGTTGGCGCCAACCTCGACCGTGGACTTGGTCTGCAGGTCGATCACCGACAAGGCGTTGCGGTTGTCCGCCGAACCTGCGCCGGTCAGCGCCACGGTATAGCTGTCGCCGTTCTTCGGTGCGCCGGAAACGCTCATCTCGAAGGTGAAATTGCCGCCCAGCGAATTGCCGCTGCCATCGACCATCGGCACCGACAGCTGCAACTTGTTCTCCTGGCCAGGCACGATGGTGCCGCTGCCGATCTCGGTACCCTTGGCGTCGTACATCTTGTAGGCCTGAGGCGAACTGGTGTCATCGCCGAACACCAGCTTGACCGGGGTCGAATACTTCAGGCCAGTCTGCAATTGCGAACGTTGGGCGGCATCGTAGATGTCCATCTCCGAGGTCAGCGTCGGCTGAGTGATGACGCCGGTACCTTTGTTGCCCGATCCGCTGGTGGCGGTCAGCGGCGAAGCCAAGGCCAGGCGCTTTGGGTCGGTCAGGACAGTGTCGATGCCTGCGGCCGCATTGCGGGTCGGGGTGATCTTGAAGCTGTCGCCAGCACTCAGGCCGCCACCATTGAGCGACAGGGTGAACCCGTCGATCACCGGGGGCGGGGTGTCGGTGAGGTCGAAACTGCCCATGTCGGTGCCTTCTGGCAGCTTGCGCACGCTGTAGCCAGTGGCGCTGGTGAAGGTCACCTGGTAATCGCTGGTGCTGAGCTTGCCAGTGTCCTTGATGGTCACATCGAGGTTGCCGGAACCTGCGCTGTTGCCGGTCTTGGCGACACTACGCTGGCTGATGGCCGCGGCGCTGTTGATATCGCCGAACAGGGTGGCACCGAAGTCACCATTCCTGTCGATGCCCTGGGCCAGCTGGCTGTTGATCGCATCGGCTACTACCAAGGCCACGCGACCGAGCTCGTTGAGCGCCGGGTCGAGGGTATCCTTGCGGTAGCGGATCAGGCCGCCGAGCTCACCACCGGTAGTGCTGCTGGTGATGTCCATCTTGGTCGAGCCGCGATTGAGGATCAGGCTCATGCGAGTCGGGTCGGTGGCGCTCGGCTGCACACCGATGGTCTGGGTGGTGTTGCCCAGCACCAGGGCCTGGCCGTTCTTCAGGTAGATGTCGTAGTTGCCGTTCTTCTGCTCTACAACATCGGCACCGATCAGCGCCGACAACTCGCGCACCGCGCCGTCGCGCTGGTCGAGCAGGTCGTTGGGCTGGCCATTGACGGCCGTCATCTTGGAGATCTGGCCGTTGAGGTCGGCAATCGACTTGGTCAGCGCGTTGACCTTGTCAGCGATCGACGCCATGTTGGCATTGATGTCGCTGTTCTGCTGGTTGAGCTGCGCCGACAGGGTGTTGAAGCGCTTGGCCAGGGACTGCGCGCTGGTCAGCAGCAGTTGGCGCGAGGCGTCCTCGGTCGGCTTGGCCGCAGCATCCTGCATGGCGCTGAAGAAGCTTTTCAGTGCAGCGGTGATACCGGTGTCGCTGCTCGACAGGGCGGTATCCAGCGGCGTGATCTGGTTCAGGTACGAGGTGGCATCGCTGCTCAGCGAGGTGGTGCTGCGCAGCTGGTTCTCGAGGAACGCGTTATAGACCCTGCGCACATCCGCCAAGGTAGTACCGCTGCCAATGAACACCTGGCCGACTTGCTGGCCGCCCTTGGTCTTCTGCACGTTCTGCTGGCGCGAGTAGCTTTCGACATCGGCGTTGGCGATGTTGTTACCGAGGGTGTACATCCCCGATTGCGCGGCGCCAAGCCCCGACATACCAATGTTGATCAGACTCGCCATGGTTCCATGCCCTTAAAGTTTCGTTGCGGTACCGAGCATTGCGTAGTGCTCGTACGACTTCATCTGTCTTGCGATCTGCGAGATCTTGCTGGCGTAATTCGGGTCGGTGGCGTACCCGGCCTTTTGCAACTCTTGCACGAACTGCTCTGGTTTATCGGCGGCCTTCACCGCATCTTGATAGCGCGAATTGTTCTGCAGCAGGCTGACCAGGTCGTGGAAGCTGTCCTGGTAGGAATCGTAGGAGCGGAACGCCGCTGTCTCCTTGACGAACTGGCCATCGCGGAACTCGCTGGTGATCGCACGCGCCTCGCCACCCTCCCAGTTGCCGGTTGCCTTGATGCCGAACAGGTTGTGGCTGCTGCTGCCATCGGTGTTGCGCATGACCGACTTGCCCCAGCCGGTTTCCAGGGCGGCCTGCGCAACCAGGTAGCGTGGGTCGATACCGATGCGCTTGGCTGCCTGCTCGGCCATCGGCAGCATGGTGGCGACGAATTCGTCGCTGTCGGCAAAGGCCTTTTTCGGTGCCAGCGGTGGCTGGGCCACGGCGCGCCCGAGGATGCGCAAGCCGTTATCCGGCACGGCGAAGGCCTTGGCCACTTGCTGGCCGTCACGGGCCGGCACGGCTGCGGTATTGGTGCTGGCCGCCGACGGCACGATGCCGGCCATCAGGCGGTCGGTGAGCTTGCTCGGCAGCGCCAGGCGTCGTGAATTGAGCGCGGCGACGTCGTTGCGGGTGGCAGTCGACTGCACGGCATGCACGGGCTCGGCCACCTTGTTGCCCCACAACGTCGGTGCATTGCCCTCGATACGCGGAAACGGGCTGGTGTTGGCCGGCGTGCCCTTGTTCTTCGACAGCTGGCGCACCAGTACGTCCTGCAGCCCGATGCCGCCACCTTCGCGGGACATGCTCACGGCCAACTGCTGGTCGTACATGTCGCGGTACTGCTTCACCGTTTCGGTGTTCATCGGGTTGTCGTCGGCCAGCACGTCGCTAGCCTTGCGCGAGGCCTTGAGCATTTCGCTGATGAACAGCGACTCGAACTCCTGGGCCACCTTGCGCACGTTGGCATCGCTGTCGCGGTCGCCATGCTTGAGCGAGCTCAGGCGATTGAGGTCGGTGTAGGCGCCGCTGTCGGCACTGCCAGAAACCAGGCTTTTGCTGTTCATGCGCGCCGTCCTCAGATCACGATCAGGTCGGCCTGCAAGGCGCCGGCCTGTTTCAGGGCTTCGAGGATGGCCATCAGGTCGCTGGGCGCTGCGCCCACCTGGTTCACCGCGCGGACGATTTCATCCAGCGTGGTGCCCGGGCCGAACTTGAACATCGGCTTGGCTTCCTGCTCGGCGTTGACCCGCGAGCGCGGCACAACGGCGGTCTGGCCATTGGAGAACGGCCCCGGCTGGCTGACGATCGGGTCTTCGGTAATGGTCACGGTCAGGCTGCCGTGGGTCACTGCGGCCGGCGACACCTTGACGTTCTGCCCAATGACGATGGTGCCGGTGCGCGAGTTGATGATGACCTTGGCGACTGCCTGGCCAGGGTCGATCTCGAGGTTCTCGAGGATCGACAGGTAGTCCACGCGCTGGCTCGGGTCCATCGGCGCAGTGACACGCACCGAACCGCCGTCCACGGCCTGGGCCACGCCCGGGCCGAGCAGGTCGTTGACCTTGTCGACAATGCGCTTGGCGGTGGTGAAGTCGGGGCGATTGAGGTTCAGGGTCAGGCTGTTGCCCTGGTTGAAGCCGCTCGGCACTGCACGCTCGACGGTAGCACCGCCAGGGATACGACCGGCCGACGGAACGTTGACGGTGATCTTCGAACCGTCACGGCCCTCGGCATCGAAGCCACCCACCACCAGGTTGCCCTGGGCCACGGCATAGACGTTGCCATCGATACCCTTGAGCGGGGTCATCAGCAGGCTGCCGCCGCGCAGGCTCTTGGAGTTACCGATCGAGGACACGGTAATGTCCACCACCTGGCCTGGCTTGGCGAACGCCGGCAGGTCGGCATGCACCGACACTGCAGCAACGTTCTTCAGCTGCACGTTGCCGGAGCCGGCCGGCACCTTGATGCCGAACTGCGACAGCATGTTGTTGAAGGTCTGCAGGGTGAACGGCGTCTGGGTGGTCTGGTCACCCGTGCCGTTGAGCCCCACCACCAGGCCGTAGCCGATCAGCTGGTTGGAGCGCACGCCAGAAATGCTGGCGATGTCCTTCAGGCGCTCGGCCTGGGCGCCAAAGGCACAGGACAGGAGCAGGGTTGCGGCAATCAGCTGCCTCACGTTGAACATGGTCATCCGTACTCAGAAAGGCCAAAGCGGGCTGATGAAGAAGCGGTCCAGCCACCCGGGCTGGCTGGCATCGGCGAACGAGCCGGTACCGGAATAGGTAATGCGCGCATCGGCCACACGGGTGGACGGCACGGTGTTGTCGGTGGCGATGTCATCGGCGCGGATCATGCCGGCAATGCGCACCAGCTCTTCACCGGTGTTCAGGGTCAGCCACTTCTCGCCGCGCACGGCGATGATGCCGTTGGGCAGCACTTCGGCCACGGTCACGGTGATCGAACCGGTCAGGGTGTTGCCCTGAGTGGCCTTGCTGTCACCCTTGGTGGCGCGCTCGCCGCTGTAGCCGGCCTCCAGCGACAGGTCACCACTGCCGAACGGGTTGTTGGTGTTCGGCGTGGTGCCGAACAACGATGTCAGGCCGATGTTGGCGTTGCTGTTTTTCTGGATCTGCGAGCCGGCGTTCTTGCTGGCCGATGTGCGCTCGTTGAGGGTGATGGTGATGATGTCACCCACCCGGAAAGCCTTGCGGTCGCTGTACAGGTTCTGCTCGAAGCCGGCCTGGTAGATCGAACCGTTGTTGGCCGCTGCCGGCAACGGGGTGCGCGGCAGTACCGGCGCGTAGTACGGGTCGTTGGGCTTGGGCGTCGGCGCGACGCAACCTGCCAGCAACACCGCCCCCCCCAGGGCGAAAACGGACAACAGACGATTCATGACGCTTACCTCACGGGTGCAACGGAGTGACGGGGTTAGAGCTGCCTGCTTCAGAGCTGTTGAGTAACGAACGACAGCATCTGGTCAGCGGTGGAAATGACCTTGGAGTTCATCTCGTAGGCACGCTGGGTGGTGATCATGTTCACCAGCTCTTCCACGGTGCTGACGTTGGAGTTTTCCAGGGTCTGCTGCAGGGTGGTGCCGAAACCGTTCAGGCCCGGGGTGCCGACTTGCGGCGCGCCACTGGCGGCGGTCTCGAGGAACAGGTTGTCGCCAATCGCCTGCAGGCCGGCCGGGTTGATGAAGTCGGCGGTCTGGATGTTGCCGATCACCTGCGCAGCCGGGTTGCCGGCGGTGGTGATCGACACGGTGCCGTCCTGGCCGACGGTGAAGGTCTGCGCGTCGTTCGGCACGACGATGGCAGGCTCCAGCGCAAAGCCGTTGGCGGTGACGATCTGGCCGTCGGAGTTCAGGTGGAAGGTACCGTCACGGGTGTACGAAACGGTGCCGTCCGGCTGCAATACCTGGAAGAAGCCACGACCGTTGACCGCCATGTCCAGCGGGTTTTCCGTGGTCTGCAGGCTACCGGTCTGGAAGTTCTTCTGGGTGCCGACAATGCGCACACCAGTACCGACCTGCAGGCCGGAAGGCAGCTCGCTATCCTGGGTGGACTGCGCGCCTGGCTGGCGTTTGATCTGGTACAGCAGGTCCTGGAACTCGGCGCGATCCCGTTTGAAGCCGGTGGTCGAGACGTTGGCCAGGTTGTTGGAGATGACCGTCAGGTTGGTGTCCTGGGCGGACAGGCCGGTTTTAGCGACCCAAAGAGCCGGAAGCATGTAAGTTCTCCTCGTGCGCCTGTTTTACGGCACCCGTTCAAAAGTGATTAGCCGATTTGCAAAACACGCGCCATGGCTTCGTCGCCTTCCTTGGCCGCGTTCATCATCTTGACGTGCAGTTCGAATTGACGGGACAGCGCCAGTACCGAAGTCATTTCTTCCACGGCGTTGACATTGCTGCCTTCCAGGAAGCCCGACACCACCCGTACGTTGACGTCGGCGTCGGCCGGTTGGCCGTCGCGGGTATGGATCAGGCCATCCAGGCCCTTGGTCAGGCCTTTGGTATCGGGGTTGACCAGCTTGATGCGGTCGACTTCGGCCATCACTCGCGGGTCTTCCCCCATGGAGCGGATGCTGATGGTGCCATCGGCGCCGACTTCGACCTTCTGCTCTGGCGGAATCGCAATCGGGCCGCCGTTGCCGATTACCGGCATGCCGTTGCCGGCACGCAGCACACCGAGGGCATCGATGTTCAGGCTGCCGGTGCGTACGTAGGCTTCACTGCCATCGGGCGCCTGCACGGCGATGAAGCCCTTGCCGGTCACCGTCACATCCAGATCGCGGCCGGTTTCCACCATAGGACCTTCGCTGAAGTCGGTGGCCGGGCGCTCGGTCATGGCAAAGGCGCGCGACGGAAAGCTGTCGCCGAACACCGGCATCGAGCGAGCCTGCTCCAGGTCTCGCTGGAAACCGTTGGTGGAAATGTTCGCCAGGTTGTTGGCGTGCGCCTTCTGCGCCAGCGCATTCTGGCTGGCACCGGTCATGGCCACGTAAAGCATCTTGTCCACAGTCATCCTCCATTGCACTGGCGGTCGTTTGCCGCTCGCCGTTGCTATGCGAGCTAGAAAGCAAGTTCCGAACCAACTTTGCGAAATCATGAAAAAGCCCGTGGATACGGGCTTTCGAGGGGGCAGTCGGTGTGTTGGACGCCGGTTATCCGGCGCTTGGTTGCCGATGGCGGCAAACCTGTACCGGCCTCTTCGCGGGTGAACCCGCGAAGAGGCCGGTACAGGTTTATTCAAGGCTCGCGGCAACCACCATTGCTGTAAGGCCCGGCGAATTTCTTCCAGCCCTCCCCCGGCGGCCATTGCGAGCAGACCAGGCGCCCATCCACCTGGCTTTCCCAGCGCCACCAGGGCGCCGTACCGGCCTGGGCCTGGTACAGGCAAAAAGCAGCGAACAATGTGACAACCAGCCTTTTCATGACCCCTCCGGCAAAGACGACGAACCCCTTCATGACAAAGGGGTTCGCCCACATGCACTCAGCCAGCGACCATCAGGCCATCTGGATGACGGTCTGCATGATGGTGCTTTCAGTGGAGATAGTCTTGGCGTTCGCCTGGTAGTTGCTCTGCGCCTTGATCAGCTCTACCAGCTCCTGCGTCAGGTTCACGTTCGAGCCTTCCAGCGCGTTGGACTCGACGCTGCCCAGGGTACCTGTCTTCGGCGCATCGATGCCCGGGATACCGGACGTGTAGGTTTCGGTCCAGCGGGTACCACCAATCTGCTGCAGGCCCTGCTCGTTGGCGAAACTGGCCAGGGCCACCTGGCCAATGGCGCGGGATTGCTGGTTGCTGAAGCTGGCGAACAGCACACCCGTCGAGTCGATGCTCAGGCTCGACAGGATACCGGTCGCGTAGCCGTCCTGGGACTGCGACATGCGCGCGGTCTCGGTGTTGTAGGAGGTGGTGCTGTTCATCGCCAGGCGCATGCCATCGGCATTGCCCACCGCGCCGTTGGAGATCCAGTTACCCGCAGAATCTTCAACCGCCGGCACCCAGCCAGTCATGGTGAAGGTGTTGTTGGTCACGGTGAACGACGAGCCCGCCGGGTGGCCGGTATTGTCCGCAGTCATGCTCTTGACCGAACCATCGCTGTTGAAGCTGATGGTGCCAGTCAGCGGCGCGGTGGAGGATGGCGAAAACGGGTTGCGCCCATCGACCAGGGTGTACATGGTCCACTCATTGGTGCCAGTCTTGCGATAGAACTGCTCCATGGTGTGCTCGTTACCCTGGCTGTCGTACACCTTGGTCGGGAAAGACTTGGTGTAAGTCGTCTGATCGGAAGGATCGAACGGCAGGTTCGGCACCATCGCGCCAGTACCATCATCCACTTCCAACGGAATGTCGGCGGCCGAAGAGTTCAGGTTGATGCCCTGGTCGATCAGGGACGTTGCCTTTGGCTGCAGCGACGACGTATCGATCTGCAGATCGGTCAGCACACCCTTCTGGATCTTGCCAGTCGAGTCGGCGGCATAGCCCTGCAGGCGCAGGCCATCCGAGGTAACCACGAAGTTGTCCTTGCTGGCCTGGAAAGCACCCGCACGGGTGTACACGCGCGAGCCGTTATCAGACAGCACGAAGAAGCCCTGCCCCTGAATCCCCATGTCCAGCACGTTGCCGGTGGTATTGACGTCACCCTGGGTGAACTGCTGGGAAACAGCTGCCAGGCGCACGCCGTTACCTACCTGGTTCTTGCCCACGCCCAGGCGGTTGGAACCTGCATAGACATCGGCGAACTCGGCACGCGACGACTTGAAGCCGTTGGTGTTGACGTTGGCGATGTTGTTGCCAGTGACATCCAGTTGCTTGTTTGCTGCGTACAGACCGCTAAGGCCGATATTGAAAGACATGAATTCGCTCCTTTTGCCGCTCTAGCGGGCCTTAGATACCGATGGTTTGCACGTCGGAGAGGGACACTTTGCCGACACCGGCGAGGTTGAGCACCATTTCGCCGGCGGCACTGAAACTGACGCTGGTCACCTTGGCTGGCAACAGCGTGTTCATCTGCACCGACTTGCCATCCACCGTGGTGGTGGCAGTGAAGGTGTAGGTACCAGGGTCGACTTTTTCGCCACTGTTGTTGGTACCGTCCCAGATGAAGTCGGCGTAACCGGCTTTCTGTTCACCCAGCTCGATGGTCTTGACGGTATTGCCGTCCTTGTCCTTGATGGTGATCTTCGCTTCACCGATGGCTTGTGGTACGACGAACTGCGCATTGAAGCTTTCTGCGGTGTCGACCACGGCCTTGTCGTTCTGCACCACCACCGAACGCCCGACCAGCGACGATGCCTGCAGGGCCTGGGACGAGGCCATGGCGCTGGTGATGGAGTTGACCGATTCGTTCAGCGAGGTAATGCCTTCCAGGCTGCTGAACTGCGCCAACTGGGCAACGAATTCACCGTTGTCCTGTGGGTCCAGCGGGTTCTGGTGCTGCATCTGGGTGACCAGCAATTGCAGGAACGCGTCCTTGCCGAGCGAGTCGTTGCCGGTCTTGGATGCGGTGTCCGTGGTCTTCTTGGTGCTGGTACCTACACCCGACGCCGCCAGCACGTCGTTGAGGTTCACACCGTTGGTATCGATTGCCATGGTCTGGTTTCCTTATCACTGACCGAGGGTCAGGACCTTCTGCATCATGGCCTTGGCCGTGTTCATCAGCTCGGCATTGGTCTGGAACGCGCGGCTGGCGGAGATCATGTCAGCCATCTCCTCAACCACGTTGACGTTCGGGTAGTAGACGTAGCCATCCTTGTTCGCCGCCGGGTGGTTGGGCTCGTAACGGGCCTCCAGGTTGCTCTGGTCCTCAACGATGCCTTTTACCTGCACGCCCTGCCCTGCCTCGCCCTGGTCTTCGAACAGCGACTGGCTGCCGCCGGCCTGCGCGTCCTGGAAGGTGGTGGCGAACACCGGGTGGCGGGCGCGGTAGGTCTGGTCGATGCTCGAGGAAACGGTCTCGGCGTTGGCGATGTTGGACGCAACGGTGTTCAGGCGCGTGTTCTGCGCACTCATGCCGCTACCGGCAATATTGAAGACACTGGAAAGGGACATGGTCATTCTCCCCGCAGGGCCGAAACCAGCCCTTTGAATTTACTGTTGAGCAAGGTGAAGCTGGCCTGGAAGCCGACGGCGTTTTCGGTGTAGTTCGATTGCTCGATCTGCGCGTCCACGGTGTTCTGGTCGATCGACGGCTGCGTTGGCGTGCGGTACTTGAGGGTATCGTCAGCCATGGCCAGGCCCTCGGCCTCGATATGGCGGCTGTTGGTACGATCCAGGCTGAAACGGCCGCCGCTTTGCTGCTTGTCGCTTTCGGCAGCGAGCACCGAGGCGAAGTCCATGTCGCGCGCCTTGTAGTTGGGCGTGTCGGCGTTGGCGATGTTGTTGGCCAGCACTTCGGCACGCTGAGCGCGGAAGCCCAGGGCCTTTTCGTGAATACCAAGCGCCTTGTCGAAACTGATGCTCATGTCGGGGAAACCTTCGGAGGTTGACCGGAATATCGTTGGGCAAGGTATAGCAAGTGCTGTGCCAACCAACAGAAACCCCGGAAATACGGGCTTGCAGGGCGAGATGCTGCCAGAGTGATGCCAGAAAAGCGGCAAAGGCCTTCCGCCTTGGGCGGCGAAAGCGGCAATTGCCGGGCGGCAAAAGCGGCAAAACAAAAAATTGACGTCAGCATTTCTCCTGTGCCGGCCTCTTCGCGGGCAAACCCGCTCCCACAAGGTTCTGCACAGCTTTCAAGGTCGGCGCGGTACCTGTGGGAGCGGGCATGCCCGCGAAGAGGCCGGCACAGGCAAACAAAAAGGCCGGCAACTTTCGCTGCCGGCCTTTGTGCTTACTTCGCCTGGTAGATGATTCCCGGGCTGCACTGCACCATCTGGTAATGGTCCGGCAGCCCGTTCAGCGCCTCGGAAGCCCCGAGGAACAGATACCCGCCCGGCTTCAAGGTACTGTGGATACGCAACAGGATGTCCTTCTTCACCTGCGCCGAGAAGTAGATCAGCACGTTACGGCAGAACACCACATCGAACTTGCCCAGGCTGGCATAGCTGTCGAGCAGGTTGAACGAGCGGAACTCGACGCGGCTGCGAATCGCAGGCTTGACTGCCCAGCGCCCCGCCCCCTTGGTGTCGAAGTAGCGCTGCAGGCGCTCCTGGGACAAGCCACGGGCAATCGCCAGGCTGTCGTACTCGCCGGTCTTGCAGTTGGTCAACATCGTGCCGGACAGGTCGGTGGCAACGATCTGCGCGCCCATCTTCAACTGGCCGAGGTTGCTGCGCTCGAATTCGTCGATGGCCATCGAGATGGAATACGGCTCCTGCCCCGACGAACAGGCCGCCGACCACATGCGCAGGCGCTGGCCGGGGTTGTTGCGAATGAACTCGGGTATGACCTTGTTCTTCAGTACCTCGAACGGATAGGTATCGCGAAACCACAGGGTCTCGTTGGTGGTCATGGCATCGACCACCTGCTCACGCAAGCCGCCGCGCGGCTGGGCCTGGATCCGCTGAACCAGCTCGCCCAGACTCTTGATGCCCTGTTGCTCCATCAGCTTGTTGAGACGGCTGGAGACCAGGTACTGCTTATTCTCGCCCAGCAGGATGCCACAGGCTTTCTCCAGGAAGACCCGGAACTGTTCGAAATCCAAATTACCCGTAGACACTACTGCCGCCTCTTTTAAATCACTGGTGCCGGGGGCCTGCCCCCGGCTGCTTCAATGCGCTGCCTTGATCCGGTCGACTACCCGCTGGGCCAGGTCGTCCGGCTTGAACTTGGCCAGGAAGTCATCGGCACCGACCTTCTTGACCATCGCCTGGTTGAACACCCCGGAAAGCGAAGTATGCAGGCAGATGTGCAATTTTTGCATGCGCGGATCGCTGCGGATCTCCGCCGTCAGCGTATAACCGTCCATTTCCGGCATTTCAATGTCCGAGATCATCATCAGGAACTCTTCTTCCGGCTTCTTGCCCTCATCCACCAGCTGGCGCAGGTAGTTCAGGGCCTGACGGCCGTCGTTGAGCGCTACCACCTCGACCCCCACGGTCTGCAGGCAGCGGCTGACCTGCTTGCGCGCCACCGACGAATCGTCGACGGTGAGCACCCGCAACAGCACGGCCTTGTCCTGCACCTCGGCATCGATCACCCCGGCCGACACCGATTCGGACGACGGCGCCACTTCGGCCAGCACCTTCTCCACATCGATGATCTCGACCATGCGGTTGTCCACCCGGGTGACCGCCGTCAGGTAGTGGTCACGGCCGGTGCCCTTGGGTGGCGGATGGATTTCTTCCCAGTTCATGTTGACGATGCGCTCCACCGAGTGCACCAGGAAGCCCTGGGTCTTGGTGTTGTACTCGGTGATGATCACGAAACTGTTGCGCGTGTCTTCCTGCAGCGGCCGCAACCCGGTGGCCATCGACAGGTCGAGGATCGGGATGGTCGCCCCGCGAATATTGGCAACACCGCGCACCACCGGGTGCGCCTTGGGCAGCAGGGTCAGCGCAGGGCATTGCAGCACCTCCCTGACCTTGAATACGTTGATGCCGTAAAGCTGCTCGCCATTGAGGCGGAACAGCAGCAATTCCAGGCGATTCTGCCCCACCAGCTGCGTGCGCTGGTTGACCGAATCCATAACACCTGCCATGCCAGACTCCTTTATGTTTCAGCCTTTCGTTGCAACTCAGGTAGCGAGTCGGCACGGGCTTTGCTTTTTTGAGCGCCATGTACACGAAAACGACATTTTTCCGACGATTGACACGCCTGCTGACTGGCTCGCTGGCCCTGCTGTGCCTGATGGTGCCCGGCGCTCGCACGGTAGCGGACGCGTTTACCTTGCCTGAACAGCTTATCGGTGTCACTCAAGGGTTTCTTGAATTCAGCGTCGAAGATTATCTGGCCACCACCCAGACCGCCGGCCGTTACGAGATCCAGGTCAACCCACTGGACCCGCGCCTGCGCATGCCGCTGTGCAGCCAGCAGCTGGACGCCTCGCTGGAAAGCCCGGCCCAGCCGCTGGGCCGCGTCACGGTAAAGGTACGCTGCGAAGGCACTGCGCCATGGACCGTATTCGTGCCGGCCACCGTGCGGCTGTTCCGCGATGTGGTGGTGGTGACCCGGCCGCTCAAGCGCGACAACGTGGTGGGCGAAGGCGACGTGGCCCTGCGCGAGCGCGATGTCGGCACCCTGGGCCAAGGCTTTTTGACCGAACTGGAACAGGCGGTGGGCATGAAGATGCTGCGCCCCACGGTGATCGACCAGGTACTCACCCCGCAACATCTGGAACAGGCCGAGGTGGTGCGCAAGGGCGACCACGTGGTGATCATCGCACGCAGTGGCAGCCTGAGTGTGCGCATGCCCGGAGAAGCCCTGAGCAAGGGCGGCCTGAGCGAACAGATCCGGGTGCGCAATCTCAATTCCAAACGGGTGATCAAGGCCAGGGTGACCGGCCCCGGCCAGGTCGAGGTAAGTATGTAGCCAGCCCATTGATTTGCGCTGGCGGTGAGGAACCGCTTTTCCTAAACTGTGTCAGAAAACGGGTTCGCGAGCTTGCTGACAGGCGGCTATGCATTTGTGCCTAAAGTTTCTTTCGGGTTGGCCGAAAACAAGGCAAGCGTCCAAATACCCAGAGGTTTCTGATCATGGTCATCGACTTCAGTCGTTTGAATAACTCTCCGTCCGTAACGGGCGGCGTGCGCGGCAACACCGCGAGCGGCAGCGCCGAAAAACCGGCAGCCAGCCAGGAAGCGGCAACCGCCACCAGCGCCAGCGGAGAAGCGGTACACCTCAGCCAAGAGGCCCAGCAGTTGCAGAAGATCAGCGACAAGCTGCGCGACGAGCCGGTGGTCAACAGTGCCCGTGTGGCCCAGTTGAAACAGGCGATCGCCGACGGCAGCTACCAGGTCGATGCCGGCCGGGTCGCCAGCAAACTGCTCGATTTCGAAGCCCAGCGCTGACCGTTCGGCGCGCTGACTTCATGGACGCTAGAAAAGCCAAGAGTTAGCCATGCACGACACCACCTTGCTGCAACTGATCGAAGATGACATTGCCCCCATGCAGGAACTGCTGGAGCTTCTGCAAAAAGAAGCGATCGCCCTGCATGGCCGCGACATGGCGCCACTGGAGAACATCCTGGCCCGCAAGCAGTCTTTGATCGTGCTGCTGGAGCAGCAAGGCCTGCGGCGCAACAACCTGCTTGCCAGCCTTGGCCTGAGCCCTGATCGCGCCGGAGTGGAAGCCGTGGCGGCCCAATCGCCGAACGGTGAGCTGCTACTGCAACAACTCGATGTGATCAGCCAGTTGATGCAAGCCTGCCAGCAGCTCAACGAGACCAATGGCCGGATCATCCAGGTGCAGCAACACGTCACCAACAACCAGATCCGGATCCTCATGGGCGGCGAAGCCCCTTCGCTCTACGACAGCCGCGGCAGCACCTCGCCGCTGACCAAGCCACGGGCGCTCAGCCAAGTGTGATTTTTTCTATCAAGGCACGGAACATACTGGCAAAATGCCGTTAATTGCGTGTGTCGCTTTTGCCTGGAGAACGATAAGCCGTGTTCAATGAATCCGATGCCCCGCAGCCGCCAAAGGTGCTGAACACCCCTTTGGAGATTGCGGCCAACTTGCGGCAGCTGCAGGAAAGCCATGACCCTCTGATCATCACCTTCCACGACCGCAGCCAGCGCTTCCAGAGCTACGTGGTGCACGTGGACCGTGAAAGCAACACTTTGGCGCTGGACGAGATGATCCCGCGCGACGGTGAGAAGTTCATCGAGAACGGCGAACACTTTCGCGTCGAAGGCTTCCACGATGGCGTGCGTATCGCCTGGGACTGCAACCACGAGCTGAAGATCAGCGAAGTCGACGGCCACCGTTGCTACCGCGGCGCCATGCCCCAGGAAATGACCTACCACCAGCGCCGCAACGCCTTCCGTGCCGCGCTGAAGCTGTCGCAGCTGGTCGATATCATCCTTGATGGTACCCACCTCAAGGGCAACGGCGCCCTGCGTGGCAAGCTGCTGGACATCTCCGCCACCGGCTGCAAGCTGCGCTTCGAAGGCAATGTCGAAGATCGCCTGCAACTGGGCCAGGTGTACGAGCGATTCAAGGCGGGTAACCCGCTGGGCCTGGTCGACACCATGGTCGAGCTGCGTCACCTGCACTATGAAGAGCGGATCAACACCACCTTTGCCGGGGTGCGCTTCCACAACCTCAACGGGCAGGCGCAGCGCAAGGTCGAGAGCTTTGTTTACCAGCTGCAGCGTGAGGCGCGGCGGTTCGACAAGGACGATTATTGATACCGTCGCGGATGGGCGTCGTTCGCACGTCCATCCTACCTCCCCCGGACTTCACTTCTTCCTCCTGCCTTTTATCACCATGGCCAAGCTTCCCACTGCCTTGCGCACAGCCCTGAACTGATTGTACGGGCTCGCACTCACCATCGAGTGCCTCTTGCGCATGAGGTTTTATGAAAGCTACCAAATTCACCGCAGAACTGGCTTACGATCAAGGAACCATCGGGGTCGTTGACTCCACCCTGAATCCACGTCAGGACGGCTGGCTATGCCCCCGGAAACACAAACAATATTCA
Organism: Pseudomonas sp. XP1; assembly: GCF_053557675.1. NCBI lineage: Bacteria > Pseudomonadati > Pseudomonadota > Gammaproteobacteria > Pseudomonadales > Pseudomonadaceae > Pseudomonas > Pseudomonas sp. XP1. The sequence goes on along the minus strand of NZ_JBNRIJ010000002.1, from coordinate 134,829 downwards.
CCCATGAGGTTTACGTTCACCTTGCAAGATGAACGTAACGGGAAAAGGTTCTATCACATCCACGCTGCAGAGGGTTGGGCCTATACCGGCGCAATGGTCCAGACAAGCCTTAACGGGTGGGTGGGCCTGTACGGGTTGGGTGTAGTCGGCAGGCTTGTAGATTATGTTACAGCCGTCAACCACCGTGGCGTGGATCCGCGCTGGCAAATTCAGGCACTGACCGACTGGGATGGTGATTTGAAGACGTTGGAGAACGTGGAGTTGCATCTACTGGACAGGTACGGCCAGGCGATGTCGATAGAATCCTACGTACACGAGTCCGTCACGCCGACCGGCATCGGCAAATTACCAACCACCAGCCATACACGTGCCTACTATGTGAGCGTGAACAAAGGAGCTCAGGACAGAAAGATACGTTTCAAGCTGCGTGACATCCGCGCCGCCTGACAACGGATGATTTACCGCAGCGTGAGTCGCTGCGGTTTTGTGTTTCTCCTATGCTGGCGCTTTCGCGGGTAAACCCGCTAAGAGGCCGGCACAGACCTACACCGGCTTGCTGACCTCACCTTCCGGCTCAGGCTCCTTGTCAGCCGCCTTCTCTTCCGCCTCGGTATCCTCCGCCGCCACCGGCGCCTGCATCACCTCCTGTACCGTCTGTTCATCCACCCGTGGGTCCAGCGCCGCCGACAACGGTGAACCTGCAGCCGGCATGGCAACGTGGCCCAAAGGTGCATCCTGCACCTGATGCAGCCCGGTAACCGCCTTCGGCCGGATGCGCCACACCAGCACCAGGGCAAAGAACACGAAGAAGGCATACAGCATCTGCGGGCCCAGCACCTTCATCAGCACACCTGCGGCCAGCGGCCCGATACACGCGCCCACGCCGTAGGTCACCAGCAGCATCGCGGTCAGCGACACCCGCCGTTCGCTTTCCACATGGTCGTTGGAAAACGCCACAGCCAGCGGGTACAGGCAGAATTGCAGCAACGAAATCACGAAGCCTATGCCGAACAGCAACTCCAGCGGCACGCTGGGCAACATCGCCAGCGGCGCCGAGGCCAGCGCCAACCCCACCGCCACGCTGCGGATCAGCACGGCCCGATCGTAGCGGTCAGACAACCAGCCCAACGGCCACTGCACCAACAGGCCGGCAAAAATGCAGCTACCCATGAACAGACCAACCTGCTCAGTAGTCATGCCCTGGCTGGAGGCATACAAAGGCGCCAGGCCATAGAACGAGCCGACGATCAGCCCCGAACCCAGCACCGTGCTGAGCGACTGCGGCACGCGCTTGATGAAGAACTTCGGCTCCATGGGTGCCGGGCGCAACGGCGCCGGGTGAATGCGCCGGGTCATCGCGACCGGTACCAGGCACAGGGTGAAACACATGGCGACCAGCATCAGCAACTCCAGGCCAAGCTGTGGGTGCACCACCAGGATCAGCTGGCCAAGCACCAGGCCCAGGTACGAGGCGATCATGTAGCCGCTGAATACCGCGCCGCGATGCTTCACATCAGCCTGCTCGTTCAGCCAGCTCTCGATGACCATGTACTGACACATCATCCCCAGGCCGACGATCATCCGCAGCCCGACCCAGGCCGGCAACCAGCTGGTCAGGCCATGGCCGAGCACAGCCGCGCCGACGATGCCGGCGCAAGTGGCATAGGCACGAATGTGGCCTACCCGGCCAATCAGCCGGTGGCCCACCTTGCCGCCTACCGCCAGGCCAAAGTAGTTGGCTGCCATCAAGGCACCCACCCACAGGCTGTCGACATGATCAGCTGCCAGGCGCAGGGCCAGGTAAGTACTGAGAAGGCCCGAGCCGATCAACATCATCAGCGCGGCGAAATACAACGACTGAAACGGCTTCCATATATTTCGCATAGGTCCCTTGCGGCTCCCGGGTCAGGTGGCGATGGGTTGCAGCCAAGCATAAAAGCAAAATTGCTGCGGCGCAGTCCCCTGCCTGACAAATCGCGTATCAAGGGCGCGTCCAGTGTCGGTCATGTCGTGATCATGCACTTGCCTCATGGGCCCAAGCTGCGCTCCAAGCGTTTCCATCTCATTGTTCAACAACCGAAGGGTTAGCTTGCCTCTACCCATCCCGGGATCAATTGAGACAGGAGGTTTACATGATCAAAGCTGATTTCACCGCCGAACTGCATACCCATGCAGGCCGAGTGGTAGTCGCAGAATCATCCATCGGGCAACACCCATTCACATGGCTGGATGAGGATGGCTGGTTGTGCGTCGATAATCACCGAAATAAGCATGCGCGGGACGAGATCGTACGTATCGCGTTTGATTTCACCTACATCAAATCGGAGAAGGGACGAGACCTCTACTACATCTCATGCAACAACCACTGGAAATTCGCGGGCGCGAGGCTTGAGCAAAATCCGAGAGGCTGGCTCGGCTTGTATGGAACAGGCGTCATAGGCAGAGTCACGGATGCCGTGGCGAACTTCAAGCCGCAACTGGCAGGCCTTGGCGACTACTGGAAGATCGATTCATTCGATGACTGGGACGGCGACCTGCGGAGCGCTGAAGAAATTCCGTTCTACCTGCGTGACAAACACGGCCATCGTGTTGCATCGACAAGGCCTGAAGATGCATCCACAGACCTGTCCCTTACCTTTGACAGTTTTTTGAATGCAAGCGCAACGCCGGGACAAATACTCACGTTCTACCTGAAGAACATCCGGCTAGCCTGACACCCAGCATCACACCTGCGAAGGCCCTGCCAGAAGGTGCCCTGCCTCTCAGAACCAAAGAGGCATTGCTACCGCCAATCATCAGCCAGGCTACACCTATTCCCGCAAGGTCATGCCATTGGCCGGCAACGGCAAAGCCGTCTTGTAGCGCACCTGCTTCAAGGCAAAGCTCGACCGAATGTTGGCCACCCCTGGCAGCCGCGTCAGGTAATCGAGAAACCGTTCCAGCGCCTGGATGCTGGGCAGCAGCACCCGCAACAGGTAGTCCGGATCACCGGTCATCAGGTAGCACTCCATCACCTCGGGCCGCTCGGCAATCTCTTCCTCGAAGCGGTGCAGCGACTGCTCCACCTGCTTCTCCAGGCTCACATGAATGAACACGTTCACATCCAGCCCCAGCGCTTCGGGCGACAGCAAGGTCACCTGCTGGCGGATCACCCCCAGTTCCTCCATTGCCCGCACTCGGTTGAAGCAGGGTGTGGGGGACAGGTTCACCGAGCGGGCCAGCTCGGCGTTGGTGATGCGGGCATTTTCCTGCAGGCTGTTGAGAATGCCGATATCGGTACGATCGAGTTTGCGCATGAGACAAAATCACCGGTTTTTTGTGTTTATGCGGAATGTTTATCTGCCCTGCTCGGCAAAGGCAATCAACTTGAGAGAAAAATTCTCCTGCTGGCCCACTAAGATGTAGGGGACGCTGACCTACCAGTCACAAGCCGGTACTCAGCGGCGGCCGCTTCAGAGCTCACAAAAACAAATACCCGAGCGAGCGTAAAAAGCATGAACGAGTACGCCCCCCTGCGTTTGCATGTGCCCGAGCCTACCGGCCGGCCAGGCTGCCAGACCGATTTCTCCTACCTGCGCCTGAACGATGCAGGTCAAGCCCGTAAACCGCCAGTCGATGTCGACGCTGCCGACACTGCGGACCTGTCCTACAGCCTGATCCGCGTGCTCGACGAGCAAGGCGACGCGCAAGGCCCGTGGGCCGAAGACATCGACCCGCAAGTTCTCCGCCAGGGCATGCGCGCCATGCTCAAGACGCGGATTTTCGACAGCCGCATGGTGGTCGCCCAGCGCCAGAAGAAGATGTCCTTCTACATGCAGAGCCTGGGTGAAGAGGCCATCGGCAGCGGCCAGGCCCTGGCCCTGAACCGCACCGACATGTGCTTCCCCACCTACCGCCAGCAAAGCATCCTGATGGCCCGCGACGTGTCGCTGGTCGAGATGATCTGCCAGCTGCTGTCCAACGAGCGCGACCCGCTCAAGGGCCGCCAGCTGCCGATCATGTATTCGGTACGCGAGGCCGGCTTCTTCACCATCAGCGGCAACCTGGCGACCCAGTTCGTGCAGGCGGTCGGCTGGGCCATGGCTTCGGCGATCAAGGGCGATACCAAGATCGCCTCGGCGTGGATCGGCGACGGCGCAACCGCCGAGTCGGACTTCCACACCGCCCTCACCTTCGCCCACGTGTACCGTGCCCCGGTGATCCTCAACGTGGTCAACAACCAGTGGGCGATCTCCACCTTCCAGGCCATCGCCGGTGGCGAGTCGACCACGTTTGCCGGCCGTGGCGTGGGTTGCGGCATTGCCTCGCTACGGGTTGACGGCAACGACTTCGTCGCCGTGTACGCCGCTTCGCGCTGGGCCGCAGAACGCGCCCGTCGCGGCCTGGGCCCGAGCCTGATCGAATGGGTCACCTACCGTGCCGGCCCGCATTCCACTTCGGACGACCCGTCCAAGTACCGCCCGGCCGATGACTGGAGCCACTTCCCGCTCGGCGACCCGATCGCCCGCCTGAAGCAGCACCTGATCAAGATCGGCCACTGGTCCGAGGAAGAGCACCAGGCCACCACTGCCGAGCTGGAAGCCGCGGTGATCGCCGCGCAGAAAGAAGCCGAGCAGTACGGCACCCTGGCCAATGGTCACATCCCGAGTGCCGCCTCGATGTTCGAGGACGTGTACAAGGAAATGCCCGACCACCTGCGCCGTCAACGCCAGGAACTGGGGGTTTGAGATGAACGACCACAACAACAGCATCAACCCGGAAACCGCCATGGCCACCACTACCATGACCATGATCCAGGCCCTGCGCTCGGCCATGGATGTCATGCTCGAGCGCGACGACAATGTGGTGATCTACGGCCAGGACGTCGGCTACTTCGGCGGCGTGTTCCGCTGCACCGAAGGCCTGCAGACCAAGTACGGCAAGTCCCGTGTGTTCGACGCGCCGATCTCCGAGAGCGGTATCGTCGGCACCGCCGTGGGCATGGGTGCCTACGGCCTGCGCCCGGTGGTGGAAATCCAGTTCGCCGACTATTTCTACCCGGCCTCCGACCAGATCGTTTCCGAGATGGCGCGCCTGCGTTACCGTTCGGCCGGCGAATTCATCGCCCCGCTGACCCTGCGCATGCCCTGCGGTGGCGGGATCTATGGCGGCCAGACACACAGCCAGAGCCCGGAAGCGATGTTCACCCAGGTGTGCGGCCTGCGGACTGTCATGCCGTCCAACCCCTATGACGCCAAGGGCCTGCTGATCGCCTCGATCGAATGCGATGACCCGGTGATCTTCCTGGAACCCAAGCGCCTGTACAACGGCCCGTTCGACGGCCACCACGACCGCCCTGTCACGCCGTGGTCGAAGCACCCGCAAAGCGCCGTGCCCGATGGCTACTACAGCGTGCCGCTGGACAAGGCGGCCATTACCCGCCCCGGCAATGACGTGACCGTGCTGACCTACGGCACCACGGTGTACGTGGCCCAGGTGGCCGCCGAAGAAACCGGCGTCGACGCCGAGGTGATCGACCTGCGCAGCCTGTGGCCGCTGGACCTGGACACCATCGTCGAGTCTGTGAAAAAGACTGGCCGCTGCGTGGTGGTACACGAGGCTACCCGCACCTGCGGTTTCGGCGCCGAACTGGTGTCGCTGGTGCAGGAACACTGCTTCCACCACCTGGAGGCGCCGATCGAGCGCGTCACCGGCTGGGACACCCCCTACCCACACGCACAGGAATGGGCTTATTTCCCAGGGCCTTCGCGGGTAGGTGCGGCATTGAAAAAGGTCATGGAGGTCTGAATGGGCACGCACGTCATCAAGATGCCGGACATTGGCGAAGGCATCGCGCAGGTCGAGTTGGTCGAGTGGTTCGTCAAGGTCGGTGACATGATCGCCGAAGACCAGGTAGTCGCCGACGTCATGACCGACAAGGCCACCGTGGAAATCCCTTCGCCGGTCAGCGGCAAGGTGCTGGCACTGGGTGGGCAACCAGGTGAAGTGATGGCGGTCGGCAGCGAGCTGATCCGCATCGAAGTGGAAGGCAGCGGCAACCATGTGGATGTGCCCACCAAGGATGTGCCCAAGCGCGAACAGGTCGAGGCCCCCGATGCCCCGGTAGCCGCCAAGCCAGAGCCGCAGAAGGAAGCAAGACCGGCCGCGTACCAGACGCCCGTCAACCACGAGGCAGCCCCGATCGTGCCACGCCAGCCAGGCGACAAGCCGCTGGCCTCGCCGGCGGTGCGCAAGCGTGCTCTGGATGCAGGTATCGAACTGCGTTACGTGCATGGCAGCGGCCCGGCCGGGCGCATCCTGCACGAAGACCTCGACGCCTTCATGAGCAAGCCGCACAGCGCCGGCGGACAAGCCCCGAGCGGCTATGCCAAGCGCACCGACAGCGAGCAGGTGCCGGTGATCGGCCTGCGCCGCAAGATCGCTCAGCGCATGCAGGACGCCAAGCGCCGGGTCGCGCACTTCAGCTATGTGGAAGAAATCGACGTCACCGCCCTGGAAGCCCTGCGCCAGCAACTCAACAGCAAGCATGGCGACAGCCGCGGCAAGCTGACCCTGCTGCCGTTCCTGGTGCGTGCCCTTGTCGTGGCACTGCGCGATTTCCCGCAGATCAACGCCACCTATGACGACGAAGCCCAGGTCATCACCCGCCATGGCGCGGTACATGTGGGTATCGCCACCCAGGGCGACAACGGCCTGATGGTACCGGTGCTGCGCCATGCCGAAGCTGGCAGCCTGTGGAGCAACGCAGGCGAGATCTCGCGACTGGCCAACGCTGCCCGCAACAACAAGGCCAGCCGCGACGAGCTGTCCGGTTCGACCATCACCCTGACCAGCCTGGGCGCCCTGGGCGGCATCGTCAGCACGCCGGTGGTCAACACCCCGGAAGTGGCGATCGTCGGCGTCAACCGCATGGTCGAGCGACCTGTGGTGATCGATGGCCAGATCGTCGTGCGCAAGATGATGAACCTGTCCAGCTCGTTCGACCACCGCGTGGTCGATGGCATGGACGCCGCGCTGTTCATCCAGGCCGTGCGCGGCCTGCTCGAACAACCCGCCTGCCTGTTCGTGGAGTGAGCATGCAACAGACTATCCAGACTACCCTGTTGATCATCGGCGGCGGCCCTGGCGGCTACGTGGCTGCCATCCGCGCCGGGCAACTGGGCATCCCCACCGTGCTGGTGGAAGGCCAGGCACTGGGCGGTACCTGCCTGAACATCGGCTGCATCCCGTCCAAGGCGCTGATCCACGTGGCCGAGCAGTTCCACCAGACTTCGCGCTTTGCCGGCCCGTCGGAGCTGGGCATCAGCGTCGCCTCGCCGCGCCTGGACATCGGCCAGAGCGTGGCCTGGAAGGACGGCATCGTCGACCGCCTGACCACCGGCGTCGCAGCCCTGCTGAAAAAGCACGGGGTCAAGGTGATCCATGGCTGGGCGAAAGTGCTCGACGGCAAGCAGGTCGAGGTCGATGGTCAGCGTATCCAGTGCGAGCACCTGTTGCTGGCCACTGGCTCCAGCAGTGTCGAACTGCCGATGCTGCCACTGGGCGGGCCGATCATTTCCTCGACCGAAGCCCTGGCGCCGAAAACCCTGCCGCAGCACCTGGTAGTGGTGGGCGGCGGCTACATCGGCCTGGAGCTGGGCATCGCCTACCGCAAGCTGGGCGCTCGGGTCAGCGTGGTGGAAGCGCGCGAGCGCATCCTGCCGACCTACGACAGCGAGCTGACCGCCCCCGTGGCCGAATCGCTGAAGAAGCTGGGCATCACCCTGTACCTGGGCCATAGCGTCGAAGGTTACGAAGGTGGCTGCCTGCTGGCCCGTGATGGCCAGGGTGGCCAACTGCGCCTGGAAGCCGACCAGGTGCTGGTGGCCGTGGGCCGTAGGCCGCGCACACAAGGTTTCAACCTGGAGTGCCTGGACCTTAAGATGAATGGCGCTGCCGTCGCCATCGACGAGCGCTGCCAGACCAGCATGCGCAACGTCTGGGCCATCGGCGACGTGGCCGGCGAACCGATGCTGGCGCACCGGGCCATGGCCCAGGGCGAGATGGTCGCCGAGATCATCGCCGGCAAAGCACGCCGTTTCGAACCCAGTGCGATTGCCGCAGTGTGTTTCACCGACCCGGAAGTGGTGGTGGTCGGCAAGACCCCGGAGCAGGCCAGCCAGCAAGGGCTGGACTGCATCGTCGCGCAGTTCCCGTTCGCCGCCAACGGGCGAGCCATGAGCCTGGAATCGAAAAGCGGTTTCGTGCGCGTGGTGGCGCGCCGTGACAACCACCTGATCCTGGGTTGGCAGGCGGTTGGCGTAGCGGTTTCCGAGTTGTCGACGGCGTTTGCCCAGTCGCTGGAGATGGGCGCGTGCCTGGAGGATGTGGCCGGTACCATCCATGCCCACCCGACACTGGGTGAGGCGGTACAGGAAGCGGCACTGCGCGCCCTGGGGCACGCCCTGCATATCTGACACTGAAGCGGCCGAGGCCGATTTGGCCCGCAGCGCCCCAAGGCGTTGCGGGTCTTTTTTCGTTCAGGCCTTACGGTGGTCCAACACAAAACCTGAAACCACCGCGGCCGCTCCCACAATGATCGCGATCTATTGGGCTATCGCGTTCTTGCCGTTCCCCTTGGCCCGGTACAGCGCCGTGTCGGCACGCGCCAGCAGTGCATGCTGGTCCTCTCCTTCCTGCCATTGCACCACGCCGTAGCTCATGGTCAGCCGGCAATCGCCCACCGGCTCCACCTGCACCATCGCCTGACGCAAGCGTGCTGCCACCTCCAGCGCCTCGCCCAGCGAGGCCTGCGGCAATACGATGACGAACTCGTCCCCACCCCAGCGCGCCAGCAGGTCCTGCTGCCGCAGACAGGTACGCAGGACGTCGACCACTCGCACCAGCGCCGCATCGCCACGGGCATGGCCAAAGCGGTCATTGATCGGTTTGAAGTCGTCCAGGTCCATGGCAATGAGCGACAACGGCTGGCGAAAGCGCTGGGCACGCTCGCACTCCAGTTGCAGCGCCTTCTCCAGCCGATAGCGGTTGGCAATGCGGGTCAATGCATCGCGCTCGGCCAGCTCGCGGTTTTCGTCCAGCTGCCGCTGCAACTGCTGGTTCACCCAGGACAGCTCGCGGGTGCGTTCGGCCACCTGGCTTTCCAGCGACTGGTTCCTTTGCTCCAGTTGCGCCACCAGGCGCTTGTTAGAGCATTCCAGTCCCAGATGCCATCGCTGATCAGATCGAACAACGTATGCAACTGGTGTTCACTGAAGCCGGTGGGTACCGGCCGGGTTCCCTGACTCATGGACGCTCCCCCTGGCTCCTGGCGCACCCGAACAGAATAGCCCCGACGCCCTGTTTTGGCGGTGCTGAGGACGGGCATGGATTGAGGACGCTCAAGCCAGATGCAACAGCGCCTCCTCCACTGCAGCAACCACCTGGTTGCCCTTGGCACCTGGCAGCCGCCATGCGGCGATGGTCACACCCAGTGGCACCGCGAGGTCGATGGGGGCGACCAGTTCGCCGCTGTCGAGGTAGCGCTGCACCAGGCTTCTGCGCCCTATCAGCACCCCGGCGGCCAGCAGCGCTTGCTGCAAGGCGATCGAGTACAGGGAAAAACCCGGCCCGCGGGCAACGAACTTGTGCCCGGGCATCACCGCTCCCGTCCACACTGCCCAGTCGTTCCAGCCCACGTCGGCAATGCAACGGGCGTCGGCAAGGTCCTCGGGCTTGGCGATGCTGGCGGCCAAGGCCGGCACACACACGGGCAGGATTTCTTCCGTGGCTATCCTGCGTTGCCAGCGCTCGGGTTTTTCGGTGTAGAACAGGCACAGGTCGAACGGGCTGCGCTTCAGGTTGGGCGGTTCATCCACCGCCGTCACCGAGATCTCGATGGGTGCCAGCAGTCGGGTCAGTTCCGGCAGGCGTGGCCCGATCCACAACTGCGCCAGGGCAGGCGATGTGACGATATGCACCCGCTGTGGTGCGGCCAGACGGCGCAGCGTGCGCGCAGCGGCCTCCACGGCGTCGAACGCCTCGGTGAACTGGCCTTTCACGCTTTCGCCCAAGGGCGTCAGGCGCACGCCTTTTGCGTGGCGCTCGAACAAGGCCGCGCCGTATTCGCTTTCCAGGGTCTTGACCAGGGCGGCGATGGCCCCCGGGGTCACCTTCAGTTCGAGTGCGGCACGGGCAAAACCGCCCAGGCGGGCTGAAGCTTCGAAGGCACGCAGGGCATTGAGCTGCAGCGAGTGCCGGGTAGGAGTATCGAGGTACACGCTTTCAGGCCTATTTTTTTTAGGCCTACTATTCCAGAAATCTGACGTTGAGGCCAACTGTCGCGCGCATTAACGTGGACGTGCCGCCCTTGCACCGTCTGCACACTTTCAAGGATTTCAAATGCCGTATCCAAGCGGGACCCAAGCGTTCAGGCAAGGTGCCCACAGCGCCCTGCCATTGACCTCCGGCATCGTGCCCTTCGGCCTGATCACCGGGGTGACGGCGATCGGCATAGGCCTGTCGCCAACCGATGCCATCGGCATGACCTTGCTGTTCTACTCCGGGTCCGCGCAAATGGTAGTGATGCAGCTGATGCAAAGCGCTGCCCTGCCGGTGACCATGGTAGTCACCGCGCTGGTGATCAATTTGCGCTTCCTGATGTACAGCGCCAGCCTGGCGCCACACCTGGGCCAGCTGCCGCGTCGCCACAAGTGGCCGATGGCGTACATGCTGTCAGACCAGTCCTTCGCCCTGTGCACGCTGAAGATGGGCTCGGGCGGGCTCGGGCAGTCTGCCTACCCCTACTATGCCGGTACGGCAATCACCATGTTCTTCGGCTGGAACCTCTCGGTGCTGGCGGGCATGTACCTGGGCGCGAGCATCCCTGAGGACTGGTCGCTGGGCTTTGCAATTCCATTGTCATTCCTGGCGCTGTTGGTACCTGGCATTCGCAATGCGGCCACGCTTGGCGCAGCGTTGACCGGCGGCGTGCTCGCCGTGCTGGCCGCCAACCTGCCCTACAACCTCGGCCTGCTGACTGGCGCGCTGGGCGGCATCATCGCCGGGCTGGCCATCGAGAACAGGCAAAAGCAGCAATCTGCGGCAGCAGCCAATACCGAACAGGAAGCATCATGAGCGAAACGACCCAGTGGATAACCTTCATTCTGATCGGCCTGGGCACCTTCGCCATCCGCTTGTCGTTCATCGAGTTGCATACGGTATTGCGCATCCCCCCACTGTTTCGCCGCGCCCTGGCGTATGTGCCGGCCAGCGTGCTGGCCGCCTTGGTACTGCCGGCGGTGGTGTTGCCCGATCGGCAGGCGGGGTTCGACTGGATGAACCCGCAGATACCGGCAGCGATATTGGCCGCGCTGGTGGCGTGGCGCACGCGCAGCACAATGCTGACGCTGATTGTGGGCATGGGAGTGCTGTGGGCCTTGAAGCATCTGGGGATGTAGAAATACGCAGGTTCAAGGCTTCCCTATTTCGCGTCATCAACACTGGGTGGACGCGGTAAGGGAACGAAAGGAAATGGCGTCCCAGGCAGGAATTGAACCTGCAACCTTCCCCTTAGGAGGGGGATGCTCTATCCAATTGAGCTACTGAGACGCAAGTGCCGGCAGCGGACGCTGCACAGCAGGACGGCCAGCATGTTAACCAGCACGCTGGCGTTTGTCATGCCTCAAGCGGGCTTTTTCGCGTAATCCTTTTCTGCCAATGCTACACCTGTGGCAGCACGCCTTCATCACGCAGCAGCACGAACAGTCCCTCGACCGCGGTTTCCAGGGTGGTGGAGTTGTCCAGCACATGCAGCGACGGATCGGCCAGCGCCTGCAAGCGTGCATTTCGTGCCAGGCGCTGCTCGACTTCCTCTGCGCTTTCCCGGCCGCGGGCCACCAGGCGCTCGCGCAATACCTCGTGCCTGACCTCGACCAGCACTGCCAACAGGTTCGGGTAGCGCCGGCGTGCCTCGGCCAGATATGCCCGCGAACCATTCACCAGCACCGCCCTGCCCTCCGCCAGCCACCGGTCCACCTGTAGTGGGATACCGTAATCCAGACCATTGGCCCGCCAATGCATGGCAAACGCCCCTTGCTCGCGCAGTGCTTCGAACTGTTCGGACGTAACTCCATGGGCGGCTTCGCCCTTTGCTTCGGCCGACCGGGTAATGACGCGACGGGCGATTTCCACCCCCGCGGCTGCCAACCGCTCACGAGAAGCGTCGATCAGGGAATCTTTCCCGGAACCCGACGGTCCTACCAGATATATCAATCGGCCCGTCCCTGATTGGCGGTCGCTTGCGTCATGTTGCATAGCCACTATGCTCTATGGAGGGAAATCGGCACATTCTAGGGGGGTTACCGGCCTTTTGCTGCGTTTTACCAGTTTTTGACGGCAAAAGTCTGACGATCGAGTAAGCCTGAGCATGTAAAACTTTTCAAACCAGTACTCATTTCTGATAATTGGTACTGGCATAAAGCCTTTATCCGGCTCACTATTTGTCACAGAATTGACGCCAAGGAAACGGCGACCATGAGGCAAGATGAGCATCCATTTTTCACAGACGGTTGAACATTTCATCGTCGCTACGGTCGTACTACCACCCCGTGCGGCCAATTTGAGAACCGCTTCCCCTGAACCAAAATCCGGTCAATTTATATGCGCCCAATGAAACAGGCTATTTATTCGAGCCGCACCGCTGACAAGTTCGTCGTCCGCCTGCCAGACGGGATGCGTGAGCGCATTGCCGAGGTAGCGCGCAACCATCACCGCAGCATGAACTCCGAAATCATCGCGCGCCTGGAACAGAGCCTTATCCAGGAAGGTGCGCTGGGTGACGAGTTGAGCATGCGCCTGGACAGCCCCGAACTGTCCCTGCATGAACGCGAGTTGCTGCAACGCTTCCGTCAACTGTCGCACCGCCAGCAGAACGCGCTGGTCGCCCTCATCGCTCACGATGTGGAAATGGCTACCGACGCCTCCTGAGGTTTGCAGCCGAACACAAAAAAGCCAGCGAAAGCTGGCTTTTTTGTGGGCTCACCACGGCTGTGGGATCACTATTTCCGTGGGAGCGGCCTTGTATCGTGAAAGGGCCGCAGAGCGGCCCCACGATGTCTGCAGCGCCGCACAAATTTCCGGGGCTGCTTCGCAGCCCTTTCGCGACACAAGGCCGCTCCCACAGAGACCTAATCGGTTACAGCAGGAACAGTGTGGCCAGGCCGAGGAAGATGAAGAAGCCACCGCTGTCGGTAACGGCAGTAATCATCACGCTCGACCCCATCGCCGGGTCGCGCCCCAGGCGTGTCAGGGTCATCGGGATCAACACCCCCATCAAGGCCGCCAACAGCAGGTTCAAGGTCATCGCCGCAGTCATCACCAAGCCCAACGACCAGCTGCCATACAACCAGAACGCCACCGCACCGATCACCCCGCCCCAGATCAGGCCGTTGAGCAGCGATACCGCCAGCTCCTTGCGCATCAGGCGGCTGGTATTGCCCGGCGACACCTGGTCCAGCGCCATGGCGCGCACGATCATGGTGATGGTCTGGTTACCGGAGTTGCCACCAATACCCGCCACGATCGGCATCAGCGCAGCCAGGGCGACCAGCTTCTCGATCGAACCTTCGAACAGGCCGATCACACGCGACGCAACGAAAGCGGTAATCAGGTTGATGGCCAACCAGGCCCAGCGGTTGCGCAGCGAACGCCAGACCGAGGCGAAGATGTCTTCTTCCTCGCGCAAACCGGCCATGTTCAGCACTTCGCTTTCACTTTCTTCACGAATCAGGTCGACCATTTCGTCGATGGTCAAGCGGCCGATCAGGCGTTCGTTCTTGTCCACGACCGGCGCAGATACCAGGTCATAACGCTCGAAGGCCTGCGCCGCGTCATAGGCATCTTCGTCGGGGTGGAAGGAAACCGGGTCGGTCGCCATGACCTCCGCCACCTTCTTCTCCGGGTCGTTGACCAGCAAGCGCTTGATCGGCAATACGCCCTTCAGAATACCGTCATAGTCCACCACGAACAGTTTGTCGGTGTGGTTCGGCAGTTCTTTCAAACGGCGCAGGTAGCGCAACACCACTTCGAGGCTGACGTCTTCGCGGATGGTGACCATCTCGAAGTCCATCAACGCACCAACCTGCTCCTCGTCGTAGCTCAGCGCCGAACGCACGCGCTCGCGTTGCTGCGCATCGAGGGTTTCCATCAGCTCGTGAACAACGTCTCGCGGCAGCTCAGGAGCCAGGTCGGCCAGTTCGTCGGCGTCCATTTCCTTGGCGGCGGCGAGCAGTTCGTGATCGTCCATGTCGGCGATCAGCGATTGCCGCACGGCGTCGGACACTTCCAGCAGGATGTCGCCATCGCGATCCGAGCGCACCAGCTGCCAGACCGTCAGGCGGTCTTCCAGTGGCAAGGCTTCAAGGATGTAGGCGATGTCGGCGGGGTGCAGGTCATCGAGCTTGCGCTGCAGCTCGACGAGGTTCTGGCGGTGGACCAGGTTTTCCACCAGGTCGTTGTGGGCGCCTTCCTGACGGTGGGTCAGGTCTTCGACCACGCGCTGGCGTTGCAGCAGTTCGACCACCTGGGCCAGGCGGTCCTGCAGGCTTTCCTGCGCTTTTTTTACTTCTACTTCAGTCATAGGCGAACTCCACTCCCAGCAGCGGAGCACGCCGGGAGAATCAATCGGTCAGATCTTTCTGTATGAATCTTGTTAGCGAGTAACTACTGGGTAAGTCCATGGTGGTTTTCCACAAGCCCCGGCGGGGCTGACGGGCGCAATCATACACTGCTAAAGCTGTCAGATCGCTTAAAATTTTGGCCAGAACAATCGTTTGCGTGATAAAGCTGGGACAACGCTCGAAGCTATCAGTGCGACGGTGGGTCTGGCGGTTAAAGCACATTTGTTGTGTGCCTGGATGTGTATGCGATACCTGATCGAATTCGGGGCTGCTTTGCAGCCCTTTCACCGGCAAGCCAGCCCCCACAGGGACGACACAGTCCAGAGAGCAGCGCGAGTCCTGTGGGAGCTGGCTCGCCGGCGATGGGCCGCATGGCGGCCCCGAGCTACACCACAATCATTACAGAAGAGCGTAGATGGACATCAGCAACAATTCATTGGCGCAGAAAAACAAAAAGCCCGCTCTATTGAGCGGGCTTCTTGATTTTGTGTGGCGGACTCAGGAGGATTCGAACCTCCGACCGCTCGGTTCGTAGCCGAGTACTCTATCCAGCTGAGCTATGAGTCCGTGGTGGTACTTTTTAGACCAGGTTACCACTGGTTGACTGAAGTGCCTTTGCAAGCAGAGCCACTTCAAAAAGTGGCGGACTCAGCAGGATTCGAACCTGCGACCGCTCGGTTCGTAGCCGAGTACTCTATCCAGCTGAGCTATGAGTCCGCGATGGTATTTTTAGACCAGATTACCACTGGTTGATTGAAGTAGCCTTGCAAACAAAGCCACTTCAAAAGTGGCGGACTCAGGAGGATTCGAACCTCCGACCGCTCGGTTCGTAGCCGAGTACTCTATCCAGCTGAGCTATGAGTCCGTGTCTTGCCGCGCATTATAGGTCGCTGAAACATTTTTGCAAGAACTTTTTCGTTTAAAATCAACTACTTAGCGTTCTTACCGTTTACAGCGCCCTAAGCGAATAATGGCGGTGAAGGGGGGATTCGAACCCCCGATACCCTTATGAGGTATACTCCCTTAGCAGGGGAGCGCCTTCGGCCACTCGGCCACCTCACCGCAACACGAGGCGAATATTAAACAGGCTCTTCCTCGTTTGCAACCCTTTTTTTGAAAAAAACTTCAAAAAAATTAAAGGCTTGGCTCCTCGTCCTTCTCTTTCTTGATCCGCAGGTAGATTTCCTCGCGGTGCACAGCCACTTCCTTCGGGGCGCTGACGCCAATACGCACCTGGTTGCCTTTGACGCCGAGCACCGTCACGGTGATCTCGCCGTCTCCAATGATCAGGCTCTCGGCGCACCGACGAGTCAGAATCAACATAGCTTTCTCCTTACGCAAAACATTCAGGGGTAACAGTCTTGGGTGTCGCGGCCTGGTCGTGGACGACGACCAGGGCCCGGTTGCTCGTCACCCAGGGCAGGACAGGCCTGCGTGGCGAGCAGAAACGCGAAGGGCGCGGCAAGCCGCGCCCTTCCAGGCAGCGTATTACTCGCTCTGTCGTGCCGGAGCGTCGAGTTCGAACGCGGTGTGCAGCGCGCGCACGGCCAGCTCCAGGTACTTCTCTTCGATCACGACCGAAACCTTGATCTCGGAGGTGGAGATCATCTGGATGTTGATGCTCTCCTTGGCCAGGGCTTCGAACATGCGGCTGGCAACACCGGCGTGCGAACGCATGCCGACGCCAACGATCGAGACCTTGGCGATCTTGGTGTCACCGATCACTTCACGGGCACCGATTTCGCGGGCAGTGTTTTCCAGCACGCTCTGCGCCTTCTCGTACTCGTTGCGGTGCACGGTGAAGGTGAAGTCGGTGGTGTTATCGTGGGCAACGTTCTGCACGATCATGTCGACCTCGATGTTCGAGGCGCTGATCGGGCCGAGGATCTTGAAGGCCACGCCCGGAGTGTCCGGCACGCCGCGAATGGTCAGCTTGGCTTCATCACGGTTGAAGGCGATACCGGAAATGATCGGCTGTTCCATGGATTCCTCTTCATCAATGGTAATGAGGGTACCCGGACCCTCCTTGAAGCTGTGCAGCACGCGCAGCGGAACGTTGTACTTGCCGGCGAACTCCACCGAACGGATCTGCAGCACCTTGGAACCGAGGCTGGCCATTTCCAGCATCTCTTCGAAGGTGATCTTCTCCAGGCGCTGGGCCTGTGGCACAACGCGCGGGTCGGTGGTGTAGACGCCATCGACGTCGGTGTAGATCTGGCACTCATCAGCCTTCAGCGCAGCCGCCAGGGCCACACCCGTGGTGTCGGAGCCGCCACGGCCCAGGGTGGTGATGCTGCCGTGCTCGTCGACGCCCTGGAAGCCCGCTACCACGACCACGCGGCCTTCCTTGAGGTCGGCACGAATCTTCTGGTCGTCGATCTGCAGGATGCGCGCCTTGTTGTGCGCGCTGTCAGTGAGAATGCGCACCTGGTTGCCGGTGTAGGACACCGCTGGCACACCACGCTTGATCAAGGCCATGGTCAGCAGGGCAATGGTGACCTGCTCACCGGTCGACACGATCACATCCAGTTCACGCGGAACCGGCTGATCGGTGATCTGCTTGGCCAGGTCGATCAGGCGATTGGTTTCACCGCTCATTGCCGACAACACAACCACCAGGTCGTCGCCCGCCTCACGGTGTTTCTTGACCTTATCGGCTACCTGCTCGATCCGCTCGATGGAACCGACAGAGGTGCCGCCAAATTTCTGTACGATCAACGCCATTTCAATGGTGCCTCAGCCCATACAGGGCCCCAAAAAACAATCCAACATGAAGAGGCCGCGACTAGACCGTCGGCCCCTTCATCTCAAAGTCCCTGCTCTGCGAATGGCACGGCCAGCGCCAGGGCCTGGTCCAGTGCAGCGACGTCGACGCCGCCACCCTGGGCCATGTCCGGACGGCCACCGCCCTTGCCACCCACCGCCGCAGCGGCTTGTTTCATCAGATCGCCAGCCTTGAGTTGGCTGGAGAGGTCCTTGGTCACGCCGGCCACCAGCACGACTTTGCCCTCATGCTCGCTGCCCAGCAGGATCACTGCGTGGCCGAGCTTGTTCTTCAGCTGATCGACCAGCGCCAGCAGGGCCTTGCCGTCCTGCCCATCCAGGCGGGCGGCGAGCACCTTGGCGCCCTTGACCTCAACGGCCGCGTTGGAGAGATCATCCCCGGCGGCGCTGGCGGCCTTGGCCTGCAGCTGTTCCAGCTGCTTCTCCAGCTGGCGGTTGCGCTCGAGCACAGCCGACAGCTTGTCGATCAGGTTGTCGCGGTTACCCTTCACCAGCTGGGCGGCTTCCTTGACCTGCTCTTCGGCAGCGTTCAGGTAGGCCAGCGCAGCAGCGCCGGTGACCGCTTCGATGCGGCGCACGCCAGAGGCCACGCCGCCTTCGCTGATGATCTTGAACAGGCTGATGTCACCGGTGCGCTTGGCGTGGATACCGCCGCACAGCTCCACCGAGAAATCGCCGCCCATGCTCAGCACACGCACGGTGTCGCCGTACTTCTCGCCGAACAGCGCCATGGCACCCTTGGCCTTGGCGGTTTCGATGTCGGTCAGTTCGGTTTCCACCGCAGTGTTCTTGCGCACTTCGCGGTTGACGATGTCTTCCAGGGCCTTGATCTGCTCCGGTTTCACCGCTTCGAAGTGGCTGAAGTCGAAACGCAGGCGCTGGCTGTCGACCAGCGAGCCTTTCTGCTGCACGTGCTCGCCCAGTACCTGGCGCAGCGCTTCGTGCAGCAGGTGGGTGGCAGAGTGGTTCAGCGAGGTGGCGTGCTGCACCTCGGCATCGACCTTGGCCTCGACCGGCGAACCGATCACCAGCGCGCCGCTGGCAACCACGCCATGGTGCAGGAAGGCACCACCGGTCTTGGTAGTGTCGCGCACATCGAAGCGCGCAGCGCCAGCCTGCAGGTAGCCGGTGTCGCCCACCTGGCCACCGGATTCGGCGTAGAACGGCGTGCGATCGAGCACGACCACGCCCTGCTCGCCTTCACCCAGCTGGTCGACGGCCTGGCCGTCCTTGTACAGGGCGATGATCTTGCCCTGGCCTTCGGTGGCCTCGTAGCCGAGGAACTCGGTGGCACTGTCGACCTTGACCAGGCTGTTGTAATCCATGCCGAAGGCGCTGGCGGAACGGGCACGCTCACGCTGGGCGTCCATCTCGCGCTCGAAACCGGCTTCGTCGATGGTCAGCTCGCGCTCGCGGGCAATGTCGGCGGTCAGGTCCATCGGGAAGCCGTAGGTGTCGTACAGCTTGAACACCACGTCGCCCGGCACCACGTCGCCCTTCAGCTGGGCCAGGTCCTGCTCGAGGATGCGCAGGCCCTGCTCCAGGGTCTTGGCGAACTGTTCTTCTTCAGCCTTGAGCACGCGCTCGATGTGCGCCTGCTGGCTGTTCAGTTCCGGGAAGGCCTCACCCATTTCGGCGACCAGCGCGGCAACGATCTGGTAGAAGAAGCTGCCTTTGGCACCCAGCTTGTTACCGTGGCGGCAGGCGCGACGAATAATGCGGCGCAGCACGTAGCCACGGCCTTCGTTGGACGGCAGCACGCCGTCGGCGATCAGGAAGCCGCACGAACGGATGTGGTCGGCGACCACTTTCAGCGAGGCCTGCCCCTCATTGCTGCAACCGATGGCCTTGGCCGCGGCGGAAAGCAGGTTCTGGAACAGGTCGATCTCGTAGTTCGAGTGCACGTGCTGCAGCACGGCGCTGACGCGCTCCAGGCCCATGCCAGTATCCACCGACGGCGCAGGCAGCGGGTGCAGCACGCCATCGGCGGTGCGGTTGAACTGCATGAAGACGTTGTTCCAGATCTCGATGTAGCGATCGCCGTCTTCTTCCGGCGAACCGGGTGGGCCGCCCCAGATGTCCGGGCCGTGGTCGTAGAAGATCTCGGTGCACGGGCCGCACGGGCCGGTGTCGCCCATGGTCCAGAAGTTGTCGGAGGCGTACGGGGCGCCCTTGTTGTCGCCGATGCGCACCATGCGCTCGGCCGGCACGCCGACCTCCTTGGTCCAGATATCGTAGGCTTCGTCGTCAGTGGCGTAGACGGTGACCCAGAGCTTTTCCTTTGGCAGGTTCAGCCATTTTTCCGAGGTCAGGAAGGTCCAGGCGAAGGTAATGGCATCGCGCTTGAAATAGTCACCGAAGCTGAAGTTGCCCAGCATTTCGAAGAAGGTATGGTGGCGCGCGGTGTAACCGACGTTTTCCAGGTCGTTGTGCTTGCCGCCGGCGCGCACGCACTTCTGGCTGCTGACGGCACGCGTGTAGGCACGCTTCTCCGCACCGAGGAAGCAGTCCTTGAACTGGTTCATGCCGGCATTGGTGAACAACAGGGTCGGGTCGTTGTTCGGGATCAGCGAACTGGAGGCGACTCGGGTATGTCCCTGCTCTTCGAAGAAGCGAAGGAAGGCTTCACGGATTTCTGCGCTTTTCATAGGTTCTTCCACGGAAACGGCGGCCGTTTGGGCTAATACGTCGAATCGACGAAACGACGG
The DNA here is from genome assembly GCF_053557675.1 of Pseudomonas sp. XP1. NCBI lineage: Bacteria > Pseudomonadati > Pseudomonadota > Gammaproteobacteria > Pseudomonadales > Pseudomonadaceae > Pseudomonas > Pseudomonas sp. XP1. The sequence continues at coordinate 114,680 of NZ_JBNRIJ010000002.1, read as the reverse complement.
CAAAGGGCGCCATTATAGCCAGCCTGAACGGGAGATACAGTGTGTTTGTACACCAGAACAGCAATCGGCGGATGAAAAGCCGTTCATGAGCACGCCCAAGGCGGCAAAGCGGACCTGCAGGCCTGCCCATGCGGTACATAAGCAACACCTGACCCGCGCAGCGGAACGGGATCCTGCTGGCCCACCTTCGCTGCCGGAGCCCTCCATGCCTGAGCTGAACCTGTCCAAACTCCACTCGGATCCACACCCACTGCCTCACGAGGCTACCCTGGCCAATCCGAACCCGATCTACTACATAGATGCTCGCGAACCTGGTTACGCCCAGACCGCCTTTCCCAATGAAGACAACCCCCAGCAGCAGACCGAGGTCAAGTACATCCAGGCTGACCCCAACGTGCGAATCACCCTGGAACACACTTACCCGCTGGGGCGACGCTATCGCCGCAACACCCAGAACAGCGAACTGCTGGTCTTCAACGTGGCCCCGCGTGCGCTGCGCGCGGATGGGCAGCAAAAGCGCGTACGTATTGCCCCTCGCGAATGCCTGCTGGAAGTGACCATCAACGATGCGGTATTCATGGTCGTCGCGCATACCGCCCAAGCCATCGCCATTCGCCTCACCGATGGCAATCACCACGTCGTCATCGCCCCGGAGGTGAAGAAGACGGTGCTGATCGACATGATAGGGAGCGGCAACAGGATCGACACCGGCGCAGGTATCGTCCACATCGACGCCCATACCGGCACGCACCAGATTGTGGTCGGTAGCGGCCCGGTACTCATCGACAAGGGCGACGCGGTTGTCAACGTCACGGGGCACCGCCTGCTTGGCCGCGGGTCCTCCAGGGTCGAGCTCTACCGTGATACCGAAAACGATGCACGACTGGCCCGGCCCGTGACGGTCGAACATCAGGCCCTGGGCAATATCGGTGTGCGAGTGACGGGTAGCGACCCGTTCAGGCAAGCAGCACAGGATGCGCTGGAGCTACTGCGCAAACTACCCTGCGGCCAGGCGCTGCTGGCGGCCCTGGATAAAAAGGCCGGGCAGTCCGGGACACCGATCAGCCTGATCGAAGCATCCAGACACCAATTCACGACCTATACACCCAGCGACCACGAAGAAGATGAAGACGAAGGCCACTTCATCATCGACGAAAACCAGAGTAGCTGGGGCTACAGCGGCGGCACCCTGGCCTACAACCCTGGCTGGTCGACCGCTGCGCAACTGCCGCTACTCGACCTGTACCGCTGTCTGTGCCAAGGCTGGAACTCGATGACTGGCACCGTCTTTCCGGGCCAGACCGAGGTTCCAGGGAAAAACGGCACTTATCCGGTGGACAACCTGCTGCTGCAGAGCATCGGCTTGCCCACCGATTGCAAGTTCACATTTGGCGGCAGCACCGTCCTGAACACCAACCCACCCGCCTTCACTGAAAACGGGCTGCGCCAGGCGCTGCAACTGGAACTGCGGACACAGCCGTGAGCCCAGGGTACCGGGGCCAGCTCAGCCCAGTCGCTGGCCGGAGTCAGGAACGATCAGAATCCCCGCCCTGAGGCCATTCTTGACCTTGGGGTTGGGGAAAATGATGCGCGCGCCCTCCTCCTCGACCACCCAGCGCGTCTCGGCCAGGTCCTCGGCCAGCAGGTAGCCCTTGCTCAGCTCGGAGAAATTCTCGATGTCCGCCGGCAGATGCAGGTGGAAGCTGTCGCTGTGCTTGATGATCTCGCGGGACACGCTGAACAGCTGCAGGCCATCCAGCGAGCTTTCGCCCTGCGGCTCGGTGTCTTCGATGATGCGGATCAGCCTCGCTTCCAGCTTGTCGAGGTTGACCAGCTCGTTCTGCCCGAACGGTCGGGCCTTGCCCAGTTCCAGGGTAAAGGCCTCGGCCTCCAGCTGCTCGTAGGTGAAGGCGCTGAACGTGATTGAAGACTTGCTCTGCAGCAACACTGCCTCCATGCCCGCCGCCGCCAGCCGTACCAGCTCGCGACGGGAATGCTTGCGCCCCTCTTTATAAGGGTACAAGGCAAATTGCTCGATCTTCGAGCCACGGATGGCGGTATGCAGGTCGTAGTGCAGGCGGCTGCGCCCCGGCTTGCTGAAGAACACCCGGGCGAACTGTTCAAGCTCGGCGGCACGCAATGCCTCGAAGCCACTGGACAGCTCGTGGCGCCCGTTGAACAGGCGGTTGATGTCCTGCTCGATGAAGCGCTCGCCCTTGCGGATCGCTGCCGGGTTACCGAACAGGAACAGCACCCGGGCCTTGGGTATGATCTTGCCGTTGGCCACGCCATGCAGCAGCCGCTCGAGCAACTCGATCGGTGCCGTTTCGTTGCCATGAATGCCGGCTGACAACAGCAAATCCAGCCCGCAATCCTCGTTTTCGGCCGGGCGCACTTCGAGCGCGCCCTCCCCCAGCCAGCGCAAACGCGCGCCCTTGGTTGTCACTTGGGTCTTCTCGGCCGGTTCGTGATCGGTGAGGGTCAGCTCAAGCAATTTGCCAAGGGCGAGCATAGGTACTTCCTTAGTGGTGGTGGCCGCAGTCGGGGCCATGGACGTGATCGTCGTCTTCGCCGACCTCCGCCGGTTCCATTTCCAGCTGCAGGCTGACCAGGTTGGTGGCCATCGGGCGCAGCAGCAGGTTGGCGTACTCGGTGTCGTCTTCCTCGACATCCACGCCGATCAACAGCTGGCCACGACCATCCTGCTGAATCCACACTTCCTTGCCTTGCCAGACCACGGCAAAGCGGGTGCAGGAAGTTTCCAGCTGGGTGCCGTCTTCATCTTCCAGGATAAGGCGCAGGGCGTCGGTCATTGCAAAGTCTCTCTTCAAGGTTGGCGTTGGAACGGATACACCGAGCCCAACTTCAGGATCTGGGTCAATTCGTCCAGTGCCGTACGGCATTCCACCAGCAATTGCGGGTCGGCCAGGTCCGCCTCGCCAAGGCGATCGCGGTAATGCTTGTCGACCCACAGCAGCAGGGTGTCGTACAGCGAGGCGGTCATGATAACGCCTTGGTTGACCGCTGCCAGTTCCGTTTCCTTCAACGCCACGCGCAAACGCAGGCAAGCCGGCCCACCGCCGTTCTGCATGCTCTGCTTGAGGTCGAATACCTTGACCTCTTTCACCGCGCCGCCCTGGCTGGTCAACTGGCCCAGGTAGGCCCAGACCCGCTCGTTGTTGCGGCACTCTTCCGGCACCACCAACAGCATGGAGCCGTCGTCGCGGCTGAGCAGCTGGCTGTTGAACAGATAGGAACGCACCGCGTCCTCCACCGTCACCGCTGCCCGTGGCACGCAGATGGCCTGGAAGTTGCCACCCTTGCTGGCCAGTTTAGCTCGCAGCTGGCCAAGTACCGCGTCAGTGTCGAGGAAAGCGTCCTCGTGATAGAACAGCACCTCGCCGTTGCCCACCGCAATCACATCGTTGTGGAACACGCCCTGGTCGATCACGGCCGGGTTCTGTTGAGCGTAGACCACGCCGTCATCGCGCAGGCCATGCAGCCGGGCCACGGCCTGTGAGGCTTCCAGGGTTTGCCGGGCCGGGTACTTCTGCGGCGCCGGGTAGCGGCTGTCGAAGGCGCTGCGGCCGTAGACGAAGAACTCCACGCCGGCCTCGCCATACGCACGGCAGAAGCGCGTGTGGTTGGCCGCACCCTCGTCACCGAACTGCGCCACGGCAGGCAGTGCCTCGTGGTGGGCAAAGTGCTTGTCATCGCTGAACATGGCACCCAGCACGCGGCTGGTGGTTGGGTGCTCGATGCTGCGGTGGTACTTGCAGTTGAGGTTGGCAGCGGTGAAGTGCACGCGGCCATCGGCGGTGTCGGCACTGGGGCTGACTGTGGCAGCGTTGGCTACCCACATGCTCGAGGCCGAGCAGCTGGCCACCAGCAATGGCATGGCCTCCCTGGCGGCGCGCTGGATCACTTCGGCGTCGCTGCCGCCGAAGCCCAGGCGGCGCAGTGCGGCCACGTCCGGGCGCTCCTGCGGCGCCAGCACGCCCTGCTTGAAGCCCATGTCGGCCAGCGCTTTCATCTTCGCCAGGCCCTGGCGCGCGGCTTCGCGCGGGTTGGACCCCTGCTGGCTGTTGCTCTGCGAAGCCACGTTGCCGTAGGACAGGCCGCCATAGTTGTGGGTAGGCCCCACCAGGCCATCAAAATTCACTTCGTAGGATTTCATCGGCTAGGCTCCGTGACCTGTTGTTATAGGGTGATGCCCGGCGTCAGGGTCGCCGGCAAGGCAAGGCTGGCGGTCTCCAGCGAAGCCACGGGGTAAGCGCAGTAGTCCGCCGCGTAATAGGCGCTGGCGCGGTGGTTGCCACTGGCGCCCACGCCGCCGAACGGTGCACTGCTGGCGGCACCGGTCAATTGCTTGTTCCAGTTGACGATGCCTGCGCGGCTGCGAAGCCAGAAGTACTGGTAACGGGCGCGGGAGTCGGACAGCAAGCCGGCGGCCAGGCCGTACTGGGTGTTGTTGGCCTCATCGATGGCGGCATCGAAGTCGGCATAGCGGATCACCTGCAGCAGCGGGCCGAAGAACTCTTCGTCCGGGCGCTCGGCCACAGCGGTAACATCGACAATGCCCGGGGTCAGCAGCGCGGCATCGGCCTGTGGCTGGGTCATTTCCAGCAGCTTAACGGCACCCTTGGCGACCAGTTCGGCCTGGGCTGCAATCAGCGCTCGCGCTGCCTGCAGTGAAATCACCGAGCCCATGAACGGCGCAGGCTGCTGATCGAACGCGCCGACCGTGATGGATCGGCTCACCTCGACCAGCCGCGCGATCAGCGCATCGCCCCAGGCGCCTTGCGGCACCAGCAGACGACGGGCGCAGGTGCAGCGCTGGCCGGCGGAAATGAACGCCGACTGGATAATGGTATACACCGCCGCATCCAGGTCCTTGACCTCATCCACCACCAGCGGGTTGTTGCCGCCCATTTCCAGGGCCAGGATCTTGTCCGGGCGGCCGGCGAACTGCTGGTGCAGCAGGTTGCCGGTGCGGCTGGAACCGGTGAAGAACAGGCCGTCGATCCCCGGGTTGGCGGCCAGCGCCACACCGGTTTCGCGCGCGCCCTGCACCAGGTTGAGCACCCCCGCCGGCAGCCCGGCGGCAATCCAGCAATTGACGGTCAGCTCGGCGACCTTGGGCGTCAGCTCGCTGGGTTTGAACACCACGCAGTTGCCCGCCAGCAGCGCCGGCACGATATGGCCGTTGGGCAGGTGGCCGGGGAAGTTGTACGGGCCGAACACCGCCACCACACCGTGGGGCTTGTGCCGCAGCACGGCCGTGGCATCGGCCAGCGGGCCACTCTTCTCGCCGGTGCGCTCGCGGTAGCTCTGCACCGAGATCGCTACCTTGTTGATCATGCTGGTGACTTCGGTCGCCGACTCCCACAGGGGCTTGCCGGTTTCCTCGCCGATGCACTGGGCCATGGCTTCGGCATGCGCTTTCAGTTGCGTGGCAAACTTCTCCAGCACATCGATACGCGCTTCCAGGCTCAATTGCGCCCAGGCCGGGAAGGCCTGACGCGCAGCCTGCACGGCGGCATCCACCTGGCCGGCGTCAGCGCCCTGCCCCTCCCAGACGACGGCTTGCGTCACCGGGTTGAGCGACTGCAGGGTTTCACCCTGGCCAACCTGCCAATTGCCTGCGATGTAATGCGTGGTCATTTACTGGGCCTCCCGGCTTGCCGACAGCGGCACGGCGCGCACGTTGTCGCCGGCACCCATGCGCAGGCGCTTGGCGGTCAGAGGGTCGACCACCAGGGTACCGGCAGCCAGCCGCGCAGGTGCGGCCGTTATGCGGCAGTCGTCGCGTTTGCGGTTGTGGATGATGTAAGGCGTCGCGTCATCGCCCGGCGTGCCCACCGCCAGCACCAGGGTCTGGCTTTCGCGCACGGCGCGTATCCTGGAGGTGTCGCACTCGATGGCGGGGCCGGCATCGAAGATGTCGACGTAGCCCTGATAGTTGAAGCCTTCCTGCTTGAGCATGGCCAGCGCCGGCTCGGTGTCCTTGTGCACGCGACCGATCACGTTGCGCGCCGCTTCGGAGAGGAAGCAGGTGTACAACGGGAACTTCGGCATCAGTTCGGCAATGAACGACTTGTTGCCCACGCCGGTGAGATAGTCGGCCTGGCTGAACTCCATCTTGAAGAAGTGCCGGCCCAGGCTTTCCCAGAACGGCGAGCGGCCCTGCTCGTCGGACATGCCGCGCATTTCGGCGATGATCTTCTTGCCGAACAGCTCGGGGAACTCGGCGATGAACAGCATGCGCGCCCGCGACAGCAGGCGGCCGTTGAGGCCGGAGCGATAGTCGCTGCGCAGGAACAGCGAGCACAGCTCGGAGTTGCCGGTCAGGTCGTTGGCCAGGAACAGGGTGGGGATTTCGCGGTAGATCTTCAGCTCCTGCGAGGCGCTGACGGTCAGGCCGACCCGGTAGTTGTACCAAGGTTCGCGCAGGCCGACGGCACCGGCGATGGCACTGATGCCCACCACCATGCCTTCGTCGTTTTCCAGCACGAACAGGTAGTCGGTGTCGCCACGCTCGGCTTCGCCACGGAAGCTCTTTTCCGCCCAGCCAACACGATGCCCCAGGCGCTCTTCGTTGGCCGGCAGCGTGGTCAGCCCGGTGGTACCGGTGCTGCGTGCCAATTCGATCAACGCAGGCAAATCGCTGCTGCGTACAGGACGAACGATCATGCTATCTCCTTTTGCGGCGGCGGCGGCCGGCGCGAAACTCTTCTAACGCATCAATCCCGAAACGTCTGTCGCCAGACCTCAGACCGCAACCAGACGCACGCTGGCCCCCTCGCCCACCCCCAGCGCCTCGGCGGCTGCAGGGCTCAGGCTGACGGGTTTGCCCGGCACCCAGTCCAGGTCCAGCAGTACAGCGCGGTAGTCCTGCAACTGGCCGTTGCACACCAGGTACGGGCGCCCGCCCTTGACCGGGGTGTCCTCGAGCTTCACCGGCACCACCCGGCTCTGGGCGATCGAGCGTATGCCCGAGGTACGCGCATGCAAGGTCGGGCCACCATCGAAGATGTCGATGTAGTGCTCGGTCTCGAAGCCTTCGCGCATGAGGATGTCGAAGGTAATCTGCGCCCTCGGATGTACCTGGCCCATGGCTTCCTGAGCCAGGTCAGGCAGCAGCGGCACGTATATCGGGTAGTGCGGCATCAGTTCGGCGAGGAAGGTGCGGCTTTTAAGGCCGCACAGGCGCTCGGCGTCGGCGTAATTGAGGTCGAAGAAGTTGCGGCCGATGGCATCCCAGAACGGCGACTCACCCTGCTCGTCGCTGTAGCCGACGATCTCGGTCACCACCGAGTCGGCGAAACGCTCCGGGTGAGCGGCCATGAACAGCAGGCGGCCACGTGAATTGAGCTCGGCCCAGCCACTGTTCACCAGTTCCGGCAGCACATAGAAGCTGGTCAGCAGGCTGTTGCCGGTCAGGTCATGGCACAGCGACAACACGTGGATCTTGTTATGGATCTTCAGCTCGCGCGAGGCGTGCACGAAGGTCTCGTTACGAAAGCTGTAGAACGGCTCGGAGTAGCCGGCCGAAGCTACGATGGCCGAGCAACCGGCCAGCTTGCCGGTTTCGCTGTCCTCGAGCACGAAGAAGTAGCTTTCTTCACCGTTGAAGCTGACCTCGGCGGCGAAGGAAGTCTCGGATGCGGCGATCTTGTCGCCCAGGCGAGCGGTGTCGTCCGGCAGCGAGGTGACACCAATGGGGCTGTCTGCAGCCATGCGCTGCACTTCGTTCAGATCAGCCATTTGCGCGGGGCGCATCACCAGCATGGTGTCACTCCTTTGGAATACGGGCCGCTCACGGCAGCACGGGAAAACGGCAGGTGCACCGGCACCTGCACTGGAATCGGGTATCACCGGCCCGGTGCAGACTCGGGTTGAGCCTGGGCCAGGGCCGGTGAAGGGACTGCAGGCGGATCAGCCCTTGGTCAGGGTGGCCACGGCGCGCTCGAAGCGGTCCAGGCCTTCGTCGATGTCGGCGTCTTCAACCACCAGGCTAGGCGCGAATCGGACCACGTCCGGGCCGGCCTGCAGCACCATCACGCCTTCTTTCTCGGCGGCGTTGAGCACGTCCTTGGCCTTGCCTTTCCAGGCCTCGGTCAGCACGCAGCCCAGCAGCAGGCCAACGCCACGCACCTGGCTGAACAGGTTGTACTTCTGGCCGATCTGCTCCAGGCGGACCTTGAAGCGCTCATGCTTGGCCTTGATGCCGGCCAGGGTTTGCGGGGTGTTGACCACGTCCAGCACCGCGCAGGCGACAGCGCAACCCAGCGGGTTGCCGCCGTAGGTAGTGCCGTGGGTGCCGACGGCCAGGTGCTTGGCCAGCTCGGTGGTGGTCAGCATGGCACCGATAGGGAAACCGCCGCCCAGGCTCTTGGCGCTGGTCAGGATGTCCGGGGTAACGCCGTAGTGCTGGTAGGCATACAGCGAACCGGTACGGCCAACGCCGGTCTGCACTTCGTCGAAGATCAGCAGGGCGTTGTGTTCGTCACACAGTTTGCGCGCGCCTTCCAGGTAGGCCTTGTCGGCCGGCACCACGCCGCTCTCGCCCTGGATCGGCTCGATCACCACGGCGCAGGTCTTGTCGGAAATCTGTGCCTTCAGCGCTTCCAGGTCGTTGTACGGCACATGGCTGATGCCGGTGATCTTCGGGCCGAAGCCATCGGAGTACTTCGGCTGGCCACCGACGCTGACGGTAAACAGGGTACGGCCGTGGAAGCTGTTCACGGTGGCGATGATTTCGTGCTTTTCCGGGCCGAAGCGGTCGTGCGCAACGCGACGGGCCAGCTTGAAGGCGGCCTCGTTGGACTCGGCGCCGGAGTTGCAGAAGAACGCTCGGTCGGCAAAGGTTGCGTCCACCAGCTTGTGGGCCAGGCGCAGGGCCGGCTCGTTGGTGAACACGTTGGATACATGCCAGAGGGTGTTGGCCTGCTCGGTCAGGGCCTTGACCAGTGCCGGGTGGCAGTGGCCCAGGGCGTTGACCGCGATGCCACCGGCAAAGTCGATCAATTCGCGACCCGACTGGTCCCAGACGCGGGAACCCTCGCCTCGCACAGGAATGAAGGCCGCCGGAGAATAGTTGGGGACCATGACCTGGTCGAAATCGGCACGTTGCACCGGGGCTTGCTCAACGGACATCTGAGTCTCCTGAAGAGGAACGCTGGCCTGGAAGTGGCGAGCGATGGGGGGATTGTAAGGACTGATCCGCGCCTGTCCTTGCGGCCAAGCGACAACTTGTTACAGCGCAAAACCCAGTTTTGACAAGGCTTTCGGCAATGCGACAAACACTGTCGCAATCGCGCAGTGTACGGGAGAGAGGGGGCTGGGTGAACGGGTGTACACATATAGAAGCGTGGTTGCCTGTACCGGCCGATTCGCGGGCTCGCCCGCTCCCACAAGTGCCCCGTAACCATCAAGGCCTGTGGTGATTCTGTGGGAGCTGGCTTGCCAGCGATAGGGCCAGTACAGACTACAGGGCAATCAGCCTTTTTCGGCAGGCGCCGAGCTCAGTTCGAACGGGCTGCTGCTACGCCGCTGGTTGCGATCCTCCCGCGGCGTTGCGCCAAAGAAGTTGCGGTAGGCACTGGAAAAATGCGGCCCTGAGGAAAAGCCGCAGGACAGCCCGATCTGGATGATCGACTTGCTGGTCTGCATCAGCATCTGCCGCGCCTTGTTCAGGCGCAGCTCCAGGTAGTACTGGCTCGGCACGCGGTTGAGGTACTGTTTGAAGATACGCTCCAGTTGCCGGCGCGAAACGCACACGTGCTGGGCAATTTCGTCGGTGGTCAGTGGCTCTTCAATGTTGGCCTCCATCAGCAGCACCGCCTGGGTCAGCTTGGGATGGCTGGAGCCCAGGCGGTTCTGCAACGGAATGCGCTGGCGCTCGCCACCCTCGCGGATGCGCTCGACCACCAGCTCCTCCGACACCGCTCCGGCCAACTCCGCTCCATGGTCACGAGCCAGCACCGCCAGCAGCAGGTCGGTCACGGCCATGCCGCCACAAGCGGTCAGGCGATCACGGTCCCAGTCGAACAGGTGGCTGGTGGCGATCACCTTGGGGAAGCGCTCGGCAAAATCATCCTGCCAGCGCCAGTGCACCGCAGCCCGGTAACCGTCGAGCAGGCCCAGCATCGCCAGGGGGTAGACCCCTGCCGACAGGCCACCGATCATGCAGCCACTGCGCGCCAACTGCTTGAGCGCCGCCGACAACGCCGCCCCCACCGCCGACGGCTGCTCGTCAGCCAAAAGGAACAGCTTGTGGCACCCCTCAAGGCGGCCGTTCCACGGTTCGCCCGGCAAGCGCCAGCTACCCTCTTGCGCCGGCTCCGCCTGCAGGAAGACCAGCTCGTAGGCCACCTCCGGGTGCACCCGCTGCGCCACCTGCAACACTTCCTCGGCCAGCGCCAGGGTCAAGGGCCTGGTGCTGGGCCAGATGAGAAAACCGATTCGCTGGGTGGTCATAGGGTGCGGTCCGAAACCTGAGGTCGTTCGAGTCTGTGCGCCGGGTCAGGCTGCGCTCGCCGCGCAGCATGCCCTATTCTGGTGCAAATTTGCAGTTTTTACTTCAGGCTGCCGGAGAGGAACTGCTTCAGGCGCTCCGACTGCGGGTTGGCAAGCACTTCGCGCGGGCAGCCGGTTTCCTCCACCAGGCCCTTGTGCAGGAACACCAGTTGGTTGGACACTTCACGGGCAAAGCCCATCTCGTGGGTAACCACCACCATGGTGCGGCCTTCCTGGGCCAGCGCCTGCATCACCTTGAGCACATCGCCCACCAATTCCGGATCCAGCGCCGAGGTCGGCTCGTCGAACAGCATGACCTCCGGCTCCATGGCCAGCGCCCGGGCAATTGCCACACGCTGCTGCTCGCCGCCGGACATGTGCCCCGGGAAGGCGTCCTTGCGATGAGCGACACCCACCTTGGCCAGGTAGTGCTCGGCCTTTTCCAGGGCTTCCTTGCGGTTCACGCCCAGCACGTGCACCGGCGCTTCGATGATGTTTTCCAGCGCTGTCATGTGCGACCACAGGTTGAAGTGCTGGAAAACCATCGACAGGCGCGAGCGCATGCGCTGCAGCTGACGCGGGTCGGCGGCCTTGAGCGCGCCGTCCTTGCCCGGTACCAGCTTCAACTCTTCGTTGTTGAGCAGGATCTTGCCGGCGTGCGGCTGCTCCAGCAGGTTGATGCAGCGCAGGAAGGTCGACTTGCCCGAACCGCTGGAGCCGATGATGCTGATGACATCGCCTGCCTTGGCCGACAGGGACACGCCCTTGAGCACTTCATGGCTGCCGTAGCGCTTGTGCAGGTCTTGGACTTCGAGTTTGTACATGCTGTCGATTCTCACAAAGCGGTCAGTGCTTGCGCGGCGCCAGGTAGCCGAGCCAGCGGCGTTCGGCCATCTTGAACAGGCGCACCAGGATGAAGGTCAGGCACAGGTAGAACACGCCCGCCGTGATATAGGCCTCGAAAGGCAGGTAGTACTGCGCATTGACCGTGCGCGCAGCGCCAGTGATGTCGATCAGGGTGACGATCGACGCCAGGCTGGTGGTCTGCAGCATCATGATCACTTCGTTGCTGTACTGCGGCAGCGCCCGGCGCAGGGCCGACGGCAGCAGAATGCGCCGGTACATCTTCATGCGCGACATGCCCATGGCCTTTGCCGCCTCGATTTCGCCATGGGGCGTGGCCTTGAGGCTGCCGGCGATGATTTCGGCGGTATAGGCACTGGTGTTGATACCGAACGCCAGGCAGGCACAGAAGGTAGCGCTGGACAGCAGCGGCCACAGGAAGCTTTCGCGCACCGCCTCGAACTGCGCCAGGCCGTAGTAGATCAGAAACAGCTGCACCAGCATCGGCGTGCCGCGGATCACGTAGGTGTACAGCCACGCCACGAGGTTGACCGCTGGCAGCCTGGACACCCGCATCAGGCCCAGCGGAATGGCCGCCAGCAGCCCGAAGAACAGCGAAATCGCCAGCAGCTTGAGGGTGGTCAGCAGGCCGCCGAAGTACATCGGCAGTGCCTCCCAGACGACGTTGTAGTCGAAGATCATAGTTCAGCCACCTTGACGCCCACCGAATAGCGGCGCTCGAGATACTTCAGGGCCAGCAGCGAGATGCTGGTCAGCACCAGGTACAGGGCCGCCACCGCCAGGAAGAAGGTGAAAGGCTCGCGGGTGGCGTCGGCCGCCTGCTTGGCCTTGAACATCATGTCCTGCAGGCCCACTACCGAAATCAGCGCGGTGGCCTTGGTCAGCACCAGCCAGTTGTTGGTGAAGCCCGGGATCGCCAGGCGAATCATTTGCGGCACCTGGATGCGGAAGAACACCTGGCGGTTGCTCATGCCATACGCCACGCCCGCTTCGGCCTGGCCTTTCGGGATACCGAGGAATGCACCGCGGAAGGTTTCCGAAAGATAAGCACCAAAGATGAAGCCCAGGGTACCGATACCCGCGATCAGCGGATTCAGGTCGATGTAGTCTTCATAACCGAGCAGCGGCGCAACCCGGTTGATGATGTCCTGCCCGCCGTAGAAGATCAGCAGGATCAGGACCAGGTCCGGAATACCACGAATCACCGTGGAATACAGATCGCCCAGCCAGGCCAGCCAGCGCACCGGCGACAAGCGCAGCGCCACACCGATCAGGCCGAGCACGATGGCCAGGGCCATCGACGACAGGGCGAGCTGAAGCGTCAGCCACGCCCCGTCGAGGATGACTGCCCCGTAGCCTTTCAACATGATGAGGTCCTCGACCTAGAGAATGAAAAATGGTGCAAACCTCAGAGCTTCTGCTGTTTGCACCATTGCACAGGTGAAACCCGACGTCTTAGTTCGAGTCTGGACCGTAGATGTCGAAGTTGAAGTACTTCTTCTCGATTTCTTTGTACTTGCCGTTGGCACGGATGGCATCGATCGCCGCGTTGATGCGGTCGACGTTGGCCTTGTCACCCTTGCGCACGGCGATACCGATGCCGTCACCGAAGTACTTGGCGTCGGTGAAGGACGGGCCTACGAAGGCGAAGCCCTTGCCGGCGTCGGTCTTGAGGAAGCCGTCTTCCAGCAGGGTGGCGTCAGCCACGGTGCCATCGAGGCGGCCAGCCGCCACGTCCAGGTAGATTTCGTTCTGGGTGCCGTAAGGGACCACGGTGGCACCTTTGGCGCCCAGCACTTCCTTGGCGAAGCGGTCGTGGATCGAGCCGCGCTGCACACCAATCTTCTTGCCCTTGAGCTCATCCAGGCTGTCGCTGACGGCGGTACCTTCCTTCATCACCAGGCGCGCCGGGGTCAGGTAGTAGCGCTTGGTGAAGTCGACCGATTTCTTGCGGTCGTCGGTGATCGACATGGACGACAGGATAGCGTCGATCTTGCGCACTTTCAGCGCCGGGATCAGGCCGTCGAACTCCTGCTCGACCCAAGTGCACTTGGCCTTCATCTCTTCGCACAGGGCGTTGCCGATGTCGTAGTCAAAACCGGCAATGCTGCCGTCTGGCTGCTTGAAGGCGAAGGGTGGATAGGCGGCTTCGATGCCGATTTTCAGCGGTTTTTCATCGGCCTGCGACACCAGGGAAAACACGGACAGCGCCAGGGCGCCAAGCAGTGCGAGCTTCTTCATCAGGTAACTCCATCGGTACTGGGCAATACAAGGCAGGTAACGGCTGCCCGATATGCGAATGGGTACAACGCGAGCCGCGCAGGGTTCGACCAAGGTCGCAGACCACGAGCGAGTGAGTGGCATTTTAACGACAGCCCGGTAGTCGATATTTCTTCAAAGCGACAACTACTTACAGAAGCGCTTGAAACCGAAGCGGGCGATGTTGACAGCCATTGCAAAATATGCAAGAGCGCAAGAAATAGAACCTATAGTACTAGCAATTCCCGGGCCTATTATTGGCAAAGCCTTGTATTACGGCAAGTGCAGCGTGCTGCGTTGCAAAAAAAGGCTGTGAAAACGCACCGAAACAGGCCGGAATTGTTTCCTGGCGCCCCGATCTTGTGCGGCGCCGGTGACAGAATAGTTACCGATGAATGTCGGGTAACAGTAAAGCAAAAACCCCGCCGGTTTCCCGGGCGGGGTTTTATTGGTACAGCACACGCCTTACCCTGTGGGAGCGGCTTCAGCCGCGAACACCGGCAACGCCGGTGCCATCCACCGCGCTGGGCTCTCCGCGGCTAAAGCCGCTCCCACAGGGATCGCACAAAGCCTTCAGCGTGCACCAGCCCTCTATCAGGCCGAAGCCAGGCTCATGGCCTTGTGCGTATCGATCAGGTGCTGCACCACGCCCGGGTCGGCCAGGGTCGAGATATCACCCAGGGCATCGTACTCACCCGTGGCAATCTTGCGCAGGATGCGGCGCATGATCTTGCCCGACCGTGTCTTCGGCAGCCCCGGCGCCCACTGGATCACATCCGGCGAGGCGATCGGGCCGATTTCCTTGCGCACCCAGTTCTTCAGCTCCAGGCGCAGCTGCTCGCTGGCCTCGATACCGGCGTTGAGGGTGACATACACATAGATGCCCTGCCCCTTGATGTCGTGCGGTACACCCACCACCGCGGCCTCGGCAACTTTCGCATGCGCCACCATGGCACTTTCGATCTCGGCAGTACCCATGCGGTGACCGGACACGTTCAGCACGTCATCCACGCGGCCGGTGATCCAGTAGTAGCCATCCTCGTCGCGGCGCGCACCGTCACCAGTGAAGTACATGCCACGGAAGGTCTTGAAGTAGGTATCGACGAAACGGTCGTGGTCGCCGTACAGCGAACGCGACTGGCCCGGCCAGGAATCGAGGATCACCAGGTTGCCTTCGGCAGCGCCCTCGATCAGGTTGCCCAGGTTGTCCACCAGCGCCGGCACAACGCCGAAGAACGGGCGGGTTGCCGAGCCCGGCTTGAGGCCGGTAGCGCCCGGCAGCGGGCTGATCAGGATGCCGCCGGTCTCGGTCTGCCACCAGGTGTCGACGATCGGGCAACGCTCCTTGCCCACGGTCTTGTAGTACCAGTTCCAGGCTTCGGGGTTGATCGGCTCACCCACCGAGCCCAGCAGGCGCAAGCTGGAGCCATCGGCACCTTCAACAGCAGCCTGCCCTTCGGCCATCATCGCGCGGATGGCGGTTGGCGCGGTGTAAAGGATGTTGACCTTGTGCTTGTCGACGATCTTCGACACACGGGTGATGTCGGGATAGTTCGGCACGCCTTCGAACAGCAGGGTGGTGGCACCGTTGGCCAGCGGGCCGTAGACGATGTAGCTGTGGCCAGTGACCCAACCCACGTCGGCGGTGCACCAGTACACCTCGCCCGGGCGATAGTCGAACACGCGCTCATGGGTCAGCGCGGCGTATACCAGGTAGCCGCCAGTGGTGTGCAGCACGCCCTTCGGCTTGCCGGTGGAGCCGGAGGTATAAAGGATGAACAGCGCTTCCTCGGCACCCATCTCTTTCGGTGCACAGTGGCTGGAGGCGACCTTCATCAGGTCTTCGTACCAGATATCGCGGTGCTGGTGCCAGGCAATGTCGCCGCCGGTGCGCTTGCACACGATGATCTTCTGCACGCTGTTGGTTTCAGGGTTGGTCAGCGCCAGGTCGACGTTGGCCTTGAGCGGGGTACGCCGGCCACCGCGCACACCTTCGTCGGCGGTAATCACGACCTTGGACTTGCAGTCGATGATACGGCCGGCAAGCGCCTCGGGCGAGAAGCCGCCGAACACCACCGAATGGATCGCACCGATACGGGCACAGGCCAGCATGGCGACCACGGCCTCGGGGATCATTGGCATATAGATGGTGACCACGTCACCACGGTGCACGTCCTGGCCACGCAGGGCGTTGGCGAACTTGCAGACCTGCTCGTGCAGTTCGCGGTAGGTGATGTTGCGGTGCTCGGAAGGGTCGTCGCCTTCCCAGATGATGGCCAGCTGGTCGCCGCGCTCTTCAAGGTGGCGGTCCAGGCAATTGGAGGAAACGTTCAGAGTGCCGTCGGCGAACCATTTGATATCGACGTGGTGGTCGTCGAAGGAGGTCTGCTTGACCTTGGTGAACGGCTTGATCCAGTCGATGCGCTGGGCCTGCTCGCGCCAGAAGCCGTCCGGGTTGATCACCGATTGCTGGTACATGGCCTTGTAAGTGGCCTCGTCGGTCAGGGTGGTGGCCGCAACCTCGGGACGAACGGGATACAGTGGAGCCGCACTCATCTGTGTTACCTCGGTGTAATAGTTGTTTTTGTATGGAACCGTTTGTAACTGTACCAGAGCGACAAAAGCCATTCGACGTTGGTAGTAATTTGGTACGCCCGTCCCGACAAAGCGCTCTGGCACGCACCTTACAGCCCAGACGAGAAAATACGGGGGCGGTTTATCAGAGGATTGTTACAGATTCTGTCAAAACACTTTATCAAAAGACCCACTGTTTCAGTCTTGGCGGCAGCCATAAAATTCACTTCGCCAGCAACGGCAAGGCGATTAACAACTGGTAACAGCCCCCACGAAGGCAAGCGTTAATCCCCATCCAAACCCGATAGTTGAAACTAGCAATACTCGCGGCGCCATAAGCGCCGCGTGCCCCCTCACGACCTTAGACAGGTAAATTGAAAATGAAAGCTTTACTGGTATTGGTACTTGGCAGTCTTTGCGGCGCGGCGATGGCCGGCGAAGCCAAAGATGCCGAGCAGATTCCGGTTGAACAGTACAGTTACTCGCAGCACCTGGACATTGCCCGCGTCATTTCCATGAGCGAAGTGCCCAATGTGTGCGAAGTCGTGCCAGCCCGCATGACCTACGAGGACTCCAAGGGCCAGAAGCACATTCTCGAATACCGCGTGATGGGGAACGGCTGCTCGAACGGCTGACACCTTGTG